>DASRBA010000346.1:0-49190 GCA_035637895.1 Myxococcaceae bacterium
GCTTCGGCGGGCGACCGACTCACGCCGGCGACGCTGGACAGCAGGCCGTCACGTAGGGCAGGAACACGACGTCACGTCGTGACGGGACCAGGGGGGGAATGCTTCTGAGAAGCAGGGGTCCCAAGCATGTGAGATTCGACACCAAGACCATCGCACGGGCGATAAAGCCATCTGATCGTAAACAAGATGCACCGCTCCTGGAGAACCTGCCGCACAGTTGCTGTTTGTGGATCAGTCCCGAGGCGGCGTGCGTTCAGCCGAAGACCAGGACGGCCCAGGTCGGGTGCACGTTGCGCTCCCTGTCTCACAACCTGGCGCTCCTTCCGCATAAGCGAGAGGTCCTGACCCACTGGTTCCCGGGGCCAGCCGACAAGCACGCTCATGATCAGGAGTTGAACCTGCTCCTGATCCCATTTCCATACGAGGTCCCGCCGCACTCGTTCCGAGCGACCGGGCACGAGTGTCCGGGGAGCGCTGAATTCTTCCGACTCGATCAGGCCTGGCTTCGCACGTCGTCTCGACGAAGGTTGAGGAGTGCAGATCTGGGTCGATTCGTGCTTGACCTCATCGCTCAGTGCCCCGCGAGGGTCGACGGCGTGATCTTCCCCGAGCTTGCGCTCGACCTGCAGATCATCCAAAGCCTCGCGGTCACCCTGAAGCACCGCACCAAGGCCCAGTTCCTCATCGGTGGGATTCGCACCGAGCAGTCCGGCCGGATCCGCAATGAGGTCTACACTGCCTTGCTCGGCCGCAATCCCATCGTCTGGACGCAGGCCAAGCACCACCGGTGGCGTTTGGAGCGCGGGCAACTCGCGATGTACGGCCTTCCTGGCTTGAACCGTGAGAAGCGATGGTGGGAAGACATCGATCTGTGCGCGGAGAGCGGCTTGCGCGAGGCGATGTTCTGGCAGTTCCGTCACGGAGCCATCCTCGGTTCGCTCGTCTGCGAGGATCTCGCGCGCGTGGAGCCCGTCCACTCTGCATTCAGGGCCATCGGTCCGAATCTAGTGGTGGCCCTCCTCATGGACGGCCCACAGCTCGAGCGCCGATGGGCCGGGAAGTGCTCGACGGCGCTTTCGGAAGATCCGGGTTCGTCTGTCCTGACGCTGACGTCCCTCGGGCTCGTCAGACGGGCCGAACGAATGGACGCGCGGAGCTACAAGATCGCCTTGTGGCGCGATGGCAGCGGTCTCGCTCAAGAGCTTGAAATCTGGAAGGGGGCACATGCGTTACTTCTCCAATGCGCCGTCGACGATGAGGAGAACTGGACGCTAGATGGCCGGTCCGATCACGGGAATAGCGTCCGGATCACGCTGCGCCGGACATCTGACGTCGTGCTGCAGCAGCCACCGTCCTGGGCCAACTACTGACAGGAACGAAAAGGGAGGCGTCGCAGCGAGTCAGACGGAACGAATGCCGCTCGCAGCGCGAAAATGGTACGATGAGTAACCTCTTCGAGGGGACCATAGGATGAGCAAGCGCGGAGCTCGGTCGATCCGGAAGGCCAAGAAGAAGGCCCCTGCGCGCGCATCATCGGCTGCCCGCAAGGGGAGTGCCCAGAGTCGGAGGACGGGCTCATTCCCGTCGAATGCCGGCGACCTCCTCCTTTCGATCCGGAAGAGCATGACCCCGGAGCAGCGGCAGAACGCGGCCAAGGTAGCGCGGTACCTGCGATCTTTCGTTTGAGAGGCCGCCTCCTGTCTCAGCGGCGCCGCCGCAGCTTTCGCCAGTGCGCGCCCGCCCGTTCAACCTCGTCGAAGCCCGCCAGCCAGTCGGGGAGCGGGCCATCTCCGTAGACGAGGAGCTCGTCGAACCAGCCCACCTGGTCCTTCGCGTACTCCAGGGACGCCGGGGCCGTGACGCCGGGCTGGAAGGCCACCGGGTGGTGCTCGGCGTCGGCGAAGAAGTGGTGGCCCACCCCGCCGCGCTCGGCGGTCCACCACTGGCCCAGGTGCTCGGCGTAGATGTGGTGGCTGCCGAGCACCGGCGTCCCGCTGAGCGGCACGTAGCCGTGGCGGCCGGGGCGCGGGCCTGACCAGACGAGGTCCTCCAGGCCCGCCACCTCGCGCTTGAAGCGGACGTGGAACCAGGTGGTCTCCGCCAGCGAGGCCGCCGTGACCACCAGCATCCCCACCCGGGCGAAACGCGGCACCGACGTCCACGGCACCAGCAGCAGCGCCAGCGCGCCCGCGAATACCGGCAGCCGCATGGCGATGAGGTAGATGCCGGAGAGCGTCTTCGGCGTGACTGCGTAGAGCGCGACCATGCCCAGCAACAACGCCACCGGCAGCGCCGACGGCTCCGACCTCCTCCGCCACCACCACAGCCCGGCGAACCCCAGCGCGACCGCCAGCGGCCCCGCCACCGCCAGCACGCCCTCCGGGCGGTAGTTCTTGAAGAACCAGTTCAGGTGCGCCTCGGCGCCGTAGAAGTTCTCCGGCCAGTCGCCGGGGGTGACGGCGCGGAAGGCCATCGACCACGCCTTCGGCAACGAGAGCAGCATGGGCGCCCCCAGCGAGAGCGCTCCCAGGCGGAGGGCCTGCGCGCGGGGCCGCGAGACGAGCGCCGCCACGCCTACCAGGAACGCCAGCACCGCGAACGCTACCAGGTGCGAGAGCAGGCACGCCGCGCCGGCGACGTTCGCCAGCGCCACCCACCGCCACCGCCCGCCCTCCCCCTCGAGCGCCATCAGGTACGCGGCCAGCCCCAGCAGCGCCAGCGGTTGCGCGAACAGCCCCGACACGAGGCCGTACCAGTACGAGAGGTTGAACACGAGCGGCAGCGAGAGCGCGACCACCGCCACCGTCACCGGCCGCCCGGCGGCGCGGAGCAGCGCGGCCACCGAGACGGGGAACGCCACCAGCGCGGCCCACAGCGCGGCGCGCATCGCCACCGCGCCGTTCGACACCCACGCCACCGGGAGGAACAGCCAGTACGGCAGCCCGTACCCGAGGGGAAAACGCAGGCGGTACACCGCGCGCACGTCCTCGGCGCCGCGGAGGATCTCCACCATGGTCTGCATCTGCGCGCCGTGCGCCGGCAGATCGACGCTGGGCGGGAACCCCGCCACCAGGAACGCGCACAGCGCCGCCCACGCCGCCAGCGCGCCGCCCATCCACCATCGCTGGGGAAGTGGCTCCGGACCGCGCTCGGCCAGCGCCGCGGCCAGCGCGACCGCGACCGCCACCGCCGCCCCACCCAGGGTGAGCGCGCCCGCGCTGGCGGCCACCGCGGCATCCGCGCCCAGCGCCGCGGCCGTCCACAGCGCCGCCCCCGGCCTCCCCCGCCACACCCGCTGCGCGCACATCCCCAGCGCCACCGCCAGGCCGCCCAGGTACAGCTTCTCCACCCAGAACACCGCCGGCGAGAGCGCGTCCACGAACGCCAGCACGGCGATCATCCCGAGCGCGGCGGCCACCAGCGGCTGGAGCGGGGAGCGCGGCGACTGGGCCTGCCGTTCGAGCGATTGCACGCCCGCGCGAGCCTATGTCACCCACCAGGCGCGGTGGTCGTCCGGTCACCGCGGCGAGCGGCGCCGCGGCGCGGTACAGGCGAGGCTCCTTCACCAGGCTGGCGATGCGGTTCGAGCGCCGCGTCCACCGTCGCCACTCGAACCCTCCGCGAGCCGCGTCACCAGCTGGCGATGCGGTCCTCCAACTCGTCCTGCCGCAGCTGCGAGAGGTCCTTGGTGATCTCGTGCGTCACCGCGGCGGCGACCGCCGGCGCGAGCGCGCGCCGCAGGTACCCCATCATCTCCGGCGGCGCCACCAGCACCACGCGGCGGAACTCGTGGGCGTGGAAGGCGCGCTCCAGGCGCCGCGCCAGCTGCCGGGCGAACAGATCACCTTCGCGCTCCTTGGGCAGCTCGCCGCGCTCCATGGCCGGCCTCTCCGTCACCAGCTCCGGGGTGCGCGCCCGCGACTCCGGGTGCTCCAGCGCCTCCACCAGCTGCCAGTCCTGGGTCCGCCGCTCCGAGAAGAAAATCCGGGCCCGCGCGCTGTCCGCGACCACGATCCACGTCCGAACCGGCTGCATCCGCGCACGCTCCTTCCGACTCCCCCACCCCCGTTAAGCTAGTGACGCATGCGCCCACAACCCACGCTCCGCCTCGCCCTCGCCGCCGCGCTCGCCGTGCTGACGCTCGGACTCCCTGGAGGAGCGGGGGCGGGAGAGCAGGCGCCGCCCGAGCCGTTCCCGCTCCCCATGATCGGAGGCAAGCCGCCCGCCATCGCCCCCGGGCAGAAGCTCTTCCGCCTGCCGCTGGGGTTTGCCCGCGTTGCATCGTTCTACCGTGAACAGTTCCGGGGGACGGCCGGGGTCACCCTCACCGAACGGGCCCCGGACGGCGCGCCGCGCGAGCTGCTGGTGCGCTCGCTGCGGACGACCGACGCCTGGGCCAAGGCGGTGATCCGCGAGGTCGAGGGAGGGACGACCGTCGAGGTGACGCCCGTCCTCCGGGCGGACGCCCAGGACGTGAAGGGCGGGGCGCGGCCCCTGGTCCAGCTCGTCATCGGCCGCTCGGACGAGGCGCGCAAGGCGGCCGAGTCGATCGATCACCTCGAGCGGTAGCCCCGCATCACCCCGAAAATGGTGCAGCCGGGGCCGCCGGTGCGGGTGAAGTTTCTTCAGACCCACCCCCTGGCTTGAAGTGCCCGCTCGTCGTCGCCAGGGCGACAAAACCGGAAGCACGGCTCTTGCACACTCGCAGTGCAGCCCCTTCCAAAGAAGCCCCTGGCCGACCCCCTCATGCGCTGCGAACTCTGCCGAGAAGACCACGAGACCACCCAGCCATGCCGCACCGCGCTGGCGTCCAACAAGAACGCCCCCGCGTTCGTTGTTGAGGATGCGATGGTCGGTCGACAGCTCGGGAGCTTCCGGCTGCTGGAGCGCCTCGGCGTGGGGGGGATGGGTTCCGTCTACCTCGCCGAGCACGTGGTCATCGGTAGCCGCGTGGCGGTGAAGATCCTCCACCCGTCGCTCTCGTGCGACCACAGCATCCTGCAGCGGTTCCATGCCGAGGCGCGCGCGGTCAACCTGATCGGCCACGAGAACATCCTGCGGATCTTCGACCTCTGCCGCGAGGGCGACCTCCACTACCTGATCATGGAGTACCTGGAGGGGCGGCCGCTCTCGAAGTTCGCCGCCGGGCCGATGGAAGCAGAGCGGGCGATCCCCATCCTGGCGCAGGTGTGCGACGCGCTGGCGGCGGCGCACGACCACGGCGTGATCCACCGCGACCTCAAGCCGGACAACGTCTTCCTGATCGAGCCGCGCGGGCGCCCGCCCTTCGTGAAGCTGCTGGACTTCGGGGTGGCGAAGCTCGTCCAGGACGCGCAGGCGATCACCGCGGTGGGCCTGGTGGTGGGCACGCCGGCGTACATGGCGCCCGAGCAGTTCGAGGGCATCTCCGTGGACGGCCGCACGGACATCTACGCGCTGGGGTTGCTGTCCTATTGGCTCTCCACCGGCCGGCTCCCGTTCCAGGGGGACAGGGTCAGCCAGCTCATGCGGGCGCACCTGGTGACGCCGCCGCCGCCGCCGGTGGCGATCCGGCCGGAGATCCAGAAGCGCTGGTCGGAGATCACCGTGCGCGCCATGGCCAAGCGCCCGGAAGATCGGTACCAGGACGCGCGGATGATGAAGGCGGACCTGCTGGCGGTGCTGGACACACCGGCCCCGCGGGGGCTCCCGGCGGCGCTCCGGCCGCCCACCCCGCGACCGCAGCGGCTGCCGATGGACGTGGAAATCCTGAGGCCGGACGGGGGCGTCCTCAGGAAGGCGGCGGGAATGGAGTTGTCGAAGGACGGGGTGTTTCTGGGTGGGTCGGAGTTCGCGCCGCCTGTTTTTTCCTCGCTCTCGCTCCGGATCCACGGGCCGAGGGGCGGGGCGGTGAAGCTGGAGTGCGAGGTGGTCCGCCACGTGAGCGCGACGCAGGCGCAGGCGTGGGGGATGTCGGAGGGCGTGGGCGTGCAGTTCGTCCACGTGACGGAGCCGCAGAAGCGGGCGCTGTCCGCGCTGCTGAAGGGGGAGCCGGTGCCGGAGGTGGCGGAGCCACGACCGGCGGCCGAGGTGGGCGGACCGGGTCCGGAGGAGGTGCTGGCGCCCCTGCGGACGCGCGTGGCGGCGGTCGGGGCGGACCCATATGGGTTGCTCGACGTGTCAGCTGACGCCGACGCGTCGGCGATCCGCGCTCGGGCCAAGGAGCTGCGGAAACAATTGCAGGGGTGCCGGGCGCCGCGGGCGACGGCGGAGCAGGCGGCGGAGGCGGAGCGGCTGATGGAGAAGATCTCTCGCGCGCTGCAGACGCTGGCCGAACCGCTGCGGCGGGCGGAGTGGGACGCGAACCGCGGGAACTACGCAGGCGTGGCGCAGGCCCTCGCCGCGGGGCTGACGGTGACGGAGCTGGAGAAGCTCCGCAGCCGGTACCTCGCCGATCACCCGCGGGCCGGCAGTCACGCCACGCTGGAGACGATGTGCGGGCGGGCCTTCGAGCAGCAGGGCGAGCTGCAGCAGGCGGCGGCGGCCTACGAGCGGGCGCTGGAGCACGACCCGCTGGATCTCCTCGTCCACCAGCGCCTCGCCGCCCTCCGGCGCCAGCGCGCGGAGCAGGCCCGGGCGGGCGCGCCGGTCTAGCCCCAAATACCGATCAGAGGTCCAGGAAGAGGGTTCGCGGTCGCCGGCTCCCGTACTCGGCCAGCCGGTCGGGGCGCCCTCTGCCGGGCTCGGTAGGATGAGCAGCGATCGGAGGGCTGGTTGCGCTGCTTCCGCTGGATCCCGCTGGTGGCCGGCCTCGCGTGCAGCGACGCCCTTCCGCCGGAGCTGAGAGCATTTCAGCGGGTCGCTCCGCTGGAGGTGGGTCCTCCCCTTCCCCTGGGCGCCCTGGACTTCGGGCCCGCGGGCTTCAACACCGGTTCGATCGCGGCGGCCGGTAGCCCCTCGACGGCGCTGGTGGTGATGCAGAACTGGCGCTCCGGCAGCTATGACGTCTTCGGCGCGCGGGTATCGGCGACGATGCAACTGCTCGACCCGGGCGGGATCAAGATCGCCGGGGACCGCTTGAACGATGCGACCCGCCCGCAGGTGGCGTTCGACGGGACCAACTGGCTGGTGGTCTGGGAGGACTCCTATAGCGAGCTGGCGGTTCACGGCGCCCGCGTGAGCTTGGCCGGCCAGGTCCTCGACCCGGACGGCTTCGCCATCTCGCCGCCGGGAGCCCAGGCCACCACGCCCGCAGTAGCCGGGGGGAACGGGATGTTCCTGGTGGCCTGGGAGGACGTGCGGGCAGGTTCGCTCGGCTACGACATCCGCGGCGCGCGAGTCTCCTCGTCCGGGCAGGTGCTCGATCCGCAGTCGCTGCCGATCGCGGTCGCCGCCGGCGACCAGGGCTTCCCCGGCGCAGGCTGGAACGGCGCGGAGTTCCTCGCGGTCTGGGACGACTCGCGGAGCGGCGACTTCGAGCTCTACGGCGCGCGGATCTCGGTGGACGGCGGGCTCGCCGACCCTGCGGGGCAGCTCCTCTACGGCGCGCCCGGGATTCAACAGGAGGCGCGCCTGGCCTTCGACGGCAGCGAGTACCTGATGGTCTGGGAGGACTACGGGACCGCGCCTGTCTCCGCCTGGGCGATGCGCCTGACCGACGCCGGGGTCCCGCTCGATCCGGCGGGCCTGCGACTGGGGAGCGGACCCCAGAATCAGTACGGCGTGCAGGTGGTGGCCGTAGCGGGGAGCTTCCTCACCACGTGGTTCGACTACCAGGCGACACCCGACACGCGGCAGGTGCTCGCCACGCGGGTCAGCCCGTCGGGAGTGGTGGACGCCGTACCGGCGGTGGCGGCGGCGGCGGGGACGAACGTGAGCGGCCAACCGGTGCTCGCGGTCGCGTCGGGTGCCCCACTGCTGGCGATGCTCCAGACCGGCGCCGACTGGGGCGTAGGCGCCCGGCGGTTGGCGCCCACCGGGACCGGGCTCGATCCCACGGTGCCGCTGATGATCGCCGCGGCCGCCCAGCAGTTGCCCAGCCTCACCTTCGACGGGCAGCGCCTGTGGGCCGCGTGGAGTCGCTTCGGCGCGACGACCTCGGACATCCGGCTGGGCGAGGTGCTGCTCGACGGCGGCGCAGCGGCTCCCGTCGAGCGCGTGATCTCCGATGCGGGATACGCCTCCCGCCCGATGATCGCCTTCGACGGGCAAGGGCTGGTGGTGGTGTGGGCCGAGACTGCGGGCCCAGCCGGCGCCAGGGTCGCGCTGGACGGCGCGGTCCAGCCCTTCGCCCTGCCTCCGATGGGATTCTATCCTCCCGTCCTGGTGCGGGACGGCGATGGCGTGGTGATGCTCTGGGTCGCCGGAAGCTCTCCAGCCGTCTACGGATCGCGCCTGCCGGGTGACGGAGGCCCGCCCGGTCCGGCGTTCTTGATCTCTGCCCCGGATGCAGGAGCGACGAGCGTTTCGGCGGCGCCGGCCGGCAACGACGCGGGCGCGTGGGTGGCGTGGGACCAGCTGGAGGCCTCCGGGGCCTCGATCCAGCTGGCGCGAATCCAGGGCGGCGGCGTCGCCGGGGCCCCCGTGCCGGTCGCCCCACCGCTCCCGCAGCAGCAGGGCCCCGCGGTCGCCACCGCACCGTCGGGAGAGGTGCTGGTGGCGTGGGTGGCGCCGGATGGAGGGGACTGGGCCATCCGCGCCGCGCGCGCCGCCTCCGACGGTTCGCTCGTGGATCCCGCCGGGTTCGTGGTGGCCTCCGGCACCGGCCGGGCCGGGGGCGCGCTGGCGGCGTTCGACGGCGTGGACTTCGTGGTCGCCTGGAACGTGGGCGTCGCCCCCTTCAGCGAGGAGCGGCGGGGGGCGCGCGTGGGGCTGGACGGGTCCGTCCGGGACCCGGGTGGGTGGTCGCTGGGCACGTCGCCTACCGATTTCCTCTCTAGCGGGCTCGCCAGCGACGGGCGCGGCCGGACCGCGCTGGCATTCAGCCGCTACGAGGATCCGCCGCTGGGGAACGACCGCGCCTACGTGCAGGTGATCGAGAACCTGGTCGTGGGTGAGGCGTGCGCTTCGCCGGCGCAGTGCTCGAGCGGCCTGTGCGAGCGCGGCGCCTGCTGCCCGCCCGAAGGCTGCCCACCGCCGGAGGCGCTCGCCGTGGGTTGCGACTGCGGCGCGGCCTCCGGCCCGGCGGTCGCCTCCCTGGCGCTCGCGCTGCTGGCGGCAGCCGCACGGCGGCCCAGGCGCTAGCGGTCGGGTTCCATGCTTGGCGCGGAGCAATGCCAGCGCCTGGGAGCCGATAGGCGCGAAGGCCCGCCGATGACCCGCTTGCATGGCAGGCCGCCGCCGGACCAACCGCCAGCCGGCGAGACGCGGTGACGGCCGCCGTTGCACATTGAGTAAGCGGCGCCACCCTGACTGGAACGCAGGTTCCCCTGGGCGGCACCGAGCGACCTGTCCTGCGCGCCCGGAGTATCCAGGACCAGATGGCTCTGCTGGCGGCGATGCTTGGCACGGCGTTTGAGTCTGGCTGCGCAAGCGGCGAATGCCGGAGGGGCTTCATGAGAAATAGATGGTTCATCGCGGGACTCGTCGGTTTCCTGGCGGTCACGTCCTCGGCGCTCGGGCATGAGCTCGAGTGCGAGAAGACAGTCAATGGCGAGACGTTGCTCGTGGTCGACAGCTTCCCGGCGAAGCTGACATACGAGCTGGTGGTACGGAACATTGCCCCGGACCTGCCTTCGGACGTGCTGGGTGCCGAAGACCCGCTGCTCGAAAGCCTGGGGTTCGAGGGGTTCGACACCCCGTTCACGCTGCCGGTCGACGGTGAGGTACGGAAGACGTTCGACGTCCAGCTGAGGGACGTGAAGGCGTGCCTCGCGATGGCCAAGCTCGACGGCAGCGATGACTCCGCGATCGACAACTCCTTCACGGTACGCTGGGACAGCGGCAGCGCCGTCTGCTCCGCGCGCGTCGAGTGCGTCGGGGAGGGCGGAGGGAGTCGCCCCGGCCCGCGCATGACGGGCGGCGGCAGCGTCTTCCGCCAGGATGGCCAGCGCATCACCCACGGCTTCCAGCTGCGCTGCGACGCGAACGACCCGCGCCAGAGCCTGGAGGTCAACTGGAACGGCAACCATTTCCACCTGCTCGACCTGACCTCGGCCGAGTGCAAGGACACCGATCTGGACGAGCGGCCGCCGTCGGCCGGCTTCGACACGTTCATCGGTACCGGCGTGGGCAAGTACAACGGCGTCGACGGAGCCACCATCCAATTCACTTTCACGGATGACGGTGAGCCGGGCATCAACGACACCGCGCAGATGGTGATTCACGACGCCGCCGGGAACGTCGTGCTCAGCGTAGAAGGCAAGCTGCGGTTCGGAAACCATCAGGCGCACCGCAACTAGGGGGACACGGCCATGAAGACGCATGTGAAGTGGTTGTTGGCGGCCGTGCTCGCCGCCGGGTGCGGCGATCCGCGGCCCAGGAACATCGGCGGGGTCGAAGGCGGTCCAGTGAGCGGGGCGCCCGAGGCATCGCCTGCCGGCGAGAGCGTGGGAGTCGATCTGCAGCTGGGCGCGGTGGGCGCCGAGCGATTCTCATCGCTGCTCGTCGCGCTCGACGAGGTGCGCGTCCTCGCCGACGGCGCGCCCGTCGAGGTGAGGCCGACCCGTGATCTGGTGGATCTGGCCGACACGGCCCGCGTCGAGACGGTGGCGACGTTCGCGCTGCCTCCGGGCGTGCAGCGCGTCGAGGTGCACGTCGGCCTCGGGGCAGCCGGCGGCTTCGCGACCGGGAAGGGCAGCGGCTGGGTCGATACGTGGCCCGGCGCGCTCCGCTTCGAGGCGGCCGGGACGCAGTTGCTCCGCACCCGCCATTCCGTCGTGACGATCGACGTCAGGCGCTCATTCGTCGAGCGCGACCAGGCGCTGGTGATGGTGCCGACCTTCCGCGTGCACTGAGTACGACAGCCGCGCTCCACCCCGGAGTGCTCGCTTCAATTGCATCGGCCGGCGCATCACCTCCGCCTGATGCACCACCAAGAAGAAGCCCCGGTTCCGCAACCTCGCGAAACCGGGGCTTCTTTCTGAGCGGCGAACCGGGTTCGAACCGGCGACTCGAGCTTGGGAAGGTCATGCTCCCGAGGACGGCTTCGCTCGAGGGGGACGCCGCCGCCGATCACCTGGCCTGTGCTAGCAGCGGGGCGAGCCCGGGCGGGGCGAGGGCGACTTCGGCCGCCCTTCTCCTCCCGTCACTCGAACCGCCACGCCGCGTTCGGCGTGGCGGCGATCCCGATCGCGCTAGCTGTTGCCGGCCACCTTGGTGCGGTTGGCGGCGGTGTCGATCTCGAACAGCTTGTCCTTGTTGCTCCACTCCATCTGCTGCATGAACCCGCCGGCGTCCTTCTCGAAGGACTGGCTGATCGGCCGGCCGGCCTGGAGCTCCTGCGGCATCATCAGGTCGCCGATCTCGCCGTCGGCGGTGTCGTCATACCAGCCGAGGCCGCGTCCCGGGATGGTGCTGTTCACGTCCGGGTCGGTCATCGCCTCCATCCACTCGTGGGACTCGGTGATGTTGATGTTGTCCTGCGCCTTGCCGTCGAAGTTGATGCCGTTGCCCTTGGTGTCCGAGTACGCGATCGCCGCGTAATACACGGGCTTGCCGGTGCCGTCGTCGAAGCTGCCGTGGTAGCCGCCGAGGCCCTGCTTGGAGGTCACTCCACCACCCGCGTCGAGCACCGTGCCCGGCGGCAGGATCACCGTGTAGAGCCCCTGGGCGTCCTTGGTGACCTTGCCCTGCGCGATCGCCGTCTTGACCGCCTTCTGGATGTCCGCGTCGGTCATCTTCTTCGGGCTGCTCTGGCTGACCACGGTCGAGTTGCCGAGGGTGGTGGCGCCCGCGCCGTACTGCTTGGCCACGTCCATCATCTTGCTCTGGCCGAAGTCCTTCGCCGCCGCCTCGTTCTCCGTCTTGTCCTTGGCGCCCTGGCCGCTGCTCCAGTAGTTGCCGATGTAGATGTTGTGGATGACCGGCTTGGTGAGCACCGCTCCGCCGTGGTTGGTCAGGTTGTACGGCCCGCCCTTCGCCTTCTCAGGACCGGTGGCCGCCTTGTCGTTGGAGGGGCCGCCCTTGTGCTGCTGCGCCTTCGGGATGACGAAGGTGCTGTCGAAGTGACGGAGCGCCGGCGGGGTCTTGACCTGATCCAGACCGGCCGAGCCGGCCGACTTGCCCGCGGTGGACTGGAGGTTCTGGGGGACCGAGAAGCTGTTCTGGACCTTCATGGGATCGTCACCTGTTGCTGAGGGGTTCAGTGCCGCGAGGGATGCGCGATTCTCGGGAGGAGCGCGCCGGCCGTCCCTGCGAAGCCATTTGACGCAGGTGCACGCACGCACCACTGAAGTGGGCTCGAGCCATGGGGAGGAGCAACACACGGCGGGACCAGATTGCCGCACGTCAAGCCCGGTCTAGCGGCGGACGCAGGCGGAACCATTGCGGCGGGCGGAGTGGGACGCGACGCACGGGAACTAGCACGCCCGTACCGTTCACCTCCTCACCAGCAGGGTGCTGATGGCCGGAGCGCGCCTTCTGGACCGCGTCGATTCGAGCCCCATGTGAAGGTGCGCATCGAGCTGGGCTTGGCGCTACATTCGGAATGAACGCAAGGCACACCCATGCACATCCTCGTCACGGGAGCATCCAGTGGTATCGGGCTTGGGATCGCGCGGGCCTTTGATTCCGCGGGGAACCGGATCACGCTCGTCGCTCGCCGGCGCGCCTTGCTGGACGAGTTGCGCGCGCAGTTCAAATGCGAGACCCAGGCCATCGACGCGGACCTGAGTCGCACCGACGATCAGGTTGGCTGGCTGAAACGGGCCGAGGAGACGTTCGGCCCGACGGAGATCCTGGTCAACAACGCGGGCGCCTCCCTCCTGGAACCGATCGACGGCATCGACGAGGCGCGCGCCGATCCGCTGTTCCAGATCAACCTCCACACGCCGATCCGGGCCATCCACCACGTCCTCCCCGCCATGCTGGCCCGCAGGTCCGGGATCATCGTCAACGTCGCCAGCGGGGCGGCGTTCATGCCGGCGCCGTACCTCTGTCACTACTCGGCGACCAAGGCCGGCCTGGGCAGCTTCTCCGAGAGCCTGAGGATGGAGCTCAAGCTCAAGCGATGCGGCGTCCACGTGCTCACGGTGTACCCGGGGCCGATCCAGACACCCATGGGAGATCGCAACTGGGCGCAGCTCGAGCAGTCGAAGCTGGCCCACCTCCTCATGCCCACCGGGAACACGGAGACGCTGGCCCGGCTGGTGCTCCGCGCCGTCCAGCGGCGGCGGCCGAGGGTCATCTATCCGCGCTTCTTCCTCGTTGGCTGGTGGTTCCCCGGGCTCGTGCGATGGGCCACCGAGACCTTCGCGCCACCAGCGACCGGTGCCAAGACCCCACCCCTGCCGGGCGACCTTCGCTCCTGACCCGCGCGGCGATCCACGTCCGCCCCGAGTCGGCGCCCCTCCATCCGTGACGTCACCCGACTGCAGGCCGCTGGCGACGCCGGAGCGGTGGGCTCTCGACTGGCTGTCCAGGCTTGCGCATGGGCGTCACAACCATGACTCTGGCGGGGCCGAGAAAAGCGGAAGCCTCGGCTCGAGGCGGCCCGATAAAGCGCCAATGGGGCTGCTGTTGCTCGACTGTCGATGGGCTGAGAGGCAGCTCTCCGTAAAATTCTGGACGCTCAGTAGGTTCAGATACAGCATCGACCGTGGGCGCTTGAGGCACTTCGAAAACCTCAGCAGCATCACTTCCTGCGAAGGAGCGAGACCGTGAAGATTCGGATGAGCACATTGACGGCCACCATCCTGCTCTGCCTGTCCGCTTGCCAAGGACAAAAGGGCGATACGGGTGATACAGGCCCGACCGGCCCGCAGGGCCCAACCGGTCCTGACGGTGCGCAAGGCCCTCAGGGCGCCACCGGCCCTCAGGGGCTGCCAGCGGGATTGGCTCAACCAGTTGTTGACAGCGGCACGATTGGAGCGAATGGCACAGTCCCCGTCACTTTGGTACTGCCTGGCCGCTCATACATTCTGTCGACGAGATTGTGGGGAGCGAACGCGAGCATAAGACAGACGTACATCGTGCACGTCCCGGAAAACTCCAACCTCGATGTGATGTTCACGCTTCTGGCAGCCAATTCATTTTCCCAGGGGAACATCGCCCTCAGTAATCAAGATGGCCAGCCTGGGGCGGGTCCCGGGTGGGCGTACAATGCAAGCAGCAATGGCGTATTGAACATCCTCTTTACTGCTGGGACGACGAGTGGGGCAACCTACTATTGGTCCTATTCAGCCATTCAGCTCCTTTGACGACAGACGAGCGGTTCGGTGTTCATGAAGAAGCTCGGCATTCAGCTCGGGTCCATTCGCAATGAAGGGGCTCGCCTCGGCAGAATGCATCACCCGCTGCATCACCTCGACCTGATGCACGAAAGCGCGAAGGGCCTCGTCCCGGCAAGTGGCCCTTCTCACTGAGCGGCGGACCGGGTTCGACCCGGCGACCCCGGGCTTGGGAAGGTCATGCGAGGTGTCCTGGGTCCGCCAACTTGACGATCTGCATCAGGAACGCATCAGCGGTGGGCCTGATGCAGTAGGAGTTGGCTTGGCGCAGCGCGGGTGCCCGGGCGCCCGGCATTCAGGAAGGCTCGGCCGTCGTAGGACTCCAGAACCCGCCGCGACCGCAGGCTGCCAACTCCTCCTGGCCACCTTGCGGGGTATGGGCGCCAGGCCCGGTGCTCCCCTTGCGCGACCTCGCCATCGTCGATCAACTTCGGGAATGCCAGTGCAAGGAAGTCCATTCCGCGCGCCGAACGAAAATCGGGGTCGAAGGTGGCCGCTATTCACTTGCTCCTGTAGGCCCAACTGCTGGAACTGGCGGAGGGCTTCACCCGGCAGGAGCGCGATCGGCTGGAGTGGGCGATCACCGCAGCCGAGCGCGGTCTGACGCCGTTCCTGGAGGGCGCGCTGCCGCACATCTTCAAGGCGGAGCCCGGGCATTTCGCGGAGGACACCGCGGAGCTCGCGAGCTGATCCAAGCCACCGTGACGAAGGAGAGCTTCGTCGGGCTCCAGGAGCTGGGGTTCAAGGTGTATCAACGGATCCTCGATACAGGATGCCAAGTCTGGGTCTACGTTTTCAACGGAACGATCAGGGATGCCGGATACAATGACATCCCACGGTCGGCAGAGCGGCTCCTCAACGGTAAGTGACGCACCATGACCCTTACGAATCCCGAGCAGGCATTCCTCGCCGTAAATGCGTTCCTCCGCACGCTCTGGGAGCGAACGCGCCAACCCGGCGAGTTGGGGCTCTTTCTGGGCATGATCGCCTACGTGCCTGGCGACGGAAGCCTAGACCCGGCCATGTGGACTGACTGGCTCGCCTGGGTCAAGAAGGTCCAGACCGGTGAACTGGTACCCAGGAACACCGGCCGCCGAGGGTCGCTGACCGCCGAGATGATGCAGCCGCTCAATCCGGAGCAGGCGTACCTCGCCATGGTCGCTTTCATCGAGGAGTACTGGAACGTGGTGAGCCGCCCTACCGAGATTGGGGATCTGCTCAGCGAGATGCGCTACACGCCCGGAGTTGGCACCACCGATCCCGAGATGTGGAAGCGCTGGCTCACCGCCATTGAGAGGGTGCAAGCGAGTCGCTAGCGCAGCAGGCCAGCGCCCCATCTTCTGGAGATCTGCATCAGCCAGTGCATCAGCTTCGCCCGATGCACCAAGGTGCGAAGGGCCTCGCCCGGCAACCTCCCGGAACGAGGCCCTTCTCACTGAGCGGCGGACAAAGGTTCGAACTGGCGACCCCGAGCTTGGGAAGCACCTCGGAGGATCGTCCACGGCATAGCACCGCTTCGCAACCCGTGGTTTCCCCTCTGGAAAAGGCGGGCGGCGGAGTCCATGGATTCCATGGGGTGGCACCGGGTACCACGCCGTTTGTCCCATCCTTGTCCCCGGGCGCCGAGGGGGCGCGGCTGCTGACGGTGCGCGAGGTCGCCGCGCGACTGGCGGTGAGCACCGCCACCGTCTACTCCCTCTGCGAGCGCGGCCAGCTCCGCCACGTCCGGGTCTCCAATGCGATCCGCGTCGAGCCCGCCGAGCTCGATGCGTTCATCGCACGCTGACAGTCCACCGTCAGGCGGGGGCGAGGTAGTGCTGGCGCAGCCCTGAGACCAGACGGACGAAGCTCTCGTCGAACGCGGCGATCTCCTGCCAGCCCACGAACGGAAGGACGTGGTATTTCGAGATCTCCCGCTTCAGCACCGGATCTCCCTGCCAGGACTCCCAGGCGCGATCGATGCTGATCGGGCAGATGTAGTCGCGGCCTGCGGCCTTCTCCACAGCGCGGGCTTGCTCGATCTCCCAGCGCACCCACTCCGACGCGATGGACGCCTCGGAGAGCACGACTACCAGCACGTCGTGGTGGGCGATCGCGTTCTCGATCTGCTTGTCGATGCGGCCGGCCAGAAGGCTCCGCCGGTCGCGCCAGCAGCGCGCGCCGTCTTCGGAGAGTCGGTCCTCCAGGAGATCGACGAACGCCGAGTCCTCGCTCGCGTAGCTGATGAAGATGCGGGCGCGGCGCAGCGAAGAGGTCGGCTTATAGAGGGACCGCGGTGTGGTATGGAGGCGCTCTTCCCAGGCCAGCACCTCAGTTTGTACGGCTTCGGCAACACGCAGAGCAGGCGAAGTGCTACCAATGGCGCTCTGCGGGCGGTCACCGCCGCCGCCAGCGCCATACTGAGCCAGGACACGCTCGATGGTCCCGAGGTGCCGACTCCAGTCGACCGGCTTGCCCAGCAACGCGTCTGGCCGAAGTTGCAGCATTTCATCGGCGTCGCTGAACGACGCTCGTCCCGACACGAGGATGACCGGGAGCGCCGGGTACGCCTTCTTCAGGACCGCGAGCAACTCTGTACCGTTCATCCCGGGCATCGCCCAGTCTATGATCACGAGAGCTGGTCGGTAACCAGAGCGAAGCAGTCGCAGCGCACTCGCCGCGTCAGGGCTGTACGTCAATGAATAGCCCCGGCCTCTCAAGGCCAATTTCAGGGTATCGGCGTGGTCGGGCTCATCATCGACATAGAGAATCGGGGTCTCGTGCACCTGTCCTCCGCCAGCCCGGCCACATGGGCCTGGCCCACCAGGCATGGTCTATGCTCCTCCGACGCGTCTCTCACGGCAGATGGTCCATTTCATGTCGCTGGTCCCGGCACCACGCGCCGAAGCGCTCAGTGAGCTGATCACTGACGCATACTACATCGTCGACGCGGACGACCGGATCGTCTCGTACAACATGGCGTTCCGGAAGATGTTCGGTCGCTCGAGGATGCGGACCCTTCGCGAGGCCCGTTGCCGGGATGCTTCCTTTCTTCCCTGCCATGGCGACCAGTGCTTTCGCGAGCGCTGCGCGGCCGAGGGGGTCATCCACCTCTACGAGTTGGAGACCGCCGCCGCGGACGCCAAGGGCAATCCGATACAGCTCAGGCTCAACGTCACCGCCGGGCCGGTCACGCTCCCCAACGGCCAGCCGGGGACGATGATCATCCTCCGCGAGGTGACGGACGAAACTGCCGTAGCTGCCAGGTACCAGCAGGCCCAGGCGGTGCAGCAGCAGTTGGAGCGACAGCGGCGCGAGGCGCTGGCCCAGATGGTGGCGGGGATGACGGACGAGCTGAAAACGCTGCTAGACGTGACCGACGCGGCGGCAGCGGCCATGTTGGGCCGGCTGGAGTCCGGTGAGTTGAAGGAGATCGCGGAGATCGCGGAGGCCCTCGGGGTGATTGAGGACCTCTGGGACCTACAACTGGGCGTGGAGTTGATCCGCCGGAACCTCCTCCGCGTGGGCGAGCTGATAGTAAAACTCCGCAAGCTGGGGTTGAGCCAGATCGTGGACGTCCGGCAGGAACTGGACCTGGGGCTGTCCACCTGGGAAGCGCTCCGTCTGTGGAGTAGGGAGGCGAAGATGGCCAATCTCAAGGTGGACGTCATCGACCACCTTACCCCCGGCCTCCCCTGGGAAGGTTTCGCCGGCCACTTCTCGCAGGTGGTGATCGCGCTGTTGTCCAACGTGAAGATGCATGCCTACCCGGACGGGAAGGGCGGCAGAATTGAAGTGCTCCTTTCAGCGAAAGCGGGGCCCCCACCGGAATTCAGCGTGGCAGTGCGCGATTTCGGGGCAGGCATCTCCCCGGACGTCCAGGCGAAGATCTTCGAGCCATTCTTCACGACTGCTCGGAAGAAGGGGTGTACCGGGCTGGGCCTGTCCATTGCCCAGCACATCGTGGCTGACAGGTTCGGTGGCACGCTCACCTGCGAGTCGCGACCAGGTGCCGGAGCCACGTTCACGGCCACGTTCTCGCACTGTCCAGGGTCGTCACACCCGACGGGGTAGCGCGATCCCTTAAAGGGCCGCCAGGCGTCGAAGCATTGGCGGAGCTGCGGATCGACGCGACACCAGCGCCCGCGACGGTGGATGCCCTTCCGGTGGCCCCGCCGCGTCCCGGATCTCCGCGACCATCCCGATGGCGGCGAGGCGCAGCGCGCGCCAGCAGCGACGCCAGCGCGGATCGGAGGTGTCCAGGTGGGCCACCGCGGCGTAGGCGAGCGCGGCCCTGCGGAGCATCACCTCGGACACCACGATTCCCTCGCCAGCATCCTCCGGCTCCGAGCGCTTCCTCTTGGTGGGCTTGGTCATGGCCCCCGGATGCGCACGGTCCACGTTTCTGGAGGGATTGGGTGAGTAACCCGCTCGGGTGGCCGGTTCGCCCCAGAATGGCCGGCCCTGGCATCTGGGCAGCGCGTTCACAGGCGGGCAGGTGGTCCGTGCATCCAGGGTCCACGCCGGCCGGCGTATCCGTTGCCCCCATGACGAGGAAACAGCGAAGGCCACCCCACCCGCCAGCAGGGCTCCAGGAGTCCGTCGCTACCCTCCGCGACGCTGCGAAGGATGTGGTGCTGGACGCCGCGCGGTTGTGGCGAGGGCAGAAGGGCAACGCCTGGACTGAGCGCGTCCTAGCGTCTGCCCTCGACGTCTTGGTCAGGTCAGAGGTGGTGCTGGGCGAGGTGTTGGAAGGGGAACCGGCCCGGCACTGAGGGCGATCAGGGTGCCGGCCCGACTGGCTTCTTCGGGTCTGCGGCGACGGGGGCGTAGCACTTGTCGCCATGCCGGAAGAGGCGCCCACACGGAGGTTTCACGTCCCCCTGGTTGGCCCAGCAGTTGCCGTTGATCGCCACCTGGCCGAACTCTGCATCGCACGGCGCCACCTTCTGTCCGGGCAGCGTGAACTTGGGCACGGCTTGGTCCAAGGGCTTCTCGCCCCACCTGGCGGGCGTGGGGAACAGGCTCCCTGGGTCGAAGCGCACTGGGGCATCGTCCGCCCCAGGGCCGAAGACCATGACCATGAGCGGGCCAGGCGGGGCCGCGTTCGCCCGGCCGGGCAGGAGTGGCGCCACCGCGAGGGCCAGACAGCCCACCAGCGCCCCCGACCCGGCGGAGATGGCGATCTGCTTCCAGGAGGCGCGGCTGAACCTCTCCGCGAACTGCTGGAAGAACCTGGCGGCGCGCTGGCTGGCCCTCTCCTCAAGCGCCTCCACCGCCTCCACCACCTTGGGAGCAAGGGCACCCACCGCCTCCACCAACTTGGGGGTGAGTTCGCTTGCCGACCTCTCCGCGAGCTTCTGGGAGAGTCTGGTGAGCCGCTGGCCGGACTTCTCCTCCAGGGCCTCCACCAACTTGAGGGCGAACTCGCTTGCCGGTAGGCGCTCCTGCAACTCGGTCGCTAGGCGGTCCACGTCCACGATGGGCGGATCGCCGTGGAGGGCCAGCAGTCCCCTGATGATGATCTCCGTCTGGCGCTCGAACCCGACTCGCGTCTCCAGGCCCTCGACCGCTGCGGCGACCTCGGGCTCGATGGTGAACTTGCTTCCCGGAGCCGTCTTCCTGGAGAAACTGGATGACGAGAGATTGAAGCCAGCCAACCCCGGCAGAGCAAACAGGTGGTCCGCCGCTTTCGACACCCCCCACCCCTTCGCTTCCAACAGCAGCCGGGCTTCCTCATAGGTCTCCAGCAGGCGCGGCAAGGGCCTCATAGTCTTCCTCCGAGGGCAAAAGGTGACGCACATGATGCCGCGAAAGCGGAGCCCTCGGGAACGGTCATCTGCATGCGGTCTGCTCCCCTCCGCCCTCGAAGCCTTACTGTGTTCGGTTTCACTGGCCGCATCTCAGCTTGCAGAGCTCCGCCGCCGAAAGGACCGGACCCTTCCCGGTAGGGCGGTGCCGAAGGCGCCGTCGGCGGCGCGCGCCGCAGGCGCGGACCAATGGCCGCACCTTGCATTGGTCGGGGCAGCGCTGCTCCAGGTGCCGAGTTCCTTGCCTTCCGAGTGCGCCAGAACTTCTGCCGAGCCGATGCTTACGGACCCGGAGATATTTTGGCAGACGGTTCGGCGAACGACGCCGCGTTTCCTGCGGCGCTCGCCGGTCGGCGAAGTGCCCTGCTTTGGCGGACCTGGCCCCGCTGGTCCTCTCCGGCGGATGCACCGGCCTCAGCACCGTTCGTGAGCGCGACCCCCCTCACCCAACCACTAGAAAACATGGGGTGAGGGGGGTCGGGTTCACTCAGGTTCAACCAGTGCAGTCGGAGATGGTCGGGGCCAGGTGAGCCATCAGGCAGGGGCCAAAACCAAGAATCCAAGGGATCTGATCAGGGTTCAAAAAACACAATGGATGAATCGGAGTGGTGAGGGGGGCGGCAGGAACTGGCGTAAAGGAGTGAGGAGTTGAGTAACAGAGAAGACCGGACGCCAAGCGACGCTGGGCATGGCGGCAGAAACCAGCGGGCGGGGCAGGGAGTAGCTGGACGGGGGGGAGCCGGTGGAGCCAGCGGGGGAGGGAGAACGGGTCAAGTCTCGGAGGAGCTCCATTGGAGGAGCCAGCTGCGGCCGAACTAAAGCGACAAGCCCATGTCAGTCCCCGCAGATAGAGTGGCTTTCCGAAGGGAGCAGCCTTATGCCGACCACGGCCGACGCTTCGATGCAACTGCCCATCGCCGCAACGATCGCCGCCACCGTCTCAATCATCACCGCTGGGATTAGCTTCTTCTTCAACAGATGGAACGCTCGGAAGACGCCGCGCGACCAGATCGCGGTGTTGCACTTCGAGGCGAAGATGCGGGCATACTCCGACGGGTGGCCGGCGCTCTATCGCTTGGCGTACGCCGTGATGTCAGAGGCTATTACGCGTGCCAATCGCGGCGTTGCCCAAGGGCGCGCCCTTCCGCTCGACGAGGTTGCCGAGATGCGTCGGGCATGTTTGCCCCATATGCACATCCTCCCAGAGAGGGTTAACCGCGCTGCGAACGCGCTCGAGTGTGCTGCTGACCGACTTCATTCGTTCGTTGGCGCAGCCGGCGACCCACGCAACGAGAAGCTTCGAGACGAAATGGTCGACTCCACCCACAAACTCCTTGAGTCGATGTACGAGGCGATGCGAGCTGATTGCGGCTGGCAAGAAGTCAACGCCCACCTCACTGGTCTCTTCCCCAAGCCTGTGCCGCCGCCCGCCCTGGACGACTCCACTTCGCCGGTACGGCTCTTCCGCAACGTCGGCTGATCAGATCAGTCGCCGGAACTGCCACCGCCTCAACGTTCAGCAGATCCGCGCTTGGCAGCCGCTGTTCGCCCCGGACGCCACCTCCGTCCCGCCCTGAGTCCCCCGCCAAGCTCTTGGCCCAAGCCGCAGATCCCGCACATACGCTTCGCTCTTTGCACCCTCGCTCGTCGCTTGCGACCGTCGCGCCGGCAAACTGCGCCGGCACGCCGCTCGCCGCTCCTCCTCGATGACCAGAGGGGTGCTCAGACACGACGAGGGTGCAGCCGCCGTCGTCCGGCCCCGCTTGGTTGCGGGGGGCCGGCCGGCGGCGGGCGTGTGGGGGAGGTGAGCGGAGGCCGAGCGGGGCGGTGGTGCGGATCTTGGACTGGCAGTTCTCTTGCTTATGCGAAGACGACACGAGGCACCTTCAACGTTTCCAGGCCGCGCACCGCGACGAGCGACCGTGCGCGTTCGTGGACTACGTGTCTCCGGACGTGGACTCCCCGCGAGCGCGCCTGTGTGTTCCCGAAGGCCCTTGGGCGCCTCAGCCCGTGGCGCGAAACCTGAAGGCGGATGCAGACAACGAGGCGCCCAAGCGGCGCGGAAGGGGGCTTGACGTGGCGAGCGTGTTTCAGCGCGGCGGCCGGTGGTACCTGCGGGTGAAGGACTCCGCGGGCCGGTGGACGAAGATCCCGACCGCGGCGCGGACCAAGACCGAAGCCCGGCACCTCGCGTCCGAGTTGGAGCGGCGCAACGAGCGCGAGCGGCTCGGGCTGGAGCCCCTCACGCCTTCTGACGGCGGCGGTTCGTTGGCGGAACTGCTCAACTGGTGGCTGGTCACGGTCTCCGCCGGCAAGCCCTCGCACGAGTGGGCCGAACGGACCATCAAGAAGCACCTGCTCACGACCGAGCTCGCCCCGCTGCCCTTGGTGGTCGTCTCCTCGGAGCGGATCGAAGCGTTGCTGCACCGGAAGTCCCAGGAGGAGTTGTCCCCGCAGACCATCAACCACCTGCGGGCGTTCCTGAGCCGCGCCTTCAACTCCGCTCGGCGGATGGGCCGCTACCACGGGACCAATCCGGTCGCCCTGGTCCAGAAGCGGCGCGTCCCGAAGGTCATCCGCGACATTCTCAAGCCGGAGGAGGTCGGCCCCATGCTGACCGCGCTCGCTCCGCGCTGGCGCCCGCTCTTCGCCACCGCCCTCTACACGGGCCTGCGAAAGGGCGAACTGCTGGGCTTGCGCAAGACCGAGGTGGATCTTCCTCGCCGCCTGCTGACGGTCGCGCGCTCCTACGACCGGGACACCACGAAGGGCGGCCACGCCGACGTGATCCCCATCGCCGCGGAGCTCGTGCCCTACCTGGAGTGGGCGCTGGCGACCTCGCCCTCGGAGCTGGTCTTCCCGGCGGCGGACGGCTCCATGATGCGCGCCGACTGCGACCTGGAGAAGGTGCTCCGTCGCGCCATGGCCCGGGCGGGGATCGTGACGGGCTACAACCACGTGTGCCGCCGGCCGGGCTGCGGCCACTCGGAGAAGGCGCCCGACGCGGAGCTCCGCCGCTGCCCCCGGGATCAAGCGAAGCTCTGGCCGAAGCCGCAGGTCCGGCCGATGAGATTCCACGACCTGAGGCACGCCTCCGGATCGTTCCTGATGATGGCGGGCGCCAATCCGGCCGCCGTCCAGCGCATCCTGCGGCACAGCGATCCGCGGCTGACTACCGAGCGCTACGGCCACCTCGCGCCGAACTACCTCCGCGCGGAGGTGGACCGCCTCAACTTCGGTTCGTTTGTCCCATCCTTGTCCCCGGGCGCGAATCCCGAGACGTCAGAGGCCGGATCCACCGAGGAGAATTCCCAGCGGATCCGGCCTCTTGCTCCTGAGCGGCGGACCGGGTTCGAACTGGCGACCCCGAGCTTGGGAATCTCGTGCTCCCGGTCTAGCGGCTGGCCGATAACGCCGCCTTCAACACCGGCCGCGGCGCGCGGCGCGGGATAACGATCATCGCCACCGCGCCCACGATGAGCACCGCCGCCAGCGCGCCTCGCCCGGTGAGCACCTCGCCGACCATGGCCCAGCCGATCGCCAGGGCCACCACCGGGTTGACGAAGGCGTAGGTGGAGACCAGCGTCGGCGACACGCGCCGCAGGAGCCAGCTGTACGCGCTGAACCCCACCAGCGACCCCATCACCACCAGGTAGCCCCACGACAGCGCGGCCTTCGCCGGGACGCCGGTCGCCAGCACCGCAGCCCCGTCCCCCGCCAGCAGCGACCCCACCAGCAGCAGCGCCCCGCCGCTCACCATCGGCAACCCCGCGGCGGCCACCGGGTGCGCCGGCTGCGGCAGATCGCGGGAGACCAGCGACCCCACCGACCACGAGAGGGCGGCCCCCACCAGCGCCACCGCCGCCAGCGGATCCACCGACCGCGCGCCCAGGAGTTGCCCCGGGCCCACCAGCACCACCATCCCCGCCAGCCCCAGGGCGAACCCCGCCTTCTGTCGCGCGGACAGCGGCGTGGCGTCCCGCCGCAACGAGCCCAACCCCGTCATCCACAGCGGGATGGTGGCCAGCATCAGCGCCGCCAGCCCGGACGGGACCCGGGTCTCCGCCCAGGCCAGGAGCGCGTTCCCGCCGAACAGCAGCGACCCCACCAGCGCGCTGGACGCCCACGCCGCCCCTGAAATCCTTCCGGCCCCCCGCGCCTTCGCCACCCCGACCAGCACCAGCCCCGCCACCAGGAACCGCGCCCCCGCCATCAGCACCGGCGGCAGCGCCTCCACCGCGTACCGGATGGCCAGGAAGGTGGACCCCCACACCAGGTAGATGGCCGCGAAGCACAGGAGCACCACTCCCACCCCATCCGACGCTCGGCGCTGCTCGTTCATGGTGAGCATTCATGCTCGGGACCTGGTACCTTCGAAAGGACCAGATTCACCAAAACCAATGGACCAGGAATTCTGACCATGCGCGGCTGGGACCTCGGCATCGAGCTGGACGCCCGCTCACAACTCCCCCTCTTCCTGCAGATCGCCCGCGCGGTCGCGGACGGCGTGCGCTCCGGCCGGCTCCGCCCCGGGGAGCCGCTCCCCGGCAGCCGCACGCTGGCCACCACGCTGCGCATCCACCGCAACACCGCGCTGGCCGCCTACCGCGAGCTGGAGGCCGAAGGGTGGATCGTCACCTCCGCCGCCCGCGGCACCTTCGTCTCCTCCGCGCTCCCCGACCGCCGCCCGCGCGCCTTCGCCGCCCTCCCCGCGCGCGAGGGCACGCCCACCCGCCCGGGCTTCGACCTCCGCCAGACGCCGCTCCCGGAGCCGTGGCTGCCGCCGCGCGGGACGCTGTCGCTGTCCTCCGGCTCGCCGGACTCCCGGCTCTTCCCCGCCGCCGCGCTCGCCCGCGCCTACCGCCGAGCGCTCCGCCTCCACGCCCGCCCGCTCCTCGACTACGGCGACCCGCGCGGCCTGCTCAAGCTGCGCGAGGCGCTGGCCGACATGCTGCGCACCGTGCGCGGGCTGACCTGCTCCGCGGACACCGTCCAGCTCACCCGCGGCAGCCAGATGGCGCTGGACCTCACCGCGCGCGCGCTCGTCCAGCCGGGCGACGTGGTGGCGGTGGAGGCGCTGGGCTACCGGATGGCGTGGGAGGCGTTCCGCGGCGCGGGCGCGAAGCTTTTGCCCATCCCGCTGGACGGCGAGGGCCTGGACGTCGCGCACCTGGAGAAGGTGGCGGACCGAGAGAAGATCCGCGCCATCTACGTCACCCCGCACCACCAGTACCCCACCACCGTCGTCCTCTCCCCCGGCCGGCGCCTGCGCCTGCTGGAGCTGGCGCGCCGCAAGCGCTTCGCCATCCTGGAGGACGACTACGACCACGAGTTCCACTTCGAGGGCCGCCCGGTGCTCCCTCTGGCCAGCGCGGACCGGGCCGGCTGCGTCGTCTACCTGGGGACGCTCTCCAAGATCCTCGCCCCGGGCCTGCGCATCGGCTTCGTGGTCGCCCCGCCGCCCGTCATCGAGCGCCTCTCCCACCTGCGGATGTTCGCCGACCGCCAGGGCGACAACCTGGCCGAGTACGCGGTGGCGGAGCTGCTGGAGGACGGCGAGGTGCAGCGCCACGCCCGGCGGTCGCGCAAGCTGTACCAGCAGCGGCGCGACGCGCTCACCTCCGCGCTGCGCAAGCGGCTGGGGAGCGCGGTCTCCTTCCAGGTCCCCTCCGGCGGCTCCGCCCTCTGGGTACAGGTGGCGCCGGACATCGACGCCGCGGCCTGGATGGAGCGCTGCCTGGACAAGGGCGTGGACGTGAAGCCCTGCTGGTCCTTCGCGTTCGAGCCCTCGCGCCCGCAGCCCTACTTCCGGCTGGGCTACGCCACGCACACGCCGGAGGAGCTGGACGGCGCGGTGAAGCGGATCGCCGCCGCGTTGCCCACCCGCGCGCGGGCCGCCGGCTAGTGGCGGCGGCGCGCTGCCCGCGAGGACCCGAGCGGTCGTCTAGGGGTACAGCAGCTCCCGGGTCCAGCCCCCGCCTTCCGCCCGGCGGTACAGCACGCGCTCGTGGAGGCGGCTGGAGCGGGCGGTCCAGAGCTCGATCCGGTCCGGCACCACGCGCATCCCCGACCAGTGCGGTGGCCGCGGCACCGGCGCGCCCGCGTAGCGCGCCTCGATCTCCGCCACCCGCGCCTCCAGCGCCTCGCGCGACGGCAGCGACTCGCTCTGCAGCGACGCCCAGGCGCCGATCTGGCTCCCGCGCGGCCGGGAGGCGAAGTATTCGTCCGCCTCCGCGTCCGGCACCTGCTCCGCCTTCCCCTCGATGCGCACCTGCTTGTCCAGCGGGCGCCACAGGAAGCACAGCGCCACCCACGGGTTGCCCTTCATCTCCCGCCCCTTGCGGGAGTGGAGGTTCGTGTAGAAGGTGAACCCCCGGGCGTCGAAGCCCTTCAACAGCAGCACCCGCGACGACGGCCGGCCGCCTTCACCCACGGTGCTGACCACCATCGCGTTGGGGTCGACCGGGATGGCCTGCACGGCCTGCTGGTAGAGCTGCCCAAAAACCTGGATCGGGTCTTCCACGCTTCGTACCGTGGGGAAAGACAATGAAGATACTCTTCATCTCCTCCGAGGTCGCCCCCTTCTCCAAGACCGGCGGCCTGGGGGACGTGGCCGGGGCGCTCCCCGCGGCGCTGGCGAAGCTGGGGCACGAGGTGAAGGTCGTCACCCCGCTCTACGCCACCGTGCGGCAGCCGGACATCGCGCCGCTCGGCGTCTCCTTCCGGCTCCGCTTCCCGGTGACCGAGCTGTACGTGGAGCTGTACGCCTCGCACATGGCCCCCGGCCACCAGGTGGTGCTCCTCCACCACCCCGGCCTCTACGGCCGCAACGGCGTCTACGGCGACCAGTACGGCGAGTTCGGGGACAACCACCTCCGCTTCGGCCTGCTCACCGTGGGCGCGCTCTCCGCCTGCCAGGCGCTGCGCTGGGACCCGGACGTCGTCCACCTCAACGACTGGCCCACCGGCCTGGGCGCCATCGCGCTCCGCCGCGGCTACGCCGGCACGCCGCTGGCCCGCGCGCGCACCGTCTTCACCATCCACAACCTCGCCTACCAGGGCCTCTTCCCCAAGCGGGTGATGGACGAGCTGGGCCTGCCCTGGGACCTCTTCCGCCACGACGGCCTGGAGCTCTTCGACGCGGTGAACTTCCTCAAGGCGGGCGTGGCCTGGTCGGACGCGATCACCGCCGTCTCCCAGCGCTACGCGCAGGAGATCATGACGCCGGACCTGGGCTGCTCGCTGGACGACTTCATCCGCGCCCGCGCCGGCAAGCTGCACGGCATCCTCAACGGCGTGGACTACTCCGAGTGGGACCCGTCCTCGGACCGCCACCTCCCGGCCCACTTCACGCCCGAGGACCTGGCCGGGAAGGCGGCCTGCAAGGCGGACCTGCGCGGCCGCTTCGCGCTGCCCAAGCAGACCGAGGCCTGGCCGCTCTACGGCATCGTCTCCCGCCTGGTGGACCAGAAGGGCGTGGACCTCCTCGTCTCGGCGATGCACGGCGCGCTCGCCGAGTGGCAGCTGAACTTCATCGCCCTGGGCTCCGGTGACTCCCGGCTGGAGCACAGCCTGAACGAGCTGCGCGCGCGCTACCCGGACCGGGTGGGGGTCTACGTCGGCTTCGACACCAAGCTGTCCCACCTGATCGAGGCGGGCTCGGACTTCTTCTGCATGCCCTCCCGCTACGAGCCTTGCGGCCTGAACCAGATGTACTCGCTGCGCTACGGGACGGTGCCCATCGTCCGCGCCACCGGCGGCCTGGACGACACGGTGGTGGACGTGGGCCACCCGGCGGAGGGGACCGGCATCAAGTTCGACCACTTCACCCGCGACGACCTCCACCACGCCCTCTGGCGCGGGCTGCACCTGTACGGCCATCCGGAGTGGCTGGACCAGGTCCGCAGGCGCGGGATGCGGGCGGACTTCTCCTGGGAGCGCTCCGCGAAGAAGTACGAGTCTCTCTACCAGAGCCTCCTCCGCTGATACCGTTGGGGGGCACTTGGGGAGCGAGACAGAGCTCGGGGGCTATCAGATCGTCGGCCGCCTCGCGGTGGGCGGGATGGCCGAGGTGTACCAGGCGCGCGCCCTGGGCAGCACCCAGCGGAGCAAGGACGAGCCCGAGGACGTGGTCCTCAAGAGGCTGCTCCCCGCCTACCGGAACGACGGCGCCTTCGTGAAGCAGTTCGTGGACGAGGCCAAGCTCACCGTCCGCCTCCGCCACCCGCACATCGTCCGGACCTACCGCTGCTTCAAGGCCGGCATCGACTACCTGATGGTCCAGGAGCTGGTGCCGGGCCGCACGCTGGCCTTCATGCAGGACCTGCTGATGAAGGCCGGCACGCCCATGCCCCGCCCCGCCGCCTGCTACGTCGCCTACTGCGTGGCCAAGGCGCTGGAGTACATCCATAGGGCCAAGGTGACGGAGGCGGGGGCG
The DNA here is from genome assembly GCA_035637895.1 of Myxococcaceae bacterium. Classification (GTDB taxonomy): domain Bacteria; phylum Myxococcota; class Myxococcia; order Myxococcales; family Myxococcaceae; genus DASRBA01. The sequence goes on from DASRBA010000346.1 coordinate 28,593, forward strand.
AGCATCGTCCACCGCGACGTCAACCCCGCCAACATCCTCCTCTCCGTCTCCGGCGACGTGAAGCTCACCGACTTCGGCGTGGCGGACGTGGAGGGGATGATGCGCGGCGAGGCGGGCGCGCTGCGCGGCACGCTGGGCTACATGAGCCCGGAGCAGGTGCTGGGGCACACGGTGGACTCGCGCTCGGACCTCTTCTCCCTGGGCATCATCCTCTGGGAGCTGTTCGCCAACCGGAGGCTCTTCGGCGGCGAGGGCGAAGGGGAGATCGTCCTCAAGGTGCGCGACGCCCGCGCGCCGCTGCTCTCCACCCTCGACCCGACCCTCCCGGACTACGCGGTCCAGATGGTCCGGCGCGCGCTCTTCGCGGACCGGGCCAAGCGCTTCCAGAGCGCCACCGAGCTGTGCAAGGCGCTGGAGGTGCTGGCCAAGCGCAACAACTGGCCGCTCACGGTGGAGGCGCTCCGCCCGCTGCTGGCCGGATGACGCGCGCGCGGCCCACGGCGCTGGCGGTGCTGGCGGCGCTCGCGTCCGGCGAGGGCTGCACCAGCGGGGACCTCCACCGCCTCGCCGAGCTGAGCGACCAGCCGCAGATCGAGGTGACCTCGATCGCCGCGAGCTTCCCCACCGAGACCGCCGGGCACATGGAGTTCCGCCTGGCCATCCCCAACCGCGGGGATGACCCGCTCAAGGCGATCAGCATCAACTGGGAGGTCTGGCTGGAGAACCACCGCTTCTCCACCGGCCTGCGGAACCTCTCCTTCGACGTCGCCGGCCGCGAGGAGCGCACCCTCTACCTCTCCGTCCCCGTGGCCTTCCGGAAGATGCCGCTCCGGCGGGGGTCCATCTGGCAGGAGATCGGCCTGCGCGGGAAGATCCAGGTGCTCTTCGGCGACGCCACCGAACCCATCGGCCTCCCTTTTTCGAGGCGAATGGACGTGCTGTGTGAAAATGCGCCCATCTTCCCACTCCCCGGAAAAATCCAAGAATGACGGTGGGATAACCACCGGGTAGGATTTTGGCGCACGGCGCCGCACAACTTCCGAAAATGTCCTCTCGATAAATGAGAACAGGGACCATCTACCTGGAGGGATGGACTCATGAGTCTCATCGGGGGCGTCCTCGACCTCGCGAGCAAATTCGTTTCGGCTGCCACCCACGGCGGCGACGGCGGCGGTTCGTCCGATTCGTCTCCGAAGCTGGAGACGAAGGACGGTGGGAAGGGCTTGGAATTCGACGCGGGACCGCTGCAGGTCTCGCTCGACGCCAGCGGCCTGTCCGTCAAGGTGGACGGGAAGGAGGTCGCCAAGGTCGACGCCTCCAAGCTGGGGATCGCCAAGAGCGACGACAGCAAGCCGCCCGCGCCGTCCGTCGACCTGCACTCCGCCGACACCTTCGAGCCGCCGAAGCCGAAGGCGCCCGTGGAGGGCCTCTTCGACGAGAAGTCCGGCATCGGCAGCAAGCCGGGAGCCACGGGGGAAGGGCGGGCCTAGCCCATGGCGCCCGAGCGACCCCCGCATCGCTCCATCACCCCTGAACCGGCGGCCGACCACCCGGAAGGCCTGGCGCAGGAGGGCCGCGCCGCGCGCGGGGCGATGGTGGGCCGCTACTTCCTCCTCCGCACCCTGGGCGAGGGCGGGATGGGCGTGGTCTACGCCGCCTTCGACCCGGAGCTGGACCGGAAGATCGCCCTCAAGCTGATCCGCAAGGCGAAGGAGGACGGCCGGGACCGCGCGCGCCAGCAGCGGCTGTTGCGCGAGGCCCAGGCCATGGCCCGCGTCTCGCACCCCAACGTGGTGCAGGTCCACGACATCGGCACCCACCAGGAGCAGGTGTTCCTGGCGATGGAGCTGGTGGAGGGCGGCACGCTCACCGACTGGATCGAGCTGGCGCCGCGGACGGTGGGCGAGGTCGTCACCGCCTTCGTGGAGGCGGGGAAGGGGCTGGCCGCCGCGCACGAGGCGGGGCTGGTGCACCGCGACTTCAAGCCCGAGAACGTGCTGGTGGGCCACGACGGGCGCGTCCGGGTGACCGACTTCGGCCTGGCGCGGCTGCCGGTGGGCGAGGACACCCAGCCGCAGCCGGTGGCCGGCGCCGCCGCCCGCCCGGACGAGTGGAAGAGGAAGATCACCCAGGCCGGCGCGGTGGTGGGGACCCCGCTGTACATGTCCCCGGAGCAGTCGCGCGGGCTGGTCCCCGACGCGCGCTCCGACCAGTACAGCTTCTGCGCCTCCATCTACTGGGCCATCTTCGGCCACGTCCCGGAAGGGCCGATGGACCGGGAGCTGGGCAACGCCAAGGACTCCAAGGAGTCGACCGAGGACAGCCGCAGCGACCCGGGCGTGATCCGGGACGGCGGGGAGGTCGAGTTTCCGCGGGAGCCGAGGCTGCCCGCGCGGCTGCGCCGGGCGCTCGCGCGCGGGCTGTCGTACGACCCGGAGGACCGCCACGAGACGATGGACGCGCTGCTGCGCGCGCTCCGGCCGGACCCGGTGGCGCGGGTGCGCCGGGCGGCGGCGGCCGGCGTGGGCGCGCTGCTGGCGCTGGTGGCGGTGCTCTCCGCCTCCGGCGCCTTCCGCGCGCGGCCGGAGCTGTGCGGGGGCGGGCCGCAGGCGGTGGCGGCGGTGTGGAACGACGGGGTGAAGGGCGAGGTGCTGGCGTCGCTGTCGAAGGCGGGAGCGCCGCAGGGAGGGGAGACGGCCGTCCGCTCGGTGGAGATGCTGGACCGCTACGCGCGGGTGTGGACCATCACCCGCCGCGAGGCGTGTGAGGCCACCCGGCTCCGCGGCGAGCAGACGGAGGGCGTGCTCTCCGCGCGGATGATCTGCCTGGACCGCTCGCTCCACCAGATGGGGTCGCTGGTGCGGCTGCTGCGCACCGCGGACAAGGAGATGTCGCTCAAGGCGGTGGACGCGGCGCTGGACCTGCCCAGCATGGGGATGTGCGAGGCCGCCGCGCTGTCCGCTCCCCCGCCGATGCCGGAGAGCCCCGCCGTCCGCGCGGAGATCGAGTCGGTGCAGGCGCAGCTGGACGAGGTGCGCTCGCTGTTCGGCACCGGGCGCTTCCAGGCCGCGCTGCAGAAGGCCGCCGCCGCCGCCGCCCGCGCGGAGGCCACCGGCTACTGGCCCCTGGTGGCCGAGTCGCTGTACTGGAAGGGCACGCTGCAGGACAAGACGGGGGCGTCGAAGCAGGCGGACGTGACGCTGCGGCAGGCGCTGGTGGCCGCGGACCGCGCCCAGTCGGAGCCGGAGCGGATCCGCATCGCCTCCCGGCTGGTCTCGGTGGACGGGTGGACGCTGGCGCGCTTCGACGAGGCCACCTTCTTCGCCCAGCTCGCCGAGTCCGCGCTGCAGCGCTTCCCCAGCGACGAGCTGGCGTTCACCCTGGAGATGCACCGGGCGCTGCTGCTGTCCAACCAGCGGCGGCTGGACGAGGCGATGGTCGCCTTCCGCCGCGCGCTGGCGCTGGCCGACCGCGCGGTGGGTCCGGACCACCCGAAGAAGGGCGTGCTCCTGTCCAACCTGGCCGGGGTGGAGGAGGAGCTGGGCCACTACGACGAGGCGATCGCGCTGCTGAACGACGCGCTGCGGATCATCACCGCCACCCGCGGGCCGCAGCACCCCACCGCGGCGTACGTCCACTACAACCTGGCGCGGGCGCTGCTGGCCAAGGGCGACTACCCGGCGGCCCACGAGCGCATCCAGGCGGCGATCCGGATCCGCCAGGCCGCGCTGGGGCCGGAGCACGCGGAGGTGGCGGACGCGCTGGACGTGCTGGCCACCATCCTCCAGGCGGACGGGCTGTACGCGGAGGCGCTGGCCCAGTCCGAGCGGGCGGTGGAGATCAAGCGCAAGGCGCTGGGGCCGGACGCGCTGGACCTCTGCTACTCGCTGGAGAACGTGGGCTTCGCGCAGCTGTCCCTCCACGCCCCGGCGAAGGCGGTGGGGCCGCTGGAGCAGTCCATCGCGCTGAGGGAGGCGGCCGGGCTGGCGCCCGCGGAGATGGTGCAGGCGAGGTTCGCGCTGGCGCGGGCGCTGTGGGAGGCGGGGCACGACCGGCGGCGGGCGAAGGCGCTGGCGGTGTCCGCGCGCGAAGGCGCCCTGGTGCACAAGGACGCGGCGGCGGCGGGGGAGATCGCCGGCTGGCTGGCGACGCGGTCGTAGCGGCGTCCCGCGCCCCTACCCCGAACCGGTGGCGTCGTTCTTCGGCGTGGGCGCGGGCGGCACGCCCGGTTGAGTGGGCGGCTCGTTCGCGGCGGGATCCACCTGAGGGAGCGCCGCGGCGGTGATGGCCTCCCCCTCCGTCTTCCCGGCCGGCTCCGGCGCCTTGAGCAGCCGGATCCGGTCCAGGCGCGGCCCCTCCTTGCTGTGGACGAGGAACTCCCAACCGTTGAATGGAAAACGTTCACCGACCTCCGGGATCCGGCCCGCCAGGGAGTTGACGAATCCGCCCAGCGTGTCGAAGTCACCCTCCGGCAGCGAGAAGCCGAACTCCTCCGAGAAGTCCGCCACCTCCAGCGCCGCGCTCACCAGGAAGGACCCGTCCGCCTGTTGCTCGACCAGCTTCTCCTCGCGCTCGAACTCGTCGCCGATGTCCCCGACGATCTCCCGGAGGATGTCCTCCAGGGTGACGATGCCCATGAAGCTGCCGTACTCGTCCACCACCATCGCCATGTGGATCTTCCGCTGCTGCATCTCCCGCAGCAGGTCACCGATGGGCTTGAGCCACGGGATGTACACCGCCGGCCGCACGGCGTCCGCCACCACGATCAGGTTGGGGTGCTGGAGCAACGGGATGACGTCCCGGGCGTGGAGCACGCCCACGATGTGATCGATGTCGTCCTTGTAGACCGGCAACCGGGAGTGGCTCTCCTCCGCCAGCAGCGCCAGCAGCGTGTCGACGGGCGTGGTGATGTCGACCGCGATCACCTCCGTCCGCGGCACCATCACGTCCCGCACGCGCTTGTCGGACAGCTCGAAGATGGAGCGGATGAGCTGCGGCGCGCTCTTGTCCAGCCCCTCGGTGTTCGCGGCCTGCGCGGCCAGCAGCTTCTCCAGCTCCTCCAGCGGCGGCGGCGGCGACTCGAACCGGACCCGCGTCCCGAACGGCCGGGCCACCAGGTCCAGCACGCCCACCAGCAGCTTCATGAGCGGGGAGAGCGAATACCGGAGCACCGACACGTGCCAGGAGAGCCGGACGGCCCAGCGCTCCGGGCGGGTGCTGGCCATCGACCGGGCGATGACGTCCGTGAGCGCGGCGAGGAAGCCCACGAAGAGCGCGCCCGCCAGCGGGGTGAGCACGGACAGCCAGGGCGCGTCGCCGTAGCGCGTCAACTGGAGCATGCGCGGCGGGGTGATCGCCCCGATGGCGGCGGCCAGGCACCCCGCCAGCACCGCGCCGATGCGCAGGGAGGCCGCGGTCACCTCCCGGTCCGTCTTCTGCCGCAGGACGCGCGCGCCCGCCCTCTTGTCCTCGAGGGAGAGCTGCTTGGCGCGCATGTCGGACGTCAAGTACAGCGCCGTCTCCGAAGCGGCGATCACCGCCCGCTCGAAGAGGAGCCCCAGACAGGCGAGCCACATCGCCCATGTAGGCATGTGTCCTTTTTAGACGGCGCCGGGGGCTCCGGCCAGATCCCTGCCTCGTGCTTCGTTCAGCGAGCGAGCGAGCGGGGAGGAAAAGCCCTACCTCTGGTATCTTCCGGACCCGTTTGTCGATGAATGCGGCGCCTTCCATCGAATGCCCCGCCTGTGGCCTGGCGGTCCCGTTCGGGACGGCGATCTGCCCCGAAGACGGCACCCCTCTGGTCATCGAGGAAAACGGGAAGAGCGCGGCGCGCGGCCTGTCCGGCCAGCGCCCGACGCTCCAGGGGCCGCTGATGCCCAACGGCGGCGCTCCGCCGGCGGCCGTCCGCTCCGAGCCTCCGCGCGCGCCCACGCCGATGAAGGCGGACGGCGCGACGCCGGGCGGGGCGGTGAAGACCGTCCTGCGCGACCCGCTGATCGGCGTGATGCTGGGCGAGTACCGCGTGGAGGAGCGCGTGGGCCTGGGCGGGATGGGCCTGGTCTACCGGGGCGTGCAGCCGCTCATCCGCAAGTCGGTGGCGATCAAGGTGCTGCGCCCGGAGATCTGCGACAGCCAGTCGCACGTGGAGCGGCTGCTGGCGGAGGCGCGGGCGGTCAACGCCATCCGCCACCGCGGCATCATCGACATCTTCAGCTTCGGCAAGACGCCGGACGGCCGCCAGTACCTGGTGATGGAGTTCCTGGACGGCGTCGCCCTCGACACGCACATCTCCAACCGGGGCGTGCTGGCGCCGACCGAGGCGGTGGGCATCCTGGAAGAGGTGTGCGCGGCCCTCGCGGCCGCCCACGGCGCGGGGATCATCCACCGCGACCTCAAGCCCAACAACATCTTCCTGGTGAAGCAGGGCTACGGGCAGCCCTACGTGAAGATCCTCGACTTCGGCCTGGCCAAGCAGGGCCTGCCGCCGGGCGGCACCAGCCCGCAGACCCACTTCGGGCTGGTGGTGGGCACGCCCGAGTACATGGCGCCGGAGCAGGCGCGCGGCGAGAACGTCGGGCCCAAGACGGACCTCTACGCGCTGGGCGTGGTGGCGTTCCAGATGCTCACCGGGCACCTGCCGTTCGACGCCAACTCGCCGATGGAGTTCGTGGTCAAGCACCTGGAGCACGAGCCGCCCCTGGTCGTCGACGAGCAGCCGGACGTCCCGCGCGAGCTGTCCGACCTGGTCTCGCAGCTGCTCCTCAAGTCGCCCGAGGACCGGCCCGGCTCCGCGGAGGAGGTCCGGCGCGCGCTCCGCCGCCTGGCGCGGGCGCTGCCGCAGGAGGTCACCAACGTCGGCATTCCGCGCACGGCGCTGGCGATCCTGGGGACGCCGGACCCGGTGCCGGGCACGCCCCACCCGCCCGCTCCCGCTCCGGCGACCCAGCCGGCGGTGGCGCCCGGGCCTCCGGCCAAGAAGGTGATCACCCAGGGCGCCGAGCTGGCCGCCGCGGTCGCGCAGGGCGCGCCGCCCTCGCCCAGCATCGCCATCGATGTCGCGCTGGAGCGGACCAACGAGCCCACGACCGCGGAGATCGCGATCGAGCCGACGCGGCGCGCGCCGCTGCCGACCAAGGACCCGGCGCGGGACTCGCGGCAGATGGTGACCATGGTCACGCTCACGCCCCGCGCGCGGAAGGCGATCATCGCCGCCTCGCTGGTGGCGGCCGTGGCGGTGGCGGGCGTGGTGACCGGGCTGGTGGTGCACCGGCGCTCGCAGGCGCAGCAGCCGAAGCCGCCCGACCCGACGGTGGTGGCGGTGACGACGCCCACCCCGACGGCGACGACCCCCGAGGTCCAGCCGCCGCCCCCGGCGAAGCCACCCGACTCGACGACGACGACGACCCCGACCGAGGTGAAGCCTCCGACCGAGGTGGCCGTGAAGTCGCCGGACGCGGTGGTCAAGCCGCCGGACCCGCCGCCGGTGGAGCCGCCCACGCCGGTGGAGGTGAAGCCTCCGAAGAAGAACACCACCGCCGTCAAGACCAGGCCGCCTCCTCCGCCGCCGCAGGAGCCGAAGAAGACGGGCGGGGCCGCGGTCTCGCTGGAGAAGGTGCTCGGCCGGATCGACGCGCTGGACAAGCGGTTCCAGGAGACGGGCGACAAGTCGAAGCTGCCCCTGGTGGCGCTGAACAGCAAGCGCGGCGACGCGCTCCACGCCAACCCGGACGAGCTGGGCAAGATCTGGGCGTGGCTGGACAAGTGGGAGCGGTCGTACCTGCCCGAGCACTGAGCGCCGCCTACCTCCGGATCAGCACCACGTCGCGGACCTGGACCAGGTCCACCTCGCCGGCGAAGCGCGAGAACGCCTCGTAGTCGCGGGGCGCGATGCGGGCCATCTCCAGCCGGTACAGCTCGTCGATGGTGGCCTTGCCGCCCGCGTCCACCTGCTCGTTGCGGTCGTAGGCGCCGAAGCGGGTGTGGAGCTGGTAGCCGATGACGGGCTCGCGCAGGGTGAAGCCCGAGGGGAGCTGCACCTCGGCGTGGGTGCGGGTCAGCTCGGTGTCGTCGATGAACAGCGGCGTCCGCCGCGAGCCCAGCTGCACGTAGCGCCGGCCCATGTGCACCGGGAAGGTGAGCGGCGGCAGCATCATCCGCTGCTGGGCGCCCTCGCCCTCCAGCCGCCCGAAGCGCGGGGCGCGGAACTCGTAGTGGACGGTCAGCGGCGCGCCCACCTTTTGCTCCCCGTCCAGCCGCAGCCCGGACAGCTCCGCCCCGCCGAAGTAGCGGGAGAGGGCGCTCTGCAGCGCCTGGTTCTTCTGGTCCGGGGAGAGCTGCTCCAGCGCCTCCGCCAGCTGCGCCGCCTCGCGGCCGGTGTACTTCTCGTCGCCGGACCCGGTGAGCACGCCGTCCGCGGCCAGCGACAGCTTCAGCTCCACCTTCTTCCCCTCCTCCTTCGGCTGCACCGGCGTCTTCAGCTCGCGTCCCGGGCGGCCCGGCTCCGGGAGCAGCCACGCCTGGCGCGCGCCCGCCGCCTGCTCCGGGAGCTGGCCGAAGGGGCCGAAGCGCAGCGAGGTGTCCAGCCACAGCGGCGCCGCCTGGCCGGGCACCTCGACGTAGAGGCCGACGAAGGGGAGGAGCGCCTCGTTGGGGAAGCGGGACGGCGAAGGGTCCGCGGCGAACGTCCGCACCGCCGCCAGCCGCGCCGGGATGCCGATGGACTCCAGCGACGCCTTGAGCACCCACAGCCGGCTGCCGCGGTCCTGCGCCAGCGAGGAGGACGCGGACTGGCCCAGGCCCGCGTCCCGGCCCGACAGCCGCTGCATGACGGCGGCGTACAGCGCGCGCACCGCCTCCACGCCCGTCTGGCCGGCGGCGGCCTGGCGCGCGAACTGGTCGATCTCGTAGGTGAGCTGGCCGCGGTCGCCGTAGGCGTCGGCGTAGGCGGCGACGAGCGCGCCGTTGCCCTCGGTGCCCGCGCCCACGGAGACGAAGGGGATGTACTCGGTGGCGGAGGGCGGGCCGGAGGGCTCGGGGATGTAGGGCGGGACGCGGCGCTCCTCGTGGAAGAAGACCTCCTGGTCGCCCTGCGCCTTCAGCGCGTCCGGCGGGAGCTTGAGGTTGTGCGGGTCCGCCGCCATGCGCGCGCCCTTGGGGGCGATCACCGTGTACGTGGACCAGTTGTTCGGGGCGCTGGCGATCTGGAAGTAGAAGTTGGTGGAGGTGAAGCCCGGCTGCGACGGGCCGCGGGCGTCGTGGGCGAGGAGGTACTCGTACTCGATGAAGTCGCCCACCTGGACGCCGGGGAGGGAGACCGTCTCCTTGCCCTCGATGCCCTCGGGCTCCAGCACGGTGCCGTCCGCCTTGATGGTGCGCAGCGCCAGCAGCTGCGCGCCGGAGGGGAGGGTGACCTCGGCGATCTCCGGGACGCCGCCCTGGTCCAGCGCCTTCTGGATGATGTGGATGCGGTCCACCTGCGAGCCGTCCGGGAACGCCTGGATGGCGGCGGCGTCCAGCACGTAGGCGTAGGGCGTGTCCTCCTGGCCGGGCGCGCCGGCGTAGCTCTGCAGCGCGGCCTTGCCGTCGATGGCGTGGGCCTCCAGCGGCTCGGCGTCCGTGCGCGCGCGGGCGACGGTGCGGCGCAGGGTGAGGTCGGAGCCGTCCAGGCGGAGGGAACGCTCGCGCTCCTCCAGCGCCTCCTTCGGCTTGCCGGCCAGGTCCAGCACCTCGGCCAGCCGCTTGGGGATCTGCGCCGAGCGGGGCCACAGCGCCTGGACGCGGCGGAGGGTCTGCTCGGCGGCGTCGAACTGGCGCTGGGAGATCTGGAGGTTGGCCAGCGCGACGGAGGCGGAGATCGACGACGGATCGCGGTCCAGGAGCTGCTGGTAGAGCTTGGCGGCGCCGGCGACATCGCCGCGCATGCGGGCGTGCTCGGCGTCGCGGGGGCGCGCGCCGGGGCAGAGCTCCAGCGACTTCACCAGGTCGTCGGAGAGGGCCACCGCGTCGCGCCGCCGCGCCAGGTCGTAGCGGGTGGTGAGCGCCTCGCACAGGCCGGGCTGGACCTGGAGGGCGTCCACCGCGGAGGCGTCCGCCTGGGCGTCCACGCCGAGGGCGAGGTTGAGGCGCGACTCGACGGCGAGCGCGGGGTAGCCGGGCGATTGGACCGCGGCCTTGGCCTGCTTCACCAGCGCGGCGGCCTCGAGGGAGCGGCCGTCGTCGAGGGCGATGGCGGCGCGGGTGAGGAGGGCGCTGAGGTCCTGGGGGTCCTTCTCGGCGGTCACCTCGAGGTCGCGGGTGGCGCGGCCGCGGGCCACCTTCTGCGGCACGGTGCGGTCGCCGAGGGCGAGGTCGGCGCGGAGGCTGGTGAGGGCCGGGCCCTGGACGATCTTCTCCAGCGACTGCATGAGGGCCTTGGCGCCGTCGCGGTCGCGGCCCATGCCGTCGCGGATGGCGAGGAGCCCGGCGAGGGCGAGGCCCGCCTCGGGTTCGAGGGCCCGGGCGAGGTCGGCGGCGGAGGGGAAGCCGCGCGGCGGAGTCGGCCGGGGGACGCCGGACCAGCGGGGGGCCGGGCCCCTGGCGTCGAGGAAGGTGATGGATGCGGGGCGGCCGTCGGCGCGCGGGAGGGCGAGGGCGATGGAGGAGCCGCGGTCCTCGCGGAGGAGCTTGACGAGGAGGCGGTGGCGGCCGCGGTCGAGGTGGATGGCTTGTTGGAGGACGGAGGGAAGGGAGCGGGCGAAGGCGCGGCGCTCGAGGACCTTCTCGCCGTCGACGTAGACGCGGTAGCTGGAGGTGCCCACGCCGCGGACGAAGTGGTCGGCGGAGTCGGCGGCGTCGAGGTCGACGGCGAGGACGTAGAGGTCGCCGTCGTCGGTCTCCCCTTCGAGGTCGAAGCGGGGATCGCGGAAGGTGAAGCTGCGGGGTTCGAGTCGGCCGAAGGGGCCGGTGAACGGGCCGGCGAGGGAGCCGTCCTTCTCGGGGGGGACGGTGCCGTCGAACTCGAGGACGTGGAAGGCGGAGAAGGGGCCGAGGAGGGTGTAGCGGTTGGGGACGCCCATCTCGGCGAGGAGGCGCGCCTGGCCGGCGTCGTCGCCGCGGACGCTGGAGATGTGGGCCATGGCGGAGCGGAGGAGCTGCGCGGCGTCTCCGTCGATGCCGGCGGCGAGCGCCTTGGCGCCGCGGGTGAGGATCTCCTGGTCGAGGGGGACGGCGGCGCCGGCCATGTCGAGGGCGTAGCGGGCGCCGAACGCGGCGAGCGGGTGGTGGGGGGCGCGCTCGCAGAGGTCGAGGGCGAAGCCGAGCGCGCGCTCGGGGTGGAGGCGGCGGCGCTCGAGGAGGACCTTGCCGGTGAGGGCGTAGGGCTCGGCCGGGTCCTTCTGGAGGGCCTGGTCGAAGCGCTTCAGCGCCGCGGCGGCGTCGCCGTCGACGAGCCAGGCGTGGAAGCCGGCCAGCGCGGCGGCCCGGGGGCTGGAGTCGGCGCCCTTCCGCGCCTCCTCGAGGGTCTCCGTGCCGCGGGGCGGGTGCGCGCAGGAGGCGAGGAGGAGGAGGGCGAGGAGGAGACGACGAGGCATAGGCCGCCCGGGATAGCAGAGGTCGGCGCGGTGCGGGCGGCGAGTCAGCGACCAGCGTCGGCTGCTCGGCGGTGTAGCGCCGCTGGCCGATCGCCTGTGAATGGTAATTCAGGTAGATCGCACCTTCGGGGGGAGAGCTCGATGGGATTCCTCGAAAAGGCCAGAGTTGCGCAGGCTGCCGCGGCGACGCTGGAGGCCGCCCGCAGGGAGGGCGCTTCGTTCATGTGCCTCCGCTGCGACCGGGTCACCAAGGATGACTTCGAAGGGCTTGCGTCCAGTCTTTGCGGAACATGCCGGCCCATCATCGCCTCGGCCCGGATGTACCCGGTGGGGCTCATCTGGACGCTCGCCATCCTGACGGGGCCGTTCACGGCCGGCGTGCTGGCGTTGCTCAACTGGAAGCGGATCGGCGACAAGCGAAGGGCGTGGATCATCTTCGCCCAACTGGTGGCGCTCTTCGTTGGCGCCGTTTTCTACGGCCCGGCGGTGTTCCTCCCTCCGGTGCCGGCGGCGAGCTTGATCTGGCTCTTCTTCGTGGCCCTCTTCATCAGCACTGCGACTGCGGGGATCGGTCCGGTGCTGACCGCACACCAGGCGGCGGGTGGGAGGACAGGTAACCTCTTCATTCCCATTGGGGTCGCGGTCGCACTCGCGGTCCCGGCCGGCTACCTCTGGTACACGACCTTCACCACCTTCGCTCCGATGAGCATCCTGGTCTGGCTCCTTCTCCCGTTCATCTACAGGACCTACCGACAGCTCCGCCTCATCTTCGCCCCGCATGAGGCTTGAGCTCCTCGTTCCGGGATCCGGCCCTCGACGCGGAAGCCCTGAGCGTCAGCGCCGCCTCGCGCACGCGCCAGGGTGCGAAACCGGCGACTTGAGGCACAATCACCCGCCGTGCGGGCCAGCCATGCGTTTCTTCTTGCCGCCAGCATCGGCCTGCTCGCCGCGGCCGTCTCCTGCAACTGGAACGAGCCAACCCTCTTCGTCCACGTCCACGCGGAGCAGGACTCCCTCAGCCAATGCTTCCTCGTGGTCGCCACGGACGAGGACGGCGGGCACGGCCAGAGCACGGCGCACGCGGTGAGCGCGGGCCAGACGCTGTCGGTCGGCGTCTACCAGGGCGGGCTGGGCGAACGGGTGGTGCTGGAGGCGCAAGGGTTCACCTCCCCCGGTTGCGCGGACCCGGTGGACGAGCGGAGCGACCAGGTCTCGGCGGCGTTCGCCTCGGGCTCCACTCCCCAGCGCGACCTCACCTTGCGCGGTGAGGGTTCGTGCTCGGACGGCCAGGACGGTGACGGCGACGGGAAGATCGACTGCTCGGACACGGCGTGCGCCGCCTCCTCGAGCTGCGCAGACGGTGGGACGAACACCGGCCCGTTCCCGTACGCGCCGGGCAACTTCTCCCCGGGCGCGCTCCCCGTGCCGGACGCGGGGCTGATCATCGACTGCGACGCCGGCTACGACACCGGCACGCGGACCGGCTTCCTCTGCGGCTCGCCGCAACCGCCCTCGTACGTGTTGGATGGAGGATCGGCCGGGCCGATGGTGCTGGTCGCGGTGAGCAGCCTCACCATCACGCCCGTGGGGCGGTGGCGCATCACCGGGCCGAATCCACTGATCGTCGCCGTGTTCGGGGACGCGGGCCTCTATGGGCCGCTCCTCGGCGGCGGCTTCGGCGCCAGCGATGGTCCCGGCGTCCGCCGCATCGGCTGCCCCGGCTCCGGGGAGTCAGGGCAGGACGGAGGGAACGGCGGCGGCGGCGGCGGTGGCGGCGGGTACGGGCGAAAGGGAGGCGAGGGAAGCCGCAGCGCCGGCACGCAGGCGCCGGGCGGGAACGGCGGCGCGGCGTTCGGGAACCCGGAGCTGGTGCCGCTGCGGGGTGGCTGCCCCGGCGCGCAAGGCGGAGTCTGGACCCCCGGGCTCACGCCGCCCCTGCTCGGCGGCGGGGCCGGCGGCGCCATCCAGGTCTCCGCGGCCGGAGCGCTCCACGTGACCTCGGCCGTGGGGGTTCCGGGCGGCGGCGGCCTGGGAGACGTGGGCTCCTCCAACAACGGCGGCGCGGGCGGCGGAAGCGGAGGGGCGATCTTGCTGGAAGGGAACCGGCTGAGCTTCGCCGGCACCGCCCGGGTGACCGCCAACGGCGGCGCCGGCTCGGAGGGCTGCGACGGCACGGCCTGCAACCCCGGAGAGGACGGGCGGATGGACGGGCCGTTCCCGGCGAAGGGCGGCGCCGGCCACTCGTTCATCCCAGGCGGCGACGGCGGCGCGGGGACCATCGACGCCACGGGCGGCACCGATGCCGGCGGCAGCAACTTCGGCGGGGGCGGGGGCGGCGGCGCCGTCGGGCGGATCCGGCTCAACGCCGCCCTCGGCTGCTCGTTCGAGAGCAGCCCCGACATGGTGATCAGCCCGCCCGCCACCAGCAACCAGCGCGGCGACGCGGGCTGTCCCTGACGGGGCCTCCACGCGCTCCGCGTCCCGACGACCAGCGCGGTGAGAGGAAGGAGCGCCCCCGTTCCGGCTACGCGGCGATGAGGCCGGACCACCCCGCTAGCTTCGGGTCGACCACCGGCCCGCCGGAATGGGTCAGCCGGATGTTGCCGGCGCCGCTGGGACCACCGGCTCCGCCATCAGCACGGGGGGCGCGGTGCGCGTCGGGTGGTGCTCGCGGTACGCCTCGAGCAGCAGCGCCGACGCCACCGGGACGAGTGGCCGCACGAAGATCTTCAGCAGCGGCGTGCTCCCCACCAGCCGGAAGAGCGTCAGCCCGGCGAACGCCGCCGGCTGCTGCTCCACGCATTCCGCCGGCGCGTAGAGCGACCGGGCGGAGCGCTCCCAGATCCGCAGGTACACGCCGCCGCCCGCCAACCAGAACGGCCAGACCTTGTCGCACAGCCAGCGCCACCCGCGGAGGAACCACGGCGCCGGGGCGACGAATTCATCCACCCACGCCCGCTGCGACTTCGACGCCGCGAACACCGCCTGCCAGTAGAGGACCCACCCGGCGATGAGCGCGTTCCGCACCGAGTCGCCGGGGAACGGGAGGCCGATCAGCCAGCAGACGGGGATTCCCAGCGTGATCACCCACCATCCGCGGAACTGCCGCTTCACCCGCAGGACCGCCCAGCGGACGTCGATGCGGGGGCGAGGCGCGCGCGGCGGGTCCTCCGGGGCGAGGCCGGTGAGCAGGCACGCCTCGCGCGACAGCTCCGCGTGGTAGTCGCGGCACAGGGCGATCACCACGAACTGCGCGCCGTACAGCGCGCCCCAGAGCGCCACCAGCCAGCCCAGCACGTGCCACGACACCCCGAGCGCCGCCAGCCGGCTCGACCACGGGCGCGCCTGCTCCAGCTTCTGCTCCGCGGCGGACAGGGCGGACAGCGCCGCCACCTTCAGCTCCGCGCGCACCTGCCGCGCCTTCGCCACCTGCTCGGGGGAGAGCGGCGCCGCGGGCTTCCTCCGGATCGATCCCAGGAGGCGCGCCGCCGCCGCATCGACGTCCTCGTCCTCGGTGGGCTCGCCGTTCGCCGCCGCGCCGGCCTGGGCCTTCTTCTCGATGTCCTGCTGCAGCTTCCGCGCGTCCAGCGCCTTCGCCTCGCCAAGGTCGAAGGAGGGCTCCTGCTTGGGGCCGGGCTTCCCCGACAGCGCCTCGCCGATCCGCTGCTGCAAGACCTCCTTCACCTTCTCGCCGTCGATGTCGTCCGCCGCGCCGGTGAGCTGCGTGCGCAGGGCGGCGGCCCGCTCCATCCCGGCATCGTCCAGCGCCCGGGAGACGAAGGCGGGCAGCTCGTCCGGCGCGGGCACTCCGCGCTCGCCGCGACCCTCCAGCCTCTGCTCCAGGCGGTCCAGGCGGTCGTTCACCAGCGAGCGCTGGGCGCGGACCAGGGCGCGGTCCGCCGGCGCGGCGCGGCCCTCCAGCTCCGCGGCGCGGTCGTCCACGCGGTGCCGCAGCTCCGCCACCGCGCCCTTCGTCGCCTCGCTCACCTCCTTGTCGTCCCCGCCGTCGCTCCCGCCCACCCACAGCGCCAGCGCCGCCACCAGCACCGTGGCCGCCACCTGCGCGCCGCCGAAGCGCAGCCACCGCGCCCGCACCCGAGCGTCGCGGAGGACCGACCGCGCCACCACCACCGGCAGCCAGAGCCCGAACACGAACTGCCGCATCCGGGACGCGCCCTGGGGCAGCTTCAGGTCCCACGCCACCAGCTGCGCGGCGCCGTCGGCCGCGGCGCGCCGGACGCCCGGCGGGTCGGAGTCGGGATGGGAGTCGAGGTCGGGGTCGGGAGACACGTCGGCGGCCCGGAAGGTAACACGCGCGACTCGCCCGCCGATTGCACCCCCGGGGGCGCCCCCGCCTAGTGGCTCTTCTTGCCGCCGCCCTTCTTCGGGGGAGGCGGCTTCGGATTGGTCTTCTTCGGCGGCGTGAGCGGCGGCTTGGTCGTCCCGGACGCCGGCTTCACCTCGGGCGGCTTGGGCGGATCCACCGAGGCGAGCGGCGGCGACGGCGGGGCGGTGGGCTCGCGGAGGATCTCGTAGCTGATCTTCCGGAACTCGCAGCCGCCCTCGATGCACGTCAGCGACGGCGCCGGCGCCTTCCCGAAGAGCTTCTTCCAGCCGGGGCCCAGGCTCACCGGCTGGCCCACCGCGCGCTTGTCCCGCCCGAGCGTGGCGAACGCCAGCAGCTCGCCCTTGCGGTCGATGGAGAGCTCCAGGTGCGCGGTGCCGTCCTTGGGGCTGGGGGGCCCGAGCGTGGTGAAGTGCTTCTGGTCGCCCAGCGCGATCTCGAGCGCCACCGGCTCACCCGCGCCGGAGACCACCAGCGCCACGTAGCGCCCCGGGCTCCCGTAGAGCGCCACCGCGCTCCGGGGCTCCGACTGCGCGCCCAGCACCACCCGCTTCACCAGGCCCATCACGCCGCCCGTGGCCACCTGCGTGCTCGCCTCCGCGGAGAGGTCCAGCTGGACGCCGTCCACCTCCGAGTCGAGCGACGCGCGCCCCACCGACGACTTGGTGCCCGGCGGTGTGAACTTGATGCCCCTCCCCTCCGAGCTGATGGCCCGGCCGGCGACGACCCAGGTGATGGAGTCCGGCCCGTCGCCCACGGTGACGGTGCGCAGGTCCTTCTCCTCGGCGATCCGCCCGGGAGTGGTGACCGCTCCCTTGCTGGAGAGGTCCGCCGTCAGCGCCTCCGCGTTGCTCACCTGCGCGCTCCGCTCGGTGCCGCTGCGCAGGGCGGCCGCGCCCAGCACCAGCGCCGCCGCCGCCACCAGCGCGATGGCGGCGATCCGCATCACCCGCCGGACGGCCCGGTCCACGGCCAGCTTGGCCCGCTCCACCGGGCTCAGCTTCCGCGGCCGCTGGGAGAAGCTGACGGGGACCAGCGGCTCCATGTCGAGGATCAGCTCGGACACCGACTGGTAGCGGTCCGCCGGGTCCGGCTTGAGGCAGCGCGCCACGATGCCGTCCAGCCGCTTGTCCACCCCGTTCTTCTTGTGCGAGGGCGGGTCGTAGTTGCCGACCGGGACCTCGCCCACCGCCAGCTCGTAGAGGATGACGCCCAGCGAGTAGATGTCCGCGCGGTGGTCGGCGCTCTTGGCGTCCACGCGCTGCTCGGGCGCCATGTACGAGAGCGTGCCCATGGAGACGTGCGTCTCGGTGACGTTGAACTTGCTGGGCGCCTGGTCCGTCTGGCTGAACGCCGCCAGCCCGAAGTCGGAGACCTTGGGGATCCCGCCGGCCTGCTCGTCGAAGAGGATGTTCTCCGGCTTGAGGTCGCGGTGGATGACGCCGCGCCCGTGCGCGTACTCGATGGCCCGGCAGATATCCATGCCGATCTTCAGCGCGGAGGTGGTGTCCAGCAGCGGGCCGCGCATCATCTCGCGCAGCGACGCGCCGTCCACGAACTCCATCACCAGGTAATAGGTGTCCTTGTGCTTGCCCTTGTCGACGATGGAGACGATGTGCGGATGGGAGAGCGTGGCCAGCGCCGCCGCCTCCTTCTCGAAGCGGGTCACGAAGGACTTGTCGTGCGCCAGCTCCGGCGCCAGCAGCTTCACCGCCACGGTCCGCCCGAGCGAGAGCTGGATGCCCTTGTAGACCTCGCCCATGCCCCCCTTGCCGACCAGCTTCTCCAGGCTGTAGCCGGGGATCAGGTCCGGCGGGCGCGGGCGGCTGATGGCAGTGCTCTCGATGGTCGCCATGGGGGAAGGGGCAGCTTCCAAGGGTAACGTGACGCCGCGCTCGCCCACAATGCGCGATTTCCGCATGACGGTTGTACACCGGACGGCCGGGCGAGCGTTCCGCGTGGCACGCCGGTCGCGGCGGGAACCGCGTTAAGAAGGCCGGATGGCACCCGGAGGGAGTCAGACCGCCCGTTTGCTGGCCCTGCACGAGGAGCTCGACGCCTGCAAGCGGTGTCCGAAGATGGTCGGCCCCGTGGTGCACGGGCCGCCGGTCAAGACCTCGGTGTTCCTCATCGGCCAGGCGCCGGGCGTGCACGAGGGTGAGATCGGCCGGCCGTTCGCGTGGACCGCCGGCAAGACCCTTTTCCGGTGGTTCGAGCAGGCGGTGGGGGTGGGCGAGGACGCGTTCCGCAAGGGCGTGTACATGGCGGCGGTGGCGCGGTGCTTCCCCGGCAGGGAGAAGAAGGGCGGCGACCGCAAGCCGGACGCGGGGGAGATCGACCGCTGCCGCACCTTCCTCGAACGGGAGATCCAGATCCTCCGGCCGAAGCTGCTGCTGCCGGTGGGCACCATGGCCATCGAGCAGGTGTTCGGCCAGAAGCGGCCGCTGGCGGAGGCGGTGGGGCGGGTGGAGCGCGTCCGGTACCACGGCGTGGAGAGCGACGTCATCGCGCTGCCGCACCCCTCCGGCGCGTCCACCTGGCACGTGATGGAGCCGGGGAAGACGCTGCTGGCGAAGGCGTTCAAGCTGATCGCCGCGCACCCGGAGATCCGCAAGGCGTTCGAACTGGAGTAGCGCGCATGCCGCACCACGACCATCACCCCGAGCACGGGCACCACGGACACGGCGAGCGGGGCCAGCACGGGAACCCGAAGGACCTGGAGCACTTCGTCGCCAAGCTGGAGGACCCGGAACGGCTGGAGTGGCAGAAGCCGGACGAGGTGCTCGACGCGCTGAAGCTGGGGCCGGATTCGGTGGTGGGGGAGATCGGCGCGGGGTCGGGCTTCTTCACGCTGCGGCTGGCGCGGAGGGTCCGGCACGTCTACGCGGTGGACGCGGAGCCGCAGCTGCTGGGCGTGCTGCGGGACCGGCTCCAGCAGGCGGCGGTCCGGAACGTGACGCCGGTGCTGGGGATGCCGGAGCGGTCGCTGCTGCCGGCGGGCGCGTGCGACCTGGCGCTGATGGTGGACACGCTGCACCACCTCCCGGACCGGGCGGCGTACCTGCGCGAGCTGGCGGCGGCGCTGCGGCCGGGCGGGCGGATCGCCGTCGTGGACTGGCACCGGCGCGAGCTGCCGGTGGGGCCGGCGATGGAGCACAAGGTGGCGCGGGAGGACGCGCTGCTCGCGGGTGAACAGGCCGGGCTGGCCCTGGTCGACGAGGCGACGTTCCTCCCGTACCAGTACCTCCTCGTGCTGCGGGCCCGGACATGAACCACCCACCCCGACTGGCGCACCTGGCGACGCGCGCGGTCATGGCCGCCAAGCTGGGGCCCACCTATGCCCAGGCCCACAACGTGGACGACGACGAGGCGCGCGAGCAGTTGGAGCGGGCGCTGCGCGGCTCGCTCTGGGAACGGCTGCTGGACGTGACCTGGGAGGCGATGGTCGGCGGCACCAAGCGGCTGAGCGACGAGGCGCTGGTGGAGAAGGTGGCGGGGACGCTCCAGGACCGGCCGCTGAAGGCGGGCCGCCCGGCGGCGCTGAACGCGGCGTGGAGCGCGTTCCTGGTGCTCGCGGACCTGGAGGCGGGGACCGCGAGCGACGCGGCCAGGCGCGTGCTGGAGTCCGCCGAGGGACAGCGGAAGGCGGCCGAGGGGTTGGCGGAGGTCGGGCGGTTCCTGGCCAAGGAGCTGACGCGCGGGAAGTGAGCGGGCGATGCGCATCGCGTTCTCCGGCAGCCACCGGGTCGGGAAGTCCACGCTGGTGGAGGCCGTGGCGGAGCGATCGCCGCGCCACGCGACGGTGGACGAGCCGTACGCCCTGCTGGAAGAGGAAGGCTACGAGTGCCCCGAGGTCCCGGCGCTGGCGGACTTCGAGGCGCAGCTGGAGCGGTCGCTGGCGGCGCTGGAGGAAGGCGGCCGGGACGTGCTGTTCGACCGGTGCCCGGCGGACGTGCTCGCGTACCTGCTGACCTGCGAGGAGCGTGAGTCCTTCGAGTTGGAGGACTGGCTGGAGCGGGCGCGCGAGGCGATGCGGTCGCTGGACCTGGTGGTGTTCGTGCCCGTCGAGGACGGCGGGCGCGTCCCGGTGCCGGCGCACGAGGACCGGGCGATGCGGATCGCCGTGCACGAGAAGCTACACGAGCTGCTGGTGGAGGATGCGCTGGGGTTCGAGGCCGAGGTGCTGGTTGTCAGCGGGGACGTACCCGCGCGCGTGGAGCAGGTGCTGGCGTGGATCGACGAGCTGGAGCGCAGCGAGTGAGCTGAGCGCCACGCGCGCGTGACGTCACCCGCCGCGTCGAACACGCGCCGCGTGCATCCCCGCTAGAGGTTGGCCGTCCGCCTGCAGGGACGCGGCTCCTCTCGCTGCGTCGAGCACGCGCCACGTGCATCCCGCTAGAGTTTTCTCCGCATGCCCCTGCTCCGCCGCGCGTTCTCCCTCACGCTCCTCTGCGCGCTCGCGTGCGCCCCCCGAGCGTCCGCTCCGGGCGCGAGTGGCGCGGCGCCCGCGACGTCCGCCGTGGAGCGGATCCCCGCCCGGAAGGTCCGCGTCCGCGCCTACGCCGACGACGCCTACCGCTCGCAGTCCTCCACCCCGTGGGAGGAGCGCGTGAAGCGCCAGCTGGCGCGCGCCAACGAGGTCACCGCCCGCCGCTTCGGCGTCACCTTCGAGCTGGCCGGCGCCCG
>DASRBA010000347.1:0-3229 GCA_035637895.1 Myxococcaceae bacterium
CACGCCGGCAACGGCGGCGATGGCCGTGGACCCGGAGAGCGTGCCGCCCGATGGATTGCTCCCCAGCGAGACGGTCACCGTGACCGAGGAGCTGGTGACCACGTTCCCTTGCGCGTCCTGGATCGTCACCTGCGCCGCGGGGGTGATGGCCGCGCCGGCGGTGGCATCGCTCGGCTGGACTGTGAAGGCCAGCTGCGCCGCCGGGCCCGCGGCGATGTCGAAGGTCGCGCTGGTCGCGGAAGCCAGGCCGCTCGACGACGCCTGGAGCGTGTAGCCAGCGCCGGACCGGTCGATGGAGAGGGTATCGAACGTCGCCACGCCCGCCACCGCGGCCCGGGTGAGCGTGCCGGAGAGGGTGCCACCGCCGGGGTTGTTGCCCAGCGCGACCGTGACGTTCGCGGTGGAGCCAGTCTGGTTCCCGAACGCGTCCAGGAGGCTCACCTGCACCCCCGGCGCGATGGAGGTGCCGGCCGTCGCGCTCGAGGGCTGCACGGTGAAGACCAGTTGGGAGGCCGCGCCGGCGCCGATGGTGAACGCGCTGCTGGTGATCGAGGTGAACCCGATCGCGCTGGCCGACAACGCGTACGTCCCCGACGTGGTCAGGGAGAGGTCCGTGAACGTCGCCATTCCACCGACCGCCGTCCGGGAGGTGGTGCCACCCAGGGTGGCGCCGGGCGGGCCGCCGGCGATGGCGAGGGCGACCGTCGCGCTGCTGCTGGTCTGGTTGCCGAAGGCGTCGACGATCGCCACCTGCACGGCCGGCGAGAGGAACGCGCCCGCGACGGCGCCGGTGGGTTGCTGCCGGTACGCCAGCGCGGCCGCCGGACCAGGGCGGATGTCGAAGGGGTCGCTCGGGATGGCCGGCAGGCCGGCCGAGGCCGCCGAGAGCGCGTAGCCCACCGCGGCCTTGTCGATGGAGAGATCCACGAAGGTGGCCAGGCCCGCCACCGCGCTCGCCGACACCGTGCCGGAGAGGGTGCCCCCGGCCGGGTTGGTGCGGAGGGCCACGGTCACCGTGGCGGTGGAACTGGTCCGGTTCCCGAACGCGTCCTGCAACTCCACTTCCACGGCCGGGGCGATGGCCGCGCCCGCGTCCGCGCTCGAGGGCTGCACGCGGAAGGAGAGCTGGGTGGGCGTGGGCGACGCGGCGATGTCGAAGCCGGCGCTGGTGGCGGAGGCGAGCCCGGCCGAGGACGCGGCCAGCGTGTAGCCCGCGCCTGCCTTGTCCAGGGAGAGGTCATTGAAGGTCGCCGCGCCGGCCACCGCGGCCCGGGTGAGCATGCCGGAGAGGGCGCCACCGCCGGGGTTGTTGCCCAGCGCGACCGTGACGTTCGCGGTGGAGGCGGTCTGGTTCCCGAACGCGTCCAGGACGGCGACCTGCACCGCGGGCGCGATCGCCGTCCCGGCGGTGGCCGACGTGGGCTCCACCGCGAAGGCCAGCCTGGACGGGGCGGCGGCGGCGACGTCGAACGCGCTGGAGCTCACGGGCGCCAGCGCGCCGGAGCTGGCGCGCAGCAGGTACCCGGTGCCTGCCTTGTCGATCGACAGGTCGGCGAAGGTCGCCACGCCGTTCACCGCGTTGCGGGTGAGCGTGCCGGAGAGCGTCCCGCCTCCGGGATTCACTCCCAGATCGAGCGTCACCGCGTCCGTCGCCCCCTGGGAGACGTTCCCGCGCGCATCGAGCAGCGTCACCTGCACCGCCGGCGCGACCGGCGTCCCGGCCGTCGTACCGGTGGGCTGGACGGTGAAGGCCATCGACGCCGGTGCGCCGGAGCTGATGGTGAACGCCGGCGAGACGAGCACCGGCAGCGAGCCGGAGGTCGCGATCAGCGTGTACGCCCCCGGCAGGTCCAGGGTGAGGTCTGAGAAGGTGGCCACCCCGGCCGCGCTGGTGCCGGTGGTGGAGCCGCCGAGCACCGCGCCGGCCGGCCCGCTTCCGATGGCGATGGTGACGCTCAGCCCCGAAGCCGTGGTCCGGTTCCCGAACGCGTCCACCAGCGAGACCGTCACCGGCGGCGCGATGATCGCGCCCGCCGCGGCGCCGCCGGGCGCCTGGATGAAGGCGAGCGCCGCGGGTGGCGCGGGGGTGATGGAGAACGCGCTCGAGACCGCGTCCGCGAGGCCGGTGGAGGCGGCCTTCAGCGTGTACCCGGTGGCGGCCCTGGTGAGAGCGAGATCCGGAAAGGTGGCCACGCCCTCCACCGCGGTCTGCGTGAGCGTGCCTCCCAGCGCGCCGCCACCCGGGTTGGCGTCGAGCGCGATGGTCACCTGCGCGGTGGCGCCGGTGATCACGTGGCCGCCGTCGTCGGTGACGGCGACCTGGACGGCGGGGATGAAGGGCACGCCGGCCTGTCCGCCCTGCGGCTGGGTGGTGAAGGTAAGCCTGGTGCCGGTGCCGGGCCCGGGGCCGCAGTTGCAGCCGGTGAGGACGGCCGGGACGGCGAACAGCGTGACGAGGGCGAGGAGCCTGGCGGCGTTCATGGCGGTCCCCCTCATGGCCTGTTCCCGAAGTTGGCGAGGAGGGCGTCGAGGTCGGCCTCGTCGATACCGTTGACGGTGCCGGTCATGTCGTCGTTCCAGTCGTAGCGCGGCGCGGTGGTCGTCGACGGGTCGGTGCCCAGCCGGGACGCCATCGCCCCCAGGTCGATGGAGTCGAGCCGCAGGTTGCGGTCCCAGTCGCCGTTGCCGGCGACGCCGTGCTCGGCGGTGGCGCTCGGGTAGATCTCCCAGAGGCCGCGCCCATAGGTGGAGATGCGGAGGAGGGCGCCGGTCCGGCTGATGAACATGTCGTTCACCATCACCATCGGAAGCCCCACCCCGTAGCGGTTCCAGGTGCCGCCGCCGTCGGTGGTCCGGTACACGCCCAGCTCCGTGCCGGCGTAGATGGTGTTGTTGGTGAGGTCCCCCGGGTCGTAGTGGATGACGCCCACGCCCACGTTCGGCAGGTCGAACCCGGTGCCGTTGCCGTGGAAGGGCGTCCAGGTGGCGCCGCGGTTCGTGGTCAGGAAGAGGTGACCCAGCGACGCGGGGACGTTGCGCGTGTAGTCGTCCATCTCCGGCGCCGTGGTCGCGCCCAGGTAGACGTCGCCCACCGGGTGGCCGGTGGGCCCGGGTGGGAAGGCCACCATGCTGGTGAAGGAAATGGACTCGCGCGGCTGCCGCACGCCGTCGCCGTTGCCGCCGAAGGCCGGCGAGTCGAACCACAGGCGGGAGGAGACGGTCCAGGTGC
>DASRBA010000348.1:0-19750 GCA_035637895.1 Myxococcaceae bacterium
CTGGTCCGCGATCTGGGCGATGGCGGAGTTGTGGGTCACCACCACGAAAGTCTGGCCCGTCTCCCGGTTGAGCTGGCGCATCGTCTGGAGGACCTCGACCCCGGTCTCCGAGTCCAGGCTCCCGGTGGGCTCGTCGGCGAGCACCAGGGCCGGGTTCTTGGCCAGCGCCCGGGCGATGGCCACCCGCTGCTGCTGGCCACCGGAGAGCTGCCCCGGATAGTGGTGTAGCCGCGCGGACAGGCCGACCCGGGCCAGCATCTGCTCCGGGTCGTGCGCCCGGCTTCCGCCCAGGCTGCTGGACAGCGTCACGTTCTCCAGGGCGGTCAGGGTGGGCAGCAGGTTGAAGAACTGGAAGATGAAGCCCACCATCTGCCTGCGGTACGCCGTGAGCTGAGCGTCCGGCAGCCCGGCGACGGTCTTGCCCCCGACCTCCACCTCGCCCCGGTCCAGCGGCTCCAGCCCGCCCAGGATGTTCAGGAAGGTGGTCTTCCCGCTGCCGCTGGGCCCCAGCACCACCACCAGCTGGCCAGCGTCGATCTCCAGCGAGAAGTCGTTGAGGGCCACGATCTCCTCGCTGCCCGTCCGGTAGCTCTTGTGGACGTGGCGCATCACGATGTGGCTCACCGCGACCTCCCTTCGCCGCGACCGCCGCCCTGCTGGAGGAACCATGCCACAGTCCGGTCGGTCGCCTCCGCCATCGGCACCCGCGCGCGGTAGCCCAGGTCGCGCGCCGCCGGCCCCATGTCGTACCAGTGGGACCGGGCGAACGCGCTGGCCAGGAAGCGGGTCATCCGCGGCTCGCCGCGCAGCGGGAGCGCCCGCCACATCCACTCCATCACCGCGCCGATGCGGGTGGCCGCCTTCAGCGACAGCCGGCGCGAGATGGTCCCGGCGCCGACGCGCGGCAGCAGCTGGTTCAGCCAGTCCCACAGCCGCACCGGCTCCCCGTTGGAGATGAAGTAGGCCCGCCCCGCGCAGGGCGCCCCGCCGGCCAGGGCGCGTTCGGCGTCCAGGTGCGCCCAGGCGGCGTTGTCCACGTAGGTGAGGTCCACCGTATTGGCGCCGTCCCCGATGATGGCCATCCGCCCCACCTTCGCGGCGTGGACCACGTTCGGCAACAGGTGCGGATCGCCCGGGCCGAAGATGAGGTGCGGGCGCAGGGACACCGTCACCAGGTCGGGGCCGTTCGCGGCGAGCACCATCCGCTCCGCCGCCGCCTTCGACTCCGGGTAGAACGAGAGGTGCTCGGCGGGGTACGGCGCCTCCGAGAGGCCGCAGGCGTCGGCGCCGTAGCCGATCACCGAGGGCGTGCTGGTGTAGACGAACCGCTTCACCCCGGCCGCGCGCGCCGCCTCGAGCAGGTTGGCGGTGCCGTCCGCGTTGATCGAGAAGTACTCCGCGCGCGAGCCCCAGAAGCCGGCCTTCCCCGCCACGTGGAAGACGACCTCCACTCCTCTCACCGCGTCCTCCAGCGCGGAGGCCTGGCGGAGATCGGCGGCCCACGCGCGCGCGCCCAGGGCCTCCACCTCCGGGTACCGGTTCCGGGCCAGGAAGCGGACCTCGTGGCCCTCCGCGAGCAGCAACTCGACGATCCGCTTGCCGAGAAAGCCACCTCCGCCGGTCACCAGCGCCCGCATGGCCCGCCTTCCCCGCTAGAGCGAGTGGATCAGACCGTATCCGCCGAGCCCCGCGAAGACCACCGTCCCGGCCAGGAGCAGGGCGGAGACCCAGCGCGGCGACCGCACCGCGCCGCCGATGCGGGCCTCGAGCCAATAGAGGTGGAAGCAGGCCGCTCCCAGGACGACGCCGGCGGTGTTGGCCGCCAGCTTGGCCAGGGTGGGTTGGGCAATCCCGAAGAGCAGGATGACCACGCTGGCCACCACGTAGGCGAGCAGGATCCCGGTCGCGACGTGGCGCGCCCGCCGGCCCTCCATCTTTCCCCCGGACGCCGCCGTCACCAGCTCCGTCCCCATCTGGACGAGCATGGCGACCGCCGAGATCTGGGACGAGAACAGGATGGCGAAGGCGTTGAGCAGGGTGAGGTACCAGAGCACGGGGACGGCCTCCGCCAGGCGGCGGGCTTGGAGGATGCCGAACGCGACCGTCGTCATGTTGGTGCCGGCCGGCAGCGTGCCCGCCGCCAGGTTGACCGACAGGAACATGGCCAGGAAGCTGAAGAGCCCGAAGATGATGATCTGGTAGGTCCAGATCAGCCGCACCCACTTCCTCCAGCGCCCGGCCTGCTCCGGGTCGGCCTCGTTCCAGGGCACCGGGCGCAGGTCCAGGCTCCTCCCGCCGCCGCCGAACCCCACCGTGACGGCGCCTTGCCGGATCGCCATCCCCAGCCCCTCGTCGCGGACCATGGAGGCCAGCATCACGTTGGCCACGCCGCCGGCCCCCGCGTACCCGACGACCGCGCCCACCAGGCTCCAGTCGATCTGGCTGCCGCCACCGAAGTAGCCCACCGCGAAGAAGCCGGAGAGCGTCTTCAGCCACTGCGCGGCGGGGACGAAGGCGATGTTGGCGGAGAACAGGAACCCGACGATGTAGAGGACGAGCGCGAAGTTGACGACCTTCAGCACGGTCATCACGGTCGTCGAGCCGAACCGGGCCACCAGGATCAGCATGCAGAAGGCGTACGTGCCGATGGCGATCCACTTGTTGACCGGCGCGTCCACGGCCACCTCGGTGCCCTTCCACAGCGCGTGGAGGACGGGGGCCAGGGTCGCCACGTAGACGGGCCAGCCGATCTGCAGGAGGGCGGCGAGGAGGTAGAGGCTGGGGCCCACGGGCCCCTTGGCGCGCCTGGCTCCGCGGCCGACCTCCGCCGCGATGAAGCTCTGGCCCGTTCCGGCGGCGAAGCGCGCCGAGACGCCGTTGAAGACCACCTGCAGGATGATGCTGAGCGTCGCCACCCACATCCACCTGAGGTCCTTGCCGATGGCCAGCGACGGGCCCAGCACCCACTCGCCCACGCCGATGCCGAACGCCAGCAGCACCCCGTGCGCGCCGGCCAGCTGCCACACCACCTTGAGCGGATTGCCGGACGGCGGTGAGGGCATCTCCACCATCGCGGGGGAGGAAGACGTCTCCTGGGTCGACGTTGAATTCATGGGATTGCCCGGGCCACCGCCAGCAGCGCCTCCACTTCCATGACCACCGCGCCTCCGGGCTGAACGTGCCGGGCGGCGCCGGCGCGCCACGCCGCCTCGACCCGGGCGCGCGTGTCCGCGTCCCGCTCGCCGAGGACCTGCCGCATCGTCCGCGAGCCGCGGGTCATGTCGGCCCAGAACGAGTCCACGGACTCGAACGTCCAGGTCCTCCGTTCGCGGTGGATCTCCACCGACAGGCCCGCCGCCGCCAGCGCCGACTCCAGCGCGCCCGGCGCTCCCAGGCTGCACGGGCCGGGGCCCGGAGGCGGCGTGAAGCCGGGGATCGCCTGCCTCAGGGCCTGCGACGTGATGTGGAAGTACGGCATCCGGTCCGCGGCCGCCCAGACCAGGATGCCGGCCCGGCCGCCCGGGCGCAGCGCGCGGCGCAGCTCGGCCGCGGCCACCGCCGGTCGCGGGCACATCATCAACCCGAACTGGCAGGCGGCGGCGTCGAAGGCGCCGGTCCGGAACGGGAGCCGCTCGGCGTCACCCTGCACGGCGGAGAGGCGGCCGGATCCGGCGGAGGCGCCGGCCCGCGCCAGGCGCGCCATCGCCATCGCGAAGTCCAGGCCCACGACCCACCCGCCCGGAGCCACCGCCTGCGCCGCGCGGTGGGTCAGCCCTCCGGGACCGCAGGCGGCGTCCAGCACGCGTTCGCCCGGGCGGAGCTCCACCGCCTCCACCAGGCGCTCGGTGAACAGCCCGGTGCGAGGCGCCATGACCTGGTCGTAGTGGGACGCGGTCTGTTCCCACAGCGCGCGCTCCTCCATGGCGGTCTCACCCTCCCAGGGACCGGGCCTGTTTTCGCCCGTGCTACCGTGGAAGACAAGGTGAACTTCCAGGAGCTCTCCGAACCGGTGAGGCGCCTGTACCCCTGGCCCGGGGCGTCCTTGGCGCTGGCCGGCGGCCACCGGATGCACTACCTCGACGAGGGGAGCGGCGAGCCGCTGCTGATGCTCCACGGCAACCCGACCTGGTCGTTCTACTACCGGGAGCTGGTGCGGGCGCTGGCCGGCGAGCGCCGGTGCGTGGTTCCGGACCACCTGGGCTGCGGCCTCTCCGACCAGCCGGAGGACTGGACCTACCGGCTGGAGGGCCACATCCGGAACACGCAGCAGCTCATCGAGCACCTGGACTTGAAGGACATCACGCTGGTCGCGCACGACTGGGGCGGGGCCATCGGCTTCGGCGCGGCGATGAAGTACCCGGAGCGGATCAAGCGCCTGGTGCTGTTCAACACCGCCGTCTTCCAGGGGAAGGTGCCGCTGCGGATCAGCAGCTGCCGCTGGCCGCTGTGGGGTGCCCTGGTCGTCCGCGGCCTCAACGGCTTCCTGGAGACGGCGCTCCGGGTGGGGGTCCACAAGCGCCTGAGCCGCGACGTGGTGGCCGGGTACCTGGCCCCGCACCGAAGCTGGCGCAGCCGGCGGTCCATCCACCGCTTCGTGCAGGACATCCCGATGGAGCCGGATCACCCCACCCGGTCGCTGATCGACGAGTTGGATCGCGGGACCAGCCTGTTCCGCCACCTCCCCGCGCTCATCGTGTGGGGCGAGGGGGACTTCGTGTTCACCCGCGAGATCCTGCAGGGCTGGAGGACCCGGCTCGCCCAGGCGGAGGTCCACTCCCTCCCCCACGCGGCGCACTTCGTGGTGGAGGACGCCGGCGAGGAGATCGTGCCACTGGTGCGGAGCTTCCTCGACCGCCACCCGCTGCCGAGGCCGTCGTAGCGAGCGCCGTGTCCGAGGAGGCTTCCTTCAACGCCGCGTCTCGCCTGCGGGAGCACGCCGGCCGGCGCCCCGGCGACCCGGCCCTCCGCGTCCCCTCGGCGAAGTACACCACCGCCCGGCCGGCGTGGGAGACCGCCAGCTTCGCCGAGCTGGAGCGGCGCTCGGACGGGTACGCCCGGGGCCTGTCCGCGCGGGGCGTGCGGGCCGGGGACCGGGCGCTGATGCTCTTCCGCCCCTCGGTGGACTCCTGCGCGGTGACCTTCGCGCTCTACAAGCTGGGCGCGGTCCCGGTGCTGATCGACCCGGGCATGGGCCTGCGCGCGATGCGGCGCTGCATCCGGCAGGCGGGGGCGCGCGTCGTCTTCGGCGTGCCGCTGGTGCACCTGCTGCGCCTGGTCTACCGCGAGGACTTCGCGGCGGCGGAGATCCCCGTGGTGGTGGGCCCTCGCCTGTTCCCCGGCGTCCCGGTCCTCTCCGACCTCGGCCGTCCGGGCGGCGAGCCCTTCCCGATGGCCTCGCTCCGCGGGTCCGACCCGGTGGGCCTGCTGTTCACGTCCGGCTCCACCGGTCCGGCGAAGGGCGTGGTGGCCACGCAGGCGATGTTCCAGGCGCAGCTGGACGCGCTCGGCCGGATGCTGGACCTGCGGCCGGGGCTCGTCGACGTGCAGGCCTTCGCCCCGTTCGCCATCCTGGACATCTGCTCCGGCGTCTGCGCCGTCCTGCCCCGCATCGACCTGGCCCGGCCCGCGGCGGCTTCTCCCGAGGAGATCGTGGCCGCCATCGTGGACAACGCGCCCACCCTGGCCTTCGGGTCGCCGGTCATCTGGCAGAACGTGAGCCGCCATTGCCTGGCGCGGCGGATCCGGCTCCCCTCGCTGCGGACCGTGCTGACGGTGGGCGCCCCCATCCCGCCCTCCCTGCACCGGCGCTTCCGCGAGATCCTCTCCGCGGACGCCGAGGTCTTCACGCCCTACGGCGCCACCGAGGCCCTCCCGGTCGCCAACATCGGCAGCGCGGAGGTCCTCGAGCAGACGTGGAGCCTGACCAGGCAGGGCGCCGGCACCTGCGTGGGCCGGCCCGTCGCCGGGATCGACCTCCGGATCATCTCGATCACCGACGAGCCCATCGACGCCTGGCGGGACGACCTCGCGGTCCCGCCCGGCGAGCTGGGGGAGATCGTCGTGGGAGGAGGCCAGGTGAGCGCGGCCTACCACCAGGCGGACGCGGCCAACCGCCTGGCGAAGATCCGCGACGGCGACCGGATCCTGCACCGCATGGGCGACCTCGGTTACCTGGACGGGCAGGGCCGCCTCTGGTTCTGCGGGCGCAAGGCGGAGCGGTTGGAGACGGAGGGCGGCGTCATCCCCCCCGTCCGGGTGGAGGGCATCTTCAACGAGCACCCGGACGTGCTCCGCACCGCCCTGGTGGGCCTGGGGCCGCGCGGGCGCGAGGTGCCGGTGCTGTGCGTGGAGATGGAGCCGGGGCGCCGCTTCACCCCGGAGACGGTGGCGGGCCTGCGCCACCTGGCGGAGGGCAGCTGTTACAGCGGGCTGGTGCGGCACTTCCTGCCCCACCCGGGATTCCCCACCGACGCCCGCCACAACTCGAAGATCCGGCGGGAGGAGCTCCGGGGCTGGGCGGCGGCCCGGATGGCCCGTGCGTCGCGGCCGTCATGATGGTTTCCTCACCACCCAAGGAGGGGCCATGGCGCAGCCCTTGAAGAAGTACGTCGTGGCGGACATCCCGGGGGTGATGGCGCGCGAGCGGGGAGCCGCCCCCGCGTTCATCTTCGGCGGGCGCGTGACCAGCTACGCCGACCTGCACGAGCGGAGCAACCGCTGCGCCCAGGCGCTGCTGGCCATGGGCGTGCGGCCCGGAGATCGCGTGGCCGTGATCTCCAAGGACTCCGACGAGCTGTTCGAGCTGATCTTCGGCATCGCCAAGGCGCGGGGGGTCTACCTGGGCATCAACTGGCGCCTCACCGCGCCGGAGGTCCGCTTCATCCTGGAGGACTCGGAGAGCGTCCTGCTGTTCGCCGGCCGCGACTTCCACGACCTGGCCGCGCAGCTGGCGCCGGAGCTACCCAGGCTGCGGGAGGTGATCTCGCTGAGCGGCAGGCGCGAGGGCTGGCGGGACTTCCGCTCCTGGCGGGACGCGCACCCGCCGGTGGATCCGGCGCTGGGGGCGGGCGAGGAGGAGGTCTTCACCCAGATGTACACCAGCGGCACCACCGGGAACCCCAAGGGGGTGCAGCTGGCCAACCACAGCCTGTTCACCGTGCTGCAGGAGTACGTGCGCGCCGGCTCGCCGTGGATCGGGTGGAACGAGAACGACGTCGCGCTGGGCAGCTTCCCCAGCTTCCACATCGCGGGGCTGTGGTGGGCCATGACGGCGCTCTCCGTCGGCGGGAGCTACGCGATCATGGAGCAGTGGGTGGCGCGGGACGCGCTGCGCATCATCCAGGCCGAACGGGTCACCAAGGCGTTCCTGGTCCCGGCCATGGTGCAGATGATGCTGCTGGAGCCGGAGTGCGCGGCGGTGGACTTCAGCGGCTTCGGGCCGCTGGTGATCGGCGGTTCGCCGTCGACGAATGCGCTGCTGGAGCGCTCCATGCAGACCATCCAGTGCGAGCACGTGCTGATCTACGGGCTCACCGAGACGGGGGCCATGGCCAGCTTCCTGCGCGGTGAGGAGCACGACGGAGACAAGGCCCACCGCAGGCAGTCCGTGGGCCGCCCGTGCCTGGGGGTGCGGATGAAGGTCGTCGACCCCCAGGGCAACGAGGTGCCGGCCGGCGACATCGGCGAGATCTGCATCCATTCGCCGGCGAACATGATCGGCTACTGGAAGCGCCCGGACGCCAACCGCACCACCCTGGTGGACGGCTGGCTCCACACCGGAGACGCCGGCTACCAGGACGCGGACGGGTACTTCTACATCTGCGACCGCATCAAGGAGATGATCATCTTCGGCGGCGAGAACGTGTACCCGGCGGAGGTGGAGAACGCGCTCTGCCAGCACCCGGCGGTCGCCGAGGCCGCCGTCTTCGGCATCCCGGACGAGCGCTGGGGCGAATCGGTCCGCGCGGTCGTCGTGCTCCACCGCGGCGCCGCGGCCGCCGCCTCGCAGCTCATCCAGTTCCTCAAGGGTCGCCTGGCCGACTTCAAGATCCCCCAGGCGATCGCCTTCGCCGACGCCCTGCCGCGCAACTCCAGCGGCAAGGTCGTGAAAGGGAAGCTGAGGGCGCCCTATCTGGAAGGGGCGAGCCCGTCCCCCCCGAAAGCCGCTCCCCGCTCCCAGGAGTCACCCTGATGAATGCCAGGCTGGAGCCCGCAGCCGCCCGCACCCTCGCCCGCCTCTCGTCGCTGGAGCCTGAAGCGGCCCGGCGCGAGCTGATGGAGCAGGTCCTCGAGATCGTCAACGAGCTGTTGGAGCGGGACGCGTCCGACCCCGTGGGCCCGCGGACGCCCCTGATGGAAGCGGGCTTCAACTCCCTGCGCGCGGTGGACCTCAGCGTGGTGCTCCAGAAGCGCTTTCTGTGCGAGCTGCGCCCCACCGTCGCCTTCGACCACCCGACGCCCGAGGCGCTGGCGGCGCACCTGGCCGAACGCGTGCTGGACCTCCCGCCGCCGCAGGTCGAGCGCCCAGCCGAGCCGGAGGAGGGCCTGGCCGGCGAGCTGGAGCGCGTCTCCAAGCTCTCGGACGAAGAGTCGCGGATCCTGCTGGCCCGGTCCGTCCACAAGCTCCGCCGCCTGGAGCGGGAGCGCACCCAGCCCATCGCCATCGTCGGCATGGCCTGCCGCTTCCCAGGGGGGGTCGAGTCCCCCGAGGCCCTCTGGCGCCAGTTGGAGGAGGGCCGGTCCTCGGTCTCGGAGATCGAGGAGTCCCGGTGGCCGATGAGCCGGTTCTACCACCCCGACCGCGGCGTCCCGGGGCGGATCAACAGCCGGTACGCCGGGATGCTGGCCAACATCGCCGACTTCGACGCCCGCTTCTTCAACATGTCTCCCCGCGAGGCGGCCGAGCTGGATCCCCAGCAGCGGCTGCTGCTGGAGGTCTCGTGGGAGGCCATGGAGCGGGCCAACATCCCCGCCTCGGACCTGTACGGCGCCCCGGTGGGCGTGTTCATCGGCGTCAGGGCGTCGGAGTACTTCGAATCCCAGAGCGGCGGGACGCCGGAGGAGAGCACCGCCTACCGCGCCACCGGCAACGCGCTCAGCACCGCGGCCGGGCGCATCAGCTACACGTTCGGGTTCAAGGGACCGTGCATGCCGGTGGACACCGCCTGCTCCTCGTCCCTGGTGGCCATCCACCTGGCGGTGACCAGCCTCCGCCGGGGGGAATGCACCGCCGCCCTGGCCGGAGGCGCCAACGTCCTGATCGACCCGCTGCTGTCGGTCGCGCTGGCCCGGGCCAACATGCTGGCGGCGGACGGGCGCTGCAAGAGCTTCGACGCGTCGGGGGACGGTTATGTGCGCGCGGAGGCGCTGGGCATGCTGGTGCTCAAGCCCCTCCACCAAGCGCTGCGGGATGGAGACCGGGTCCATGCGGTCATCCGGGGCACCGCCGTGAACCAGGACGGCGCCAGCGGAGGGCTGACGGTGCCCAGCGGTCCCGCCCAGGAGGCGGTCATCCGCGAGGCGCTGGCGGACGCCGGCGTCCAGCCTTGGCGGGTGGGCTTCGTGGAGGCGCACGGCACGGGGACCGTGATCGGCGACCCCATCGAGATCGCCGCCCTGGACCGCGTCTTCGGGGGCGCCGCGCGGTTCCACGGGCAGCCACTGATCGTGGGAGCGGGCAAGACCAACCATGGCCACGCGGAGTGCGCCGCGGGCGTGGCGGGGGTGATCAAGACCGCGCTGGCGCTGGAGCACGAGCGGATCCCGAAGAACCTCCACTTCAACACCCCGAACCCGCGCGTCCCGTGGGACCACAGCGTGGTGCAGGTGGCCAGCGAGCCGGTCGACTGGCGCCGGGGGGCCACCCCCAGGTTCGCCGGCGTCAGCTCGTACGGTTTCAGCGGCACCAACGCCCACGCCATCCTGGAGGAGGCGCCGCTCCGCGCCCGCCCCAAGCGCCGCGTCCCGCGGGAGGGGGGCGAGCTGTTCTGCCTCTCCGCGCGCGCGGAGGCCGACCTCGCCCGGCTGGCGGACCGGTACGCCGGGCACCTGGAGGGCGGGAGCTTCGAGTTGGACGAGGTCGCCTTCACCGCCGCGCGCGGGCGGAGCCACCACCCGTTCCGGGCGGCGGTGACGGCCGGGGACGTGCCCGCGCTGGTCGGTCGCTTGCGGGCGCTCGCGGAGGGCCACCCGACCCCGGGCACGGTCCAGGGCATCGCCTCCGGGGCCGCCCCTTCCGTCGCCTTCCTCTTCACCGGGCAGGGCTCGCAGCGCGCCGGGATGGGCCGCGACCTGTACCGGACGGAGCCGGCGTTCCGCGCCGAGCTGGACCTTTGCGCCGCCGTGCTGGACCCGCTGCTGGGAGTCCCGCTCACCTCGGTGCTCTGGGGAGATCACGCGGATCGTCTGGACGACACCCGCTACACGCAGCCCGCCATGGTGGCCTACCAACTGGCGCTGGCGGGCCTGTGGAGGTCGTGGGGCGTCCAGCCCCGCTGGGTCCTGGGCCACAGCATCGGCGAGATCGCGGCGGCCTGCGTCGCCGGGGATCTGACCGCCGAGCAGGCCCTGCGGATCGCGGAGGTGCGCGGCCGGCTGATGGACGGGCTGGAGGTGCGCGGGGCCATGGCCTCGGTGGCCGCCCCAGCGGAGGAGGTGGAGGCGCTGCTCGGCCCCGGCCGCGGCGTGAACGTCGCCGCGTACAACGGGCCCACGTCGGTGGTGATCTCCGGGCGCACCACCGAGGTCGCGGCGATCGGCGAAGCGATGCGGGCCAAGGGCGTCCGGGTGACGCCGCTGACGGTGTCCCACGCCTTCCACTCCTCGCTGATGGAGCCCATGCTGGACGCGTTCCGCGCGGCCGTCTCCGAGATGAAAGGCGGGCGGAGGACGCGGGAGTGGATCTCCACCCTCGCCCCAGGCGCCGCCCCTTCCCTGGAGGGCGACTACTGGGTCCGCCACGTGCGCGAGCCGGTGCGCTTCGCGGAGGGGATGCGGCGCCTGGCGGCGGAGGGTTGCAAGGCGTTCGTCGAGGTGGGGCCGTCCGGGACGCTGCTGGCGATGGGCCGGGCGTGCGTCGAAGCCAAGGGCGCGCAGTGGATCGCGTCCCAGCACCCGGAAGGGCACGGGCGCGACCGCGCGCTGGCGGCGCTCGGCCAGCTGTACGTGGCCGGGATCGATCCCCGCTGGGAGGGCGTCTTCGACGCCGGGGTCGGGCTCCAGAAGGTGGACCTGCCCACGTACCCGTTCAACCGGCGCCGGCACTGGCTGCAGAGGCCGGCCGGGCCGGTGGCTCGCGGCGCGTACGGCGAGGAGACCCACCCCCTGCTCGGCGCCCGGCTTCCCCTCCCGCCCCTGTCGGGCGGGGAGACCATCTACTCCACCCATCTCTCGGAGCGCTGGCCCGCCTACCTGGTGGATCACCGCCTGAGCGAGACCTCCGTCTTCCCCGGCGCGGGCTACGTGGAGATGGCCCTGGCGCTGGCCGCCACCCTCCCGGGCGCGCGCGCGGTGACCGGCCTGCGCATCGCCGCGGCCATGGCCCTGGACGAGCGCGGCCAGCAGGTGACCATCGTGCTCCGCGAGGGCGGCGAGGGCCCGGGCGGAGAGGTCAAGAGCTGCGGCGCGGACGGGGCGTGGCGCTCGCACGCGCGCTGGTCGTTCGGCGACGCGGGGGCCGAGCCGGGCCGGATCGACCGGGAGGCGCTGGCCACCCGGTGCCCGGAGGAGGTCTCCATCCCGGAGCTGTACGAGCTCCTCGGGGAGGCCGGGCTTCGATACGGCGAGGCATTCCGGGTGCTCCACCGCATCCAGGCGGGAGAGCGCGAGCTGCTGGCCCAGATCTCGCTCGGGCAGCAGCACGTCGACCCGCGCTACCACGTGCATCCGGCGATGCTCGATGGCGCCTTCCAGGCGTTCGCCGTGCTCCTCCTCCACCGGTCGGACGTCCTCCTTCCGGCCGGCGTGGGCCGGGTCCTCCTCCACCACCCCGTCTCGGGGACCGAGGTGTGGTGCCGCGCCACGCTCGTCTCGGAAGGGAAGGACTTCGCCGCGCTGGACGTCCAGCTCTTCGACGCGGAGGGCCGCGTGGCGGTCGAGCTGGAGGGCGTGCGCCTGGAGGCGGCCGCCTCCCGCGGCGCGGGCGCCAGGCACGGCCTGCTCCACTCCATCGAGTGGGTGGAGATCGGCGAGCCCAGGCCCTCGCAGGAGGACGCGGGCGCGGGGCGCAGCCGCTGGCTGATCTTCGCCGACCGCACCAGGGTCGCCGAGGAGCTGGTCTGGCTGCTCGACGAGCGCGGCGATCCGGTCACCTCGCTCTCCAGCGACCAGGTCGACGCCCGGAGCGCGGCCGCCCTGGACGAGGTCTTCTCGGAGCTGGAGGCGCCCTGCACCGACGTGGTCTACCTCTGGCCGCTCGACCGCCGCGCCGGGGGAGCGGACCCGGGCGATCCCCGCGCCCACGAGCCAGTCCTGGGCAGCCTGCTGCGGATCGTCCAGGCCGCCGGGCGCGCCTCCGCCTTCCCCGCGCGCCTCACCATCGTGACCCGCGGCGCGCAGCAGGTGGGCGGGGGGACGGACCCGGTCGACCTGGTCGCGGCGCCGCTGTGGGGCTTCGCGGCCGCGCTGGCGCAGGAGCTCCCGGCCGTCCAGTGCCGGCTGATCGACCTGCCGCCGTCCGGCGAGGGGTACGCGGCGGATGCCGCCCTCCTGTTCCGGGAGCTGAGGAACCCGGACGGCGAACGGCGCGTGGCGTGGCGCGGCGGGCGCCGGCTCGGCGCGCGGCTGGTGGCGGGCCTGGGCGCCCGGGCCGGCCTGGAGCCGCCCCCGGGGGAGGGCTTCGAGCTGCGCACCTCCGGCTACGGGGCGTTCGGCAACCTGGGCCTCCGCCCCCTCGCGCCCAGACCTCCCGGCAAGGGCGAGGTGCAGATCGAGGTGGTGGCCGCCGCCCTGAACTTCAAGGACGTGCTCCACGCCATGGGCGTGCTCAAGGAGCACAGCGCCCTCCGCGGCATCCACCGGGCGGAGGACCAGCCGCTGGGGATCGAGTGCGCCGGGCGGATCGCCGCGGTGGGGGAGGGCGTCGAGGGCTTCCGCGCGGGCGACGCCGTGATGGCCATGACCGACGGGAGCCTGGCCAGCCACGTCACCGTCGACGCGAACCACGTGGGCCGGTGGCCCGAGGGCTGGCAGGCCGCGGAGGCCGCCGGGATGCAGACGGTGTACCTGACCGCCGCGCACGGGCTGCTCGTGCTGGCGCAGGTGAAGCCGGAAGACCGCGTGCTCGTCCACGCGGCGGCGGGCGGCGTCGGCCAGGCGGCGGTGCAGATCTGCCAGTGGCTGGGGGCCGAGGTGTTCGCCACCGCCAGCCCGGGCAAGTGGGAGCACCTCCGGCGGCAGGGCGTGCAGCACGTGATGCACTCGCGCACGCTGGACTACGCGGACCAGGTCCTCCAGGCGACCTCCGGCCGGGGCGTCGACGTGGTCCTCAACAGCCTCGGCGACGAGCACATCCCGAAGAGCCTGTCGGCCCTCGCCAGGGGCGGCCGCTTCGTGGAGATCGGGAAGGTGGGGATCTGGAGCGCCGCGCGCATGGCCCAGACGCGCCCGGACGTCGCCTACCACCCGTTCGACCTGGCGGACGTCCTGGGAGCGAAGCCCCGGGGGTACGCGGAGCTGGTGGAGCGGCTCGCGCCCGGGTTCTCCAGTGGGCGGCTGCGGCCGATCGCGACGAAGACCTACCCGCTCGCCGGCGGCGTGGCCGCCTTCCAGGCGCTCGCCTCGGGCAAGACCATCGGGAAGATCGCCGTCGAGATGCCCTCCGCGGAGCAGCGCCAGGCCCGGGCGCGGGTCCGGGGCGATCGCTCGTACGTGATCAGCGGCGGGCTCGGGGCGCTGGGCCTGAAGACCGCGGCGTGGCTCGCCCAGCAGGGCGCGGGGGCCGTGGTGCTCCTGGGCCGGAGCGAGCCCGGGGCTGCGGCCGCGGCGGAGCTGGAGGCGCTCCGCGCCGCGGGCACGCGGGTCCACGTCCTCCGGGTGGACGCGTCCGACGGCGCGGTGCTGGAGAAGGCGCTGGACGGCCTGGGCGGTCAGGTTCCGCCGGTGGGAGGCATCGTCCACGCGGCCGGCGTCCTCTCCGACGGCCTCGCCGCCGGGACGGACTGGGACCACGCCTGGCTCGTCCTGGCGCCCAAGGTGGCCGGCGGCTGGAACCTCCACCGCTGGAGCGCGAAGCAGCCACAGCTGGGATGGTTCGCGTCGTACGCCAGCATCGCCTCCGTGCTCGGTTCGGCCGGCCAGACCTCGTATGCCGCCGCCAACGCCTTCCTGGAGGCGCTCGCCCACGAGCGGCAGCGCCTGGGGCTCCCCGCGGTCTCCGTCCACTGGGGAGCCTGGGCCGGCGGCGGCATGGCCAGCGGGCAGTCCCGCGTGATGCGAGACCGCATGCGCCGGATCGGCATGAAGGAGCTGTCGCCCTCCCTGGGGCTGGAGGCGCTGGGGGCCGTGCTGGACGCGGGCGTGCCGCAGGCGGTGGTGGCCTCCGTGTCCTGGCCCGCCTACGCCCAGGCGGCCCCGGCGGAGGCGGCGACCTTCCTCTCCGCCGTGGCGGGGAACGCCGGGGGCGGCGGCCAGGTCGCGGGCAACCTCCGCTCCGCCTTGCTCGCCGCCGGTCCCGCGGAGCGGGCGGCGCTGCTGCTGGGCTTCACCCGGCGGCACCTGGCGGCGGTGGTGGGCAGCGACACCCCGGACGAGCTCTCCGCGGACACCTCGTTCGCGGCGCTGGGCGTGGACTCGTTGCTCGGCCTCGACCTTCGCACCGTGCTCGAGCGGAGCCTGGAGATCACGCTGCCGTCCAGCCTCATCCTGGACCATCCCACGCTGGGAGCGCTGGTCTCGTACCTGGAGAGCCGCCTCCCCGGCGCGCCGGGCGGCCAGGAAGCCAAGGCATGACGGCGCGGGCCCTGATCGAGAGCCTGGGCGTCGCGCTGCCGGACCGGCGGGTGACGATGGAGGAGGTGGTGGCGGGCTGCCGCCACCGGCTGGGGTTCTCCCTGGTCGACTTCACGGGCATCCAGGCGCACCGCCGGGCGGGCGACCGCGAGTTCGCGTTCGACCTCGCCCGCCGGGCCGTGGAGACCTGCCTCTCGCGGTCGCGCCACGCGCCCGCGGACGTCGACCTGATCGTGAACTGCAACATCTCCCGGGTCGACGCGCCCGGGCGCTTCTCCTACGAGCCGGCCACCGCCGGCCGGTTGGCGGCCTGGTTCGGGATGGACCGCGCCCTCACCTTCGACATCACCAGCGCCTGCGCCGGGATGTTCACCGGGCTGGCGCTGGCCGCCGACTTCCTGGCCACCGGCCAGGCGCGCCGCGCGCTGGTGGTGAGCGGCGAGTACATCACCCACCTCTCCGACACCGCGCAGCGCACCATCGCGTCGGACGACGACCTCGCGCTGGCGTGCCTGACGCTCGGGGACGCGGGGGCGGCCGTCCTGGTGGACGCGGTGGACCCGGCCCAGGGCGCCGGCTTCGAGGCGATCGATCTGGTCAGCCTCGGACGCTACAGCCGGCTCTGCACCTGCGGACCTACCTACCTGCCGGAAGGCGGCGCGATCATGCGCACCGAATCCGTCCGGCTGGGGCTGGTGGGGATCCGCGAAGGCGTGCGCCACCTGCAGCTCGTCCTCGGGCGCCTGGGGCGAAGGCCGCGCGACTACCAGCACTTCATCGCCCACCAGACGTCGCTGGCCACCCTCACCGGCGCCAAGCGCGCCGCCCAGCAGGTGTTCCCGGAGGAGGAGGACTCCGGCGAGGACCGCACGGTGGTGAACCTGGCGGAGCGTGGAAACACCGCCTCCACCAGCCACTTCGTCGCGCTCTGGGACCACATCCACAATGGCCGGATCCGCTCCGGCGACCGCATCCTGTTCACGACGGTCGCCTCCGGGCTGGTGGCGGGGATCGGCTCCTACCAGCTCGACGACCTCCCGTCGCGGCTGCGCGGCGATCCCCCGGCCAAGGTGCCTCCGCGGGTGGAGGCTGGGCCGGGCGGGGTGGACTGGAAGGTGCCGGGGCAGGCCCTGCCGCGCGTGCGGTTCGAGGCCACGGGCGTCGCGGGCGAGGGCTGCGAGGGGGAGACCCTGGCCCTGTGCCGGGCCGCGGGCGAGGCGGCGTTGAAGGCCTCCAGCCACGGCCGCAAGGACTTCACCCACCTGATCTTCACCGGGGTCCACCGCACGGACTGGATCTCCGAGCCGGCGATCGCCGCCTTCATCGCCGGCGAGCTGCGGATGAACGAGGCCCGCCTGGGGCCGGGCCCGTCCACCCTGGCGTTCGACCTCACCCAGGGCACCGCCGGGTTCCTCACCGCGTGCGAGGTGGCGCGCCACCTGGTGGCGGCGGCGCCGGGGCGGCGGATTCTGCTCGCCGGCGCGGAGGTGGATCCCAACGCCGGGACCCGCCCCGACCTGCCGCTGGGCATCCGGGCCTCGGGGGTGGCGGTGGTGGTGGATGCCTCTCCGGATCCGCGGAAGGGGCTCGGCGGCGCGGTCATTCGCCGGTTCCCGGGCCGGACCGACACCTGGACGTCGGTCACGCACTTCGACCAGCAGGCCCCCTTCCAGGTCGTCGCCGGCCGGGAAGAGGCGGTGGGCTTCCTGCTGGAGCAACTCCCCGGCGCGGTGGAGGCGCTGATGCGGTTGGAAGGGATCGACCCGGGGAAGGTGAGCGCCGTGTT
Source organism: Myxococcaceae bacterium (assembly GCA_035637895.1). GTDB lineage: Bacteria > Myxococcota > Myxococcia > Myxococcales > Myxococcaceae > DASRBA01. The sequence continues at coordinate 16,733 of DASRBA010000348.1, forward strand.
GCTGAACGAACCGGTCCCGGGCTTCCGGCGGCGCGCGGCCGAGGCCCTCCGGATCGAGCCCGGGCGGGTCTTCGATCCTCCGGAGGAGCGGGTGGACCGGTACAGTTGCTCGCTCCCCTGTTTGCTGCACCGCGCGCGGGAGACCGGGCGCGTCGCCGGGGGTGACGTCGGGCTGCTGGTGGAGGTCGCGTCAGGGCTACAGGTCGCCTGCGCCGTGTATTACTTCTGAGCCTACGGCTGGCGGGCGGCGCGCAAGGAGCGCTCGGCGGCCTCGAGGCCCGCCCGCGGCGACGCTGGAGCACCGCTCCACACGTCGCGCAGGGTGGACCCCACCCGGTCGAGCAGATCCAGGAGGTCCTGGTCGGTCAGCGCCCCCATGTGGCCGAGTCGAAAAATCCGACCCTTGAGGTGGTCCTGCCCGTTGGCGATGCGGATGCCGTACCGCTCCGCGAGGTGGGAGACGACCTGAGTGCCCTCGAGATCCGGCGGACACCTCACCGCGGTGAGGCAGTTGGTCGACGTCTCGGGGAGGGATTTCAGCCCGTACGCCTGGACGGCGGCGCGCACCGCCTCGCCGAAGCGGCGGTGGCGGGCTATCACCGCAGCCAGCCCCTCTTCCTCGATCATGGTCAGCGACTCCACCAGCCCGCAGATGAGGGTGACTGACGAGGTGTAGGCGCTGAGGTCTTCCTGGTGGCGCTCCGCCTCGCGGCGCCAGTCGAAGTAGAAGCGGGGCAGGTCCGCCGTCTTGCTGAGCTCCCAGGCACGGGGCGACACCGTGGCCAGACCCAGGCCAGGCGGGAGCCCGAGGCACTTCTGGCTGGCGCCCACGGCGACGTCGGCCTGCCAGCGCGCGGGGGCGACGTCGTTTCCGCCCAGGTCGCAAACGCAGTCAACCACGATCAGCGCGTCGGTCTTCGCCCGAATCGCCGGGCCGAGGACCCCGATGGGGTGCTCGGCGGCGGTCGAGGTGTCGGCGGAGGTCAGGAAGACGGCCCGAACGTCGGGGTGCTCGTCGATCAGCTGGAGGAGCTGCTCGGCGCTGCATGTCTTTCCCCACTCCAGCCTCAACTCCACCGGCTCACACCCGTAGGCGCCGAGGATGCGCGCCCAGCGCTCGCCGAACTTCCCGGCGCTGACGGTGATCGCCTTGGCGCCCCGGCGCATGAAGTTGGCCACCGCGCCCTCCATGGCGCCGGTTCCCGAGCTGGTGAAGATCAGGGGTTCCCAGCCGGGCGTCTGCCAGACGCGGCGGAGCATCTCGCGGGCCTTGGCGAAGATCCGCTTGAACTCGGGAGATCGATGGTGGAGGACAGGGGCGCCCAGCGCCGCCCGGACGCGCTCGTGAACAGCGACGGGTCCCGGTGCAAAAAGACGAAGAGCGGCGTTCATCCGGTGCTGCCCCCCCCATGACCCGCCTTGCTCACTGACGCGCCGGGCATTTCGACCCGTCCGATTATCCTCGCTTGGCGAGACGGAGAAAAGCTCGGTCCTGGCATGGCGCCCCTTTCCAGAGGCGTCATGACCGGAGCCTCCGGTTGCCCATCCGGGATGGGCGGACCCCGGTCGCCCCCGGTCTGCCGCGCTGGCGTCCTACCATGCAGCCGCCGTCATCACCGCGATCCGATGGATGGCCTTCATGGCGTCGCTCTCCTCTCCAGGTGTTTGAGCTGGGAGCTCCGCCACACCACGTAGACCGCAGGGATCACCAGCAACGTGAGGATGGTGAGCGAGACCAGCCCGCCCCACATCGGCGCGGCGATGCGCTTGGCCACGTCCGACCCCACGCCCGTGTCGAGCAGGATGGGCAGCAGCCCGAACACGTTGGTCATCACGGTCATCAACATGGGCCGCACGCGCTTGGTGGCGGCCTCCAGGGATCCGGCGACCAGCTCGGGGACGGTGGTGATGGTCCCGGCGGCGCGGCCCTCCTTCCAGGCTTCGTCCAGGTAGACGACCATCACGCTCGCCGTCTCCGCCGCCACGCCCAGCAGCGCGATCATCCCCACCCACACCGCGATGGACGTGTTGAACCGGGCGATCCACAGCATCCAGACGGCGCCCACCGCCGCGAAGGGCACGCCGCTCATCACGATCAGCGTCTGCGCGGTCCCCTTGAAGCTCATGTAGAGGATGACGAAGACGATCCCGATGGTGAGTGGGAGGATCCACGCCATCCGGTCCCGCACGCGCTCCAGCAGCTCGTACTGGCCCGTCCACTTGAGGAAGTACCCGGAGGGGACCGCGACCTCCTTCGCCACCCGCGCCTTCGCCGCGGCCACGTACCCGCCCACGTCGCCGGTGTCGATGTCGACGTAGGTCCATCCGGTGATGGACCCCATCTCGCTCTTGATCATGGGCGGGCCCATGACGGTCTCGATGCGGGCCAGTTGCCCGAGCGGCACGAAAGCCGCGGCGGCGGCGGGCGCCTGCTCCTTCGGGCCGGCGGACATCGCCTCGCCGGCGGCCCCGCTCCCGACCGTCCCTCCCTGCATCGGCGCGCCGGGCGACGACATCCCGCCGCCCATGGTGGCGGTGGTCGCCGTCATCGCGCCGGGGCTGGCCCGGCCGCCCCCGGACGGCGCCGGTCGCGGGATCAGCGGCGACACCGGCACCAGGACGTCGCCGATCGCCTCCAGGTTGTCGCGCAGCTCGCGCGGGTAGCGGACGTTGATGCGGTAGCGCTCGCGGCCCTCGTAGGTGGTGGCCACGTCCATCCCCCCGATGGTGCTCTCCACCACGTCCAGCACCTCGCGCACCGTCAGGCCGTAGCGCGCGATCGCCTCCCGGTCCGGCGTGACGTCCAGGAAGAAGCCGCCCAGCTCGCGCTCGGCGTAGACGCTGCGCGTATGGGGGAGCTGGCGGAGGGAACGCTCCAACTGGTCGTTGATCCGGGTGATGACCTCCAGGTCGGGCCCGAAGACCTTCACCCCGATGGGCGTGCGGATGCCGGTGGACAGCATGTCGATGCGCGCCTTGATGGGCATCGTCCACGCGCCTTGCACGCCGGGTGTCGCC
>DASRBA010000349.1:0-3016 GCA_035637895.1 Myxococcaceae bacterium
ACCCCGCCCTTCGCCCCCTTCCTCTCGGAGTTCACGATCCTGCGCGGAGCCATCGCCGAGGGGCGTTACGGGGTGGCGGCCGCCTTCCTGGTGCTCCTCTTCGTGGTCTTCGTGGGGATGGGCGGCACCGTCCTGGCGGTCGTCCAGGGCGAGCCCTCCGAGGCGGCGAAGCAGACTCCCTACCGCGACAGCCCCGGCACGGTGGGACCGCCGCTGCTCCTCATGAGCGCCGTCTTCGTGCTGGGGGTGTACCTGCCGCGCTTCATGGACACCGCCCTCCATCAGGCGGCCGCCTTCGTGGAGGCCTCCCCATGACGTCGTTCCTGACGTTGCCGAACGGCGGGGCTGCTCCTCGGGAGCACGTGCCGCGCCTCGAGCTCGAGGCCTTCCGGGCCGCCGTCACGGGGGCGCCCGCCCGCCGCCGCAGGGTCAGCGCCCTCTTCGGCGTCCCCGACGGGGAGGCGGTGGCCCTGTACCTGGTCCTCGCCGCCGACGACGAGGGACTCCTCGAGTGCGCCTCCACCCTCGTCACCGGCGGCCGCTTCGCCTCGATGACGCCGGCCTGCCCGGAGGTCCACCTCTTCGAGCGGGAGATCGCCGAGCAGTGCGGCCTTCGCCCCGAGGGTCACCCCTGGCTCAAGCCGGTGCGGCGGGGGAGCGGCACGGAGTTCTACCGGGTGGAGGGCGAGGAGGTGCACGAGGTCGCGGTGGGGCCGGTGCACGCCGGGGTCATCGAGCCGGGCCACTTCCGCTTCCAGTGCCACGGCGAGCAGGTGATGCACCTCGAGATCTCCCTCGGGTACCAGCACCGCGGCGTGGAGCAGGCGCTGCGCGGCGGGCCGGACAAGCGGACCATCCACCTCATGGAGACGCTGGCGGGCGACACCACCATCGGCCACGCCACCGCGTACTGCCAGGTGCTGGAGGGGTTGGCGGGGTGCCGGGCCCCGGCGCGCGCGCAGGCGCTGCGGGCGGTGGCGCTGGAGCTGGAGCGGCTGGCGAATCACACCGGCGACCTGGGGGCGCTCGCGGGGGACGTCGGATTCCTTCCCACGGCGGCGTACTGCGGCCGGCTCCGCGGCGACTTCCTCAACCTCACCGCGCTGCTCTGCGGGAGCCGCTTCGGCCGCGGGATGGTCCGGCCGGGGGGGGGGGGGTTCGACGTGGACGCGGCGCGGGTGGCGGAGATGCGGAGGCGGCTGGAGGCGGCGGCGCGCGACGTGGAGGGCGCGGCGGGGCTGCTGTGGACGACCGCCTCCGTGCAGGCCCGCTTCGAGGAGACGGGCGCGGTGGCGGAGAGCGTGGCGCGGGAGCTGGGGCTGGTGGGCGTGGCGGCGAGGGCGTGCGGGCTGCGGCGCGACGCGCGGAAGAACCACCCGTCGGGGATCTACCAGTTCGCGCACATCCCCATCTCGACGTGGCCGACGGGGGACGTGTTCGCGCGGGCGTACGTGCGGTGGATGGAGATCCAGCGGTCGGTGGCCTTCATCTCCGAGCAGCTCTCGCAGCTCCCGGCCGGCGCGGTGCGGGCGAAGTGCGGCGAGCCGAGGCCCGGGCGGATGTGCGCTTCGCTGGTGGAGGGGTGGCGCGGGGAGATCTGCCACGTCGCGCTCACCGACGAGCGGGGGAAGCTCCGCGCGTACAAGGTCGTGGATCCCTCGTTCCACAACTGGAGCGGGCTGGCGATGGCGCTGCGCGACCAGCAGATCTCCGACTTCCCGCTCTGCAACAAGAGCTTCAACCTCTCGTACTGCGGGTTCGACCTGTGAGGGCGCGATGCTGAAGATCCTCCTCGAGCGGATGCGCCAGGGGCAGCGCACCTCCGGGTATCCGGCGGACGCGCCCGCGCTGCCGGACCGGTTCCGGGGCGCGCCGGTGCTGGCGCCGGAGAAGTGCCCGGACGGGTGCCGGCAGTGCGTCGAGGCGTGCCCGACGGACGCCGTCGCCGCCGGGCCGGGTCAGCTGAGCGTGGACCTGGGGCGGTGCCTGTTCTGCACGGACTGCGTGCAGGCGTGTCCCGCGGGGGCGATCTCCTTCGGCGACGAGTACCGGCTGGCGGCCCGGCAGCGGGCGGACCTCATCTTGCGGAGCGGGGAGGCGGCCCCGCGCGCGGCGGCGCTGGAGGCGCGGCTGCGGAGCATGTTCGGGAGGTCGCTGAAGCTGCGGCAGGTGAGCGCGGGCGGGTGCAACGGGTGCGAGTCGGACGTGAACGTGCTGGGGACGGTGGTGTTCGACCTGGCGAGGTTCGGGATCCAGATGGTGGCGTCGCCGAGGCACGCGGACGGGTTGCTGATCACCGGGCCGGTGACGGAGAACATGAAGCTGGCGCTGAAGAAGACGTACGACGCGGTGCCGCCGCCGAAGATCGTCATCGCGGTGGGCGCGTGCGCCATCTCGGGCGGGCCGTACGGAGGGCACCCGGAGGCGAACGACGGCGCCGATTCGGTGGTGCCGGTGGACCTGTACATCCCCGGGTGTCCGCCGCACCCGTTCACCATCCTCGATGGGCTGCTGTCATTGCTGGGGAGGTTGGACGAGAAGCGTCAGCGCGGCGCCCAGACGGCCTGAAGCAGGGCGGCGAAGCGCAGCGCCGCATCCGGGCGGCGGAGGAGCACCGCGCCCCACTCGTTGGAGGCGCGGGTCCAGCTCGCGACGTCGAGTCCGGCCTGGGCGAACGCCTCCAGCGGGTTGCCGCCCGAGAGTTGCTTGAGGAGCTCCACGTAGTCGAGGAGGGTGGCGATGGGCGCGGGGCCGATGGGTTCGCGGTCGACGGGGAGGGGCTCGACGTTCGGCGCGAGTCGGATCCTGGGTGCAGGGGTCGGTGGCGGCGGCGGGGGCGCCACGGCCACCACCACGGGTTCCGGGGGTTCTGGGTCCGGAGGCGGAGGAGGGGGAGGCTCCGGTGGTGGCGGCGGCGGCGGTGGCGGGGCCGGCCGGGAACGCTCTTGCTCCCGGGCGATGATCTGGAGCTCCGTCTCCACCTGCTCGAACAGCCCGCGCGGTGAAGACGGCTCCG
>DASRBA010000350.1:0-65315 GCA_035637895.1 Myxococcaceae bacterium
GTGCTTGCGCCGGGCCCGCCCACCGGACCGCCGGAGGTGTGCGGGTGTGAGCGGCGATCCGGGGCGGCGGTCGCGGACGGGCGGGTCGTCGAGCGCGGGCCGGACGGCGGCACTCACTGCGCGCACTCGACCGACACGTCGTCCAGCAGGACGCCGCAGTTGCCGGGGGCGTCCGGGTCCGAGGCCGTGAGCTTCAAGGTGACCGTGCCCTGTTCCGGGGTCAGGAACCTCAGCCACGCCTCCCGCAGGGTCGCGCCCGGGCCGATGGTCTCCGTCGAGGTGAATACCGAGGGAGCGGTCGGACTGCCCAGGAGCTCGACCCGCAACATCGACTGGCCGGGGCATGCGTAGGGGGGCGGTCGAACGTATCCGTGCCAGAAGTGAAGCATGCAGTAGCGGTTCGGCGGCGCGCCGGTGAGGTCCTGCTGGATGTGCTCCTCCGGCGGGTCGCGCGGCCGGAGCACCACCAGCTGTGAATGCCCGTCCGGGACTGTCGAGCGAACCCCGTTCCCGGCGCGGGCGTTGTACACGGGGGTGTTGTACAGATCGACGGCGCCACTCCACCCGAGGTCCACCATCTGCTGGCCCGAGAGCGCGTGGACGCCGGGAGGGTCCCCGCCGTTCCGGTCCGACAACACGGGCCGCTCGAAATCCCCGTTGAACACCTGGTTGCCGCCCAGGCTCACCACCCCAAGGCGGTACGGGATGGGGCGATGGGTGGCGCCGATGGGCTCGTACTGGCCTCCCTGCCGGAGATACAGGCCCGCCGAGCCTCCCCCGTCCATCCGGATCGCGTCGCCCACGCCCAGCTCCCCCATCAGGGCGCACAACTTCGGAGGATCGGTGTCGGGGGCGTAGACCATCACCACCTGGGTGTCCGAGTACCCCGCGACGGTCCAGTCGTCCCGCCTGGTGCCCTCTGAGCACTCCCCGCCGTTGAGGACCGCGAAGGTGCTGCCCAGCGCATTGTAGGGGTACGCCGGTGGTTCGCCTCCGTTCAGGGTCAGGTCGATCGGGAGGCTGGAGGAGCCTCTGGACCCGAAGGACAGCATCCAGTCGTCGCCGACCGTGGACCTGGTCGTGATCTCGTGGTCGCTCTCCCGGACACGGGTCCGGGGCAACTCCGGGATGTCGTCGTCATAGCAGTCGTTCCCGCCTCCCTGGCAGGCGAACGTGAAGCCATTGACCTGGAGGACGGCCTGCGAGCGCTCCCGGAAGTTGCTGTCCTGGAGGGGCGCGCCGTCCATGAACGCGTCGGCCAGGGTCGGCACGGTGGACGGTGGCTGCTCCATCACCCAGATCTCGAGGTCGGTCCGCGAGCGGTCGATCGCCACCGCCACCACGCCCTCCGTGCAGTCGTACCGGACGATCCCGGACTCCACTTCCTCGCCGCCCCCGGCGATCGCGTCCGCGCAGGTGGGCCCGTCCCCACAGGCGAGAACGAGAGGGATGAGCCACAGCAGGTGGAGAACGCGCATGGAGGAAACGATACCGGGTCACGTGGTGGCATCCCCACCCAAAGTCGTAGGGGCTCCAGCGGCGCTTTCTGCGGGCAGCACGTAGCCTTTGGCCGCTCCCGAGCGCGGCGTAGCCGCTCCTACAGGCTACAATCCGCCCCCCCATGTCGTGCCCCTCCGACAGCGAGCTGGTCTCCGTGTTCCAGGGCGAGCTGCCGCCCGCGGAGGCGAAGCGCGTGTGGGAGCACGCGCGCACGTGCGCCACCTGCCAGTCCACCCTCTCCAGGCTGGCCGCGGGAGCCGAGGAGGAGGCCTCGGACGATTCGGACGAGAAGCCCTCGGGCGGGAACGGCAAGGTCACCGGGGCGACCCTGCAGGCCCGGGCCGACGAGCGGCTCACCGTGCCCGAATTCCCGGACGGCCCTCCGCAGCATCGGGACGACACCGGCGCCGGCGACGGCGATGAGTCGGGGCAGCTGGAGCGCGGCGCGACGGTGGGGCGGTACGACATCCTCCGGCACCTGGGCTCCGGCGGGATGGGCGTGGTGTATGCCGCGTACGACCCGCAGCTCGACCGCCGGGTGGCGCTCAAGGTGCTGGGCCGCCGCGACCGCTTCGGCATCAGCTCCGACCGCCTGCAGCTGCGCCTGCAGCGCGAGGCGCAGGCCATGGCCCGCCTCACCCACCCCAACGTGGTGGCGGTCCACGACGTGGGGACCTTCCAGGGCCGCGTCTTCCTGGCCATGGAGTTCGTGGACGGGGCGAACCTCAAGGAGTGGCTGAAGCAGGAGAAGCGGACCTGGCAGCAGGTGCGGGACCTGTTCGTGCAGGCCGGCCGCGGGCTGGCGGCGGCGCACGCGGTGGGCCTCATCCACCGCGACTTCAAGCCGGACAACGTGCTCATCGGCAAGGACGGCCGGGCGCGGGTGGCGGACTTCGGGCTGGCGCGCCCCAGGCAGGAGAACCGCCAGGGGGAGTCAGGGGATCGCCCGCCCGGGGTGCCGCTGCTGGACAGGCCGATCACCCTGAAGGGCACGGTGATGGGCACGCCGCGCTACATGGCCCCCGAACAGATGCGCGGCAAGCCCACCGACGAGCGCTCCGACCAGTTCAGCTTCGCGGTCGCGCTCTACGAGGCGCTCTACGGGATCCGCCCCTTCGAACCCAGGAAGAACTCGGAGCGGCTGTACGCCATCGAGCACGGGCAGATCCAGGCCCCGCCCGCGGGCCACGGCGTCCCGGAGTGGATGGGCCAGGCGGTCCGCCGCGCGCTCTCCGCGGAGCCCGCGCAGCGCTTCCTCACCATGGACGGCTTCCTGGAAGCGCTCCAGCGGGACGCGCGCAAGGGGAAGGCCGGCGTCAGGGTGGCCATCGCGGCGGCGGTGGTGGTGGCGGCGGCGGCGGGCGGGGTGATCGCGCTCCGGCCGGAGCTGCGCTGCAAGGGTTCGGAGCGGCTGCTCCAGGGCGCCTGGGACCAGGACCGGCGCTCGGCGGTGCGGCAGGCGTTCGTTCCCCAGCTGGACGGCGAGGCCCAGTTCGAGCGCACCGCGAGCGCCCTGGACCAGTACGCGCAAACGTGGGCCGCGCAGCGCGACGACACCTGCGCCGCCACCCGCATCCGCGGCGACCAGCCGGACTCGGTGATGGCGCTCAAGATGGAGTGCCTGGACCTGCGGCTGCACGAGCTGCAGTACCTGACCACGTTGCTGGCCTCCGCCGACCAGAAGCTGGTGGACCGCGGCGTGGACGCGGCGACCGGCCTGTCCAGCGTGCGCTCCTGCGCGGACGCCGTCTCGCTCACCCAGGAGGCGCCGCTGCCGGAGGATCCCAAGGCGCGCGAGGCCATCCGCAAGCTGAAGGAGGCGCTGACGGAGGTGAACGCGCTCCGCGACGCCGGCCGATACAAGGTGGCGCTGGAGAAGGTGACCGCGGCGGTGGAGCGCGCGCGCGAGCTCGGATATCCGCCGGTGGAGGCGGAGGCGCTGCTGGTGCAGGGCTACCTCCTGGACAAGACAGGGGAGAGCGCCCGCGCCGCGCAGACCCTGGAGGCGGCCGCCCTGGCGGCGGACTCGGGGCGGGCGGACCAGCTGCGGCTGCGGGCCGCCACCGAGGCGGTGTTCGCCCAGGGCGTGGTGCAGGACTACGCCCGCGCCAAGCAGTGGGCGGCCCAGGCGCAGGCGGTGCTGAACCGGATGGGCGGCAACGCGGAGGGCCAGGGCGACCTCCTGGTGAACCTCGGCGCGCTGCAGATGCTGGAGGGCCAGGACGCGGTGGCCGCCACCACGCTGGAGCGCGCCCGCCAGTTGCTCACCTCCGAGCTGGGCCACGACGACCCGAGGACGCTGAACGCCGCCGGCAACCTGGCCTCCGCGTACCGGAAGCTGGGCCGGCTGGACGAGGCGAGCTCGCTGTTGCAGGAGACCACCGCCTCGGCGCGGCGGCGGCTGGGCCCGGACCACCCGCTCCTGGTGCCCCGCCTGTACGCCGCCGCCCAGGTCCAGCTCCAGCGGCACGACTACGGCTCCGCGCACCGGAGCATCGACGAGGCGCTGCGCATCGCCCGCAAGCACATGGGCGAGCAGAACGGGCAGGTGGCCAACAACCTCTTGATCAAGGCCACCATCTTCCAGGAGGAGCACCGCTACCAGGAGGCGCTCGCCACCTACCGGCAGGCCCAGGACATCCAGGAGAAGGTGCTCAAGCCGGGGGACCAGCTCCTCTCCTACTCGTACGACGGCATCGGCCAGTCGCTGCTGGGGCTGGGGCACCCGGACCAGGCGCGGCCCATGCTGGAGAAGGCGCTGGCCATCCGCGGCACGGATCCGGAGGACCTGGCCGACACCCACTACGGCCTGGCGCGGGCGCTCTGGCAGCTCGGCCAGAAGGAGAAGACGGCGGCGATCCGCTACGCCGACCAGGCGAAGCGCGAGTACCAGCGCGCCGGCAAGGCGGAGCGCGCCGCGGCGGTGGATGGCTGGATGGCCTCGCACCGCCGCTGATCGGCCGCAGGTGCCGCGGGGGCGCTACCCGGCGCTGCCGCCACTGCCGCCGCTGCCGCCGCCGCTGCCCAGGCCGCCCGAGGCCGGACCGCCGCCGCCGGGCTGGGCCCAGTTGGCGTCGTGCATGTAGTCGGGCACGGTGCCCTGGTAGTTGCCACCCTGGTACACCACCGCCATCAGGCCGCTCATCAGCTCGTCCCGGGTGATCCGCTCCACGGTGCCGGTCTTCGGGTCCTTGACCCAGTCCCGGCCGGTCGGGTCCTGGCCCAGCACCGTCACCCAGTGGTTGTTGACGTTGACCATCACCGGGTGCAGCGGCGCGGCGGAGTCGATCAGGTCCTGGGCCACCCGGTCGGTCTCGGCGCGCTGCGCGCCGGTGACCGGGTCCGGCGCGGCGGCGTCCTGCGCCGGGGGCAGGTAGACCGCGTCCCAGCCGCCGCCGAGGACGTTCTTGTCGTTCATCCCGTCCTTGAGCTGCTGGCCGGTGATGCCCCGCGCCGCCGCCGCCGCCGCCTGGTTCGGGGCGGTGACCGGGAGCTGGCCGTTGACCGCCTCCTGGTCGAACGTCTTGGCGAAGAGCTGCTGGGTGGTCGAGCGCGGGTCGTTCTGGTCGAACGGCGCGCCCAGCTTCATCTCGTTGCTGGGGGCGCCGAACAGCTTGGACCACTGGGGGGTCAGCTCCACCTGCCCCTTCTCGCCCAGGTCGGAGATCATCCGCGCGTACTCGGAAGGCTGGGTGAGCGACATCACGAAGGCGGCGGTGCTCCCGCCGCAGTCGGCGTTGTCCTGGCCCTGGACGATCTCCTCGGGGTGGTTGATGTCGTGCGCCAGCTGCCCGAGCAACTGGGTGCGATCCACGCCCATGTCGGTCATCCCGCCCTGCGACAGCCCTACCATGGAGTCCAGCGTGGTCCCGCCGTTCAGGTTCACCTGGTTGGTGCCCAGCTTGCCCTGGAAGAGCAGCTCGCGGGCGTCCTGGAGGTTGCCGGCCTGATCCGGCCCCTGCAGCGCGTCCTCCACCTTGAAGTAGTCGCCCATCTTCCCCGAGGTGAGCATGCCGCGGAGCTGATCCACCGCGCTGTCGGGTGTGATGGTGTACGCCTCCGGTCCCACCGAGCGGTACTTCCAGGTGTCGGACGCCTGCGCGTGCAGATCGTCGTAGCGCTGCTGCTGGTCCGGCGGGAGCGCGTTGTAGGCGGTCTGCTCCGCCTGCGTCATCCCCTGCATCGGCGCGTCGGCTTCGGGCGCGTTGGCCACGTCCGGGATCACTTCCGGCTGGCCCATCTCCGCCAGCTTGTCCACGGCGCCCTTCACCTTGAGATCGTCGACGTTACCGATGGCCGGGTTCAGGCCCCCGCGCCCCCGTCCTCCCTGCACCGACTGTCCGAGCGGGTCCTGGGCGCCGATGACCTTCCTCGCCTGCCCCGGTGGGACGTTCTGGAAGGAGTCGCCCTGCGCCCGCTGCGTGGTGGGCGCGGCCGCCTCGAAGGTGTCCTGTGAAGCCTGACCCTTCCCGTTCGACTTCAGCTGGCCTTGACCCTGTGGCGCTGGCGCGATCGTCGCCGGCTGCGTGACGGGTGGCGTGTACGGCTTCTGCGAGGCTGGCTGGACCATGAAAGACCTCAGTCCTGGGGGTAGCTAGGGACATTCTCGTTATCTCAAGTTCTGAGGAACTTGTTTCTCCCAAGAGATGCCTTCCCCTCGCTTGGAGTCGTTTTTTAAGTGCGCCAATGGTGCCTCTCATGCTCCGGCGCCATACCTGGTAGGACCTGTGCCTTCATTTGCTTCCGTTGCGGCATCTGTACGACACGCCGCGGTCGCCCAGGTCCAGCCGATCAGCCGATGCCCCCCTGGGCGACCCGGCGCCGTGAGTGCTCCTCGAACCGGACCGGCGCGCTCAGATCGAATCGTCACCGGCTCGCGCGGCGCGCGCCGCCTCGACGAGCGAGCTGACCAGCGCCCTCACCTCCCGCTCGAATGACTCGCCGCGCGCGATGGGCTCTCCGCCGACGATCCGCGCGCGCACGGCGCCGAGCGTCTGCTGCAGCGCCTGGAGCCCCATCCGCCCGCGCGCCGGCCCCGGGACCGCGGCCGTGACCGCCACGACCTTGCGCTCCAGTTCCCCGGAGCCGATCACCCAATCCACCCCGTTCTTCAGCACGCCCGGAAGGCTGAACCCATACTCCGGCGACGAGATGAGGACGGCGTCCGACTCCGCCAGCGCGCGGCGCCAGGCGGTCACCGCGGCGGGCGCCTCCGCGCCGCCCGCCTCCAGGTCCGGATTGAAGTGCGGGAGTCGATCCAGCCCGCTGAACAGGATGATCTCGACCCCCTCGGGCGCCGTCGCGGCGGCGAGCTTCAACAACTCGAGGTTGGCGGACTTCGCCTGGAGGCTTCCGCAGACGGCCAGGATGCGCACCGCGACCAGATATCATCGCCGCCATGAAAGCCGTCTGGTTCGAGAAGCAGGGGCCTGCCCGCGAGGTGCTGGTCGAAGGCGAGATGCCGGATCCCACCCCCGAGGCCGGGCAGGTCCGGGTCCAGGTTCGCGTCTCCGGCCTGAATCCCTCCGACACCAAGGCGCGCGGCGGATTCGGCGCCGTCCGCAAGCTGGAGTACCCGCGGATCATCCCGGGGCAGGACGGCGCGGGCGTGATCGACCGCGTGGGCCCCGGCGTCCCGCAGTCCCGCATCGGCGAGCGCGTCTGGATCTACGAGGCCTACCGGGGCCGCCCCTTCGGCACGGCCGCCGGGTACGTCGCCGTCCCCTCCCAGAACGCCGTGCAGCTGCCGCCCTCGATCGACTTCGACACCGGCGCCGGCCTGGGCGTGCCGGCCCTCACCGCGCACCGCTGCCTGTTCGCGGACGGCGGCATCCAGGGAAGGACCGTGCTGGTCCACGGGGGAGGCGGCGGCGTCGGCAACCCGGCCATCCAGCTGGCGCGGTGGGCCGGGGCCAGGGTGCTCACCACGGTCAGCCGCCCCGAGCAGGAGGCCGCGGCGCGCCGCGCGGGCGCCCACGTCGTCATCAACCGGAAGCGCGACGACGTGGTCGCGGCCGTGCGCGAGGCCACCAGCGGACAGGGCGTCGACCGCGTCGTGGACGTCGACTTCGGGCAGAACCTCCAGACCAACCTCGGCGTCCTGAAGGTGGGCGGGGCGATCTCCATGTATTCATCCTCACCCGTCGACTCCGCCCAGTTCCCCGCCCTCCAGCTGATGGTGAAATGTATTCGCGTTGATTTCGTCCTCGTCTACACGATGTCTCAACAAGCGCACCAGGACGCCATCCGCGACACCACCGCCTGCCTGGAAGCCGGCCAGTACCGGACGGAGGTGGGCGCCCGGTTCCCCCTCGAGGAGCTCGCGGAGGCGCACGAGGCGCAGGAGTCGGGGACCGTCGTCGGCAAGATATTGGTCGACGTCTCGAAGTAGCCGTCACTCCATCCGGAGCCGGTTGGTGACGTAGGTGAAGCGGCTCCTGACCTACGCCGGCAGCGGCCGCGGGAAGATCCGCGGCTTCGGGCGTTCTGAAGGAAAGAAAAGGGAACGGCTGCCTGGGTCTAAACCAACCCTGCGGAATCGCAGCAAAATTCGCCTGTTACAACAATTTTCCTCATTTCCGTTGCGATAGGCCGCCTACTTGGTCTATAAGGAAAAGCTCTCCGGGATTCGCAGTGATGTGCGTTGGAGTGGGACACGGGGTGCTCCAACGCTTCCTGGAGGTGGGTTCGAGCCGGAGCCCAGCTGCCTGAGTGCACGTGCCGTAGACGCCGACCAGAGGGGCGCAACGCGCCAGTCGTCTCCCCCTCTGCTCGACGACTGACTTGCCGACGTCCGAAGCACCAGAGAAATTACAGAGCTCAAAAAGCAGACGAAAGGGGGTGAGCACATGAAGATCAAGGTCAACGTCCGCGCGGGCGCTCCCATCAAGGGCCGCTAGTTTTTGCGATAGGCTGGGACCGGATCTCGTTATCCGGTCCCGGCCCCCCCTTTTTTGATCTCCCCATGGCATATCCATTCGAGCGAACGCTCCGTTCGTTGAACGGATCCGAATCGGGCACCCAGGTTCTCCTCGTAGGCTTGATCGCGCTGGGCCTCGGAGGCCTCGCCGTCTGGGTCGTCGCCGCTCGAGTCCCCGTGATGAAGGTCAGCTCGCAGGGCCGGATCGAACCGCACAACGCGGTCTACCGGCTGGAACCACCCGCCGCGGGCCGGGTGGTGCGCTCGCTGCTCAACCTCGACGAAGAGGTCAAGGAAGGCGACCTGCTCGTCGAGTTCGACACGCGGGGCGAGGAGCTCGAGCTCCAGCAGAGCAAGGCCAACTCGGCGGCGCAGGAGCAAGAGCTCTCCGTCATCCGCGATCAGATCGCCAACAAGAAGGAAGAGCTCGCCGCCAGCGGCCTGGTCGACGAGGTCGCGGTCAAGGTGGCGGAGGAGCGCGAGGGAGAGCTCGCCCCCCGGCACAAGCTGGCCGAGCAGCGCGCGCAGCTCGCCCAGAACAGCCCCACCGGCTCCATCTCCGAGCTGGAGAAGATGGAGCGCCTCACCGAGGTCGACGCGCTCAGCTCCGCCAGCCGCGCCCAGGGCCTGGAGATCGTCCGGCTCCGGCGCGAGCAGGCCGTGCGGCGCCAGACGCTCACCGCCCAGCTCCTCGGGCTCAGGCGCGAAGAGCTCCGGATCGAGGGCCAGCTCCGGGAGCTGGCGGTGGGGATCGACCGCCTCGAGTACCAGATCGAGAAGAAGCGCTACCGCGCGCCCGCCTCCGGGCGGCTGGTCGACGTGGTCGAGCTGGCGGCGGGGGACTTCATCGCGGACGGGCAGCGGCTGGGCACCATCCTCGCGGCCGACGCGCAGGTCCGCGTCCGGGCGCGCTTCCCCAAGGAGATGGTGGGCATCATCCAGCCGGGGCAGACGGCGCAGCTGAAGCTCGACGGCTACCCCTGGACCATCTACGGGACGGTTCCGGCCAAGGTCACCCGCGTCGGGACGGAGCCCGGCATCGCCGCCACGCCCGAGGCCATCCCGGGCACGGTCCGCGTGGAGCTCGACCTCGAGCCCCATTCCGACCCGAGGATCCAGCTCCAGCACGGGCTGACCGCCACCGTCGAGGTCGAGGTCGCCCGCGTCTCGCCGATCGCGCTGCTGATGCGGGCGCTCGGTGAGTGGAACGTCACCGAGGCGGCGCCCGAGGACCGGCGCCCCAAGGAGTTCCGGGCCCAGTCCGAGGCTCGCTGAGCCCGTCATGAGCGCCCCTCGTCCGCGCCCGCGCACGATCATCCCCGAGGTGGTCCAGATCTCGGCCACCGACTGCGGCCCCGCCTCGCTCAAGAGCGTGTTCGCCGCGATGGGCCTCGAGCTCAATTACCGCATCCTGCGCGAGGCGTGTCAGACCGACGTCGACGGCACGTCGATCGTCACCCTGGAGGAGCTCTCGAACCAGCTCGGCCTCGACGCCGAGGAGGTCATGCTCCCCCTGGACCACGTCTTCCTCCCGGAGGCGCGGGCGCTCCCGTCGATCATCGTCACGCTCTCCGGCGGCGGGCGGCAGCACTTCGTCGTGCTGTGGAAGCGCATCGGGCCGTTCGTCCAGGTGATGGATCCGCTGGTGGGCCGCCGCTGGGCCCGCGTCGAGACGCTGACCAGCACGCTCTACCAGCACACCACCTCCGCGCCCGCCTCCGCCTGGCGGGAGTGGGCCGGCTCGGAGGAGGCGGTGGCCGCGTTCGAGCGCCGATTGCTGAACCTGGGCGCCGTCGAGGCGAAGGCCGCCGTCGCCAAGGCGCTCGAGGACCCGGGGCATCACTCCATCGCCACGCTGGACGCCGCGATCCGGGCGGGCGAGGCGGTGGTCCGCGCGGGCGCGGTCCGGCGCGGGCCGACGGCGGCCGGCCTGGTGCAGTCGATGATCGCCAAGTCCAGATCCGGCGAGGTGCCCATCCCCGAGCCCTACTGGTCCGTCCGCCCGAACCCCGACGCCGAGGGCGAGCTCCTGCTCACCGGCGCGGTGCTGCTGCGGTTCCGCGGCTGGCGCGAGGACGCGGCCGGGGGTGAGAGCGCCGGCGCGGCCTCCCCGGCGCCGCCGGCCGCGCACGCGGAGCTCGCCACGGCGCTGGTCGCGGAGCAGCCCAGCCCCGCGCGGACGCTGTTCCGCCTGCTGCGGGAAGATCCCCGGCGCATCCCGCTGCTGATCACCGCCGGGCTGGTGATCGCGACCTTCGGCCGGATCCTCCAGGCGCTGATGCTGCGCGCCATGCTCGACCTGGGGCGCGACCTGGGGACCGTCGAGCAACGCGCCGTGGGCATGCTGGTGCTGGCGGGGGTCGCGCTGGTGCTGCTGTCGATGCAGGTCCCGATCTCGCTGGGCCTGCTGGGGATTGGCCGGCGGCTCGAGGTCCGCCTCCGGAAGGCCTACTTCGAGAAGCTGCCGAAGACCGAGGACCGCTACTTCCAGAGCCGGCTCGCCTCCGACATGGCGTCGCGCTGCCACAACCTGCAGACGATGCGGACGCTGCCGGCCCTGACCGCCCAGGGCATCACCGTCTCCCTGGAGGTGCTGGCCACGGCGGCCGCGCTCGTCTGGGCGGCCCCCCACGTGTGGGGTATCGCGCTCGGCCTGACCGCGGCCACGCTGGTCTTGCCGCTGGTCGCGCAGAAGGTCTTCTTCGAGCCCGACCTGCGCGTGCAGACGCACGCCGGCTCGCTGAGCGGCTTCATCCTCAACGCGCTCCTCGGCCTGACGCCGATCCGGATCCACGGCGCCGAGCGGTCGCTCCGCCGCGGGCAGGAGGCGATGCTCGTCGAGTGGACCAAGTCCCGCTACTGGTTGCAGGTGCTGTCCGTGGGCTTCGAGGGCGCGCTGATGGTGGTGAGCTACGCCCTCGTCGTGCTGCTCGTCTACTCGTACCTCCACACCAGCGAGCGCGCCTCGCTGGTCCTGCTGGTCGTGTTCTGGGCGCTGCGGTTCCCCATCCTCGGCCAGCGACTGCTGGTCCTGACGCGCGCGTTTCCGAGCGCGATGAACCGGGTCCGCCGCCTCCTGGACATCATCGGAGGAGAGATCCAGCCCGATCCGGCGCCGCGCTCCGCGTCTTCCGCCGCTTCGCCGGCCGCCGAGGAGCCCAAGCCGGCGAACGGTGACGGGGAGGCCATGGCCACCGGCGTCGCCGTGGCGATGGAGAAAGTCCGCATCAAGGGCGGCGGCCACGTCATCCTCGACAAGGTCTCGCTGGACATCGCCGCCGGCGAGCACGTGGCGATCGTCGGGGTCTCCGGCGCCGGCAAGTCGACGCTGGTCGGCGTCCTCCTCGGCTGGCTCCGCCCCGCGCGCGGCGAGATCCGGATCGACGGGGCGCCGTTCGACCAGCCTGCCGTCGAGCGCCTGCGCCGCGTCACCGCCTGGGTCGACCCGGCGATCAGCATCTGGAACCAGAGCCTCCTGGACAACCTGAGGTACGGGAACGACTTCACCCAGGGCTGGTCGCTGGAGGCGGCCCTCAGGGGCGCCGAGATGCTGGACATCCTGGAGGCGCTCCCGGAGGGCCTGCAGACCTCGTTGGGCGAAGGTGGCGGGCTGGTCTCCGGCGGGCAGGGCCAGCGCGTGCGCCTGGCGCGGGCGATGCTCCGCTCCGGCGTGCGGCTGGCGATCCTCGACGAGCCGTTCCGCGGGCTGGACCGCGAGCGGCGCGCGCGCCTGCTGGCGGAGTCGCGGCGGCTGTGGAAGGGCGTCACCCTGTTCTGCGTCACCCACGACGTGGCGCAGACGCAGGAGTTCGACCGCGTCCTGGTCGTCGAGGGCGGGCGGATCGTCGAGAACGGCCCGCCGAAGGAGCTGCTGGCCAAGGAGAAGTCCCGCTACGCGGAGCTGCTCCGCGCGGACCTGGACAACCACCAGCTGCTGTGGCGGAGCGGGACGTGGCGGCACTGGTGGCTCGCGGACGGCCGGCTGGAGGAGAAGCCGACGTCATGACGGCCGACGTCTCCCACCTGCTGTGGCCCGTGGATCGCCTGCCCGAGGCCCTGGAGCGCCTGGCCCACGAGGCGGGCTACGGCCAGAGCCTCGGCGAGCCCAGCGCGCACGACCCGGCGGTCGAGCCGAGCCGGATCTGGATGTTCGCGCTCGCCGGCCGGCTGGGCGTCGAGCTGGAGCCGATCACGCCGCGCTACCGCGAGCTCCCGGACGCCGTCGCCCGCTCCGCGCCCGCGGTCCTCCAGATCCGGCGGGACGGCCGGCCGATGTACCTGGTGCTGCTGGGGGCGCGCTGGGGGAGGGTCCGCCTCCTCGCGCGGGACTCCACGGTCGCCTCCATCGAGACCAGCCGCGTGATCGACCTGGTGCGCGAGGAGAAGCAGGCCCGCGTCGCCGCCGAGGTGGACCAGCTCCTGGCGGGCGTGGAGACGTCCGGGCGGGCGCGCGAGCGCGTCAGGGGCAAGCTGCTGCTCCAGCGGCTGGGCCAGGAGGAGCTGCGGACCTGTTGGATCATGCGGCCCCGGCGCACCGAGCGCGCGCGGACGCTGCTGGGCGACATCCCGGCGCTGGTGGCCGGCATCCTCGTCAACCACCTGCTGCTCTCGCTGGTGCTGGCGGGCTCGTTCTGGATCCTCGGCCGCGCCGCGCTCCAGGCGCACCTGGAGACCGGCTGGTTCGAGGGCTGGATCGCCGTCATCGCCTGCGCGGTCCCGCTGCGCCTTTTGGAGGTGTGGTGGCAGGGGTTGTTCTCCATCCGCGTGGGCACGCTGCTCAAGCAGCAGCTCCTGGCCGGCATCCTCAAGCTGACCCCGGACGAGATCCGCCTCGACGGCATCGGGAAGCACTTCGGGCGCGTCGCGGAGTCGGAGGTGGTGGAGCTGCTCACGCTCGGCGGCGCGCTGCTCGCCGTCCTCTCGCTCGGCGACCTGGTGCTGGCGGCGATCATCCTGTCGCTCGGCGCGGGCGGCTGGCTCCACGTCGCCGGGCTCGCGGCGTGGACGCTGTTCGCCTTCGCCCTCGCGAGGCGGCATTACAAGGTCCAGCGCCAGTGGTCGGCGTCGCGCATCGACATCACGCACGACCTGCTGGAGCGCATGCTGGGCCACCGGACGCGGCTCGCTCAGCTCCCGCTGGAGCGGTGGCACGACGGGGAAGACCGCCGCCTGAGCGAATACTGCGAGACCTCGCGGGTCATGGACCACCGGAGCATGCACCTGTCGGCCCTCCTCCGGGACGGCTGGCTGGTCCTCGCGCTGCTGATGCTCCTGCCGGCCTTCGCCCTGGGGACCGCGCCGCCCAGCGCGCTGGCGGTCACCGCCGGCGGCGTCCTCCTCGCGCTCCGGGCCTTCGACGAGATCTCGGTCTTCTTCCAGCAGATCTCGCTGGCCGCCTCCTCCTTCGAGCAGATCCGGGACCTCCTGCGCGCGGTGGTCCGGCCGGAGCTGGCGTCCAAGGTCCCCCTGGAGATGGAGGCCGGCAAGCTGGCCGAGGAGGCGGGCGGGACCGTGCTGGAGGCGCGCGGCCTGACCTTCCGGCACCACGCGCGGACCCGGCCGGTGCTGGAGAACTGCTCGCTCCAGATCGCCCGGGGCGACCGCATCCTGCTCGAGGGCCCGTCGGGCGGAGGCAAGTCGACGCTGGTGTCCCTGCTGACGGGCCTGCGGACGCCGGACGCGGGCGTGCTCCTGTTGCGCGGCCTGGACCGCGCCACCTTCGGCATCTCCGGCTGGCGGAGGCGCGTCACCGCCGCGCCCCAGTTCCACGAGAACCACGTCCTCAACGGCAGCTTCGCCTACAACCTGCTGCTCGGGCGCGAGTGGCCGACCTCCTTCGAGATGCGGGACAAGGCCCGCGCGCTGTGCGACGAGCTGGGGCTGGGCGAGCTGGTCTCCCGGATGCCGGCCGGGCTGGACGAGCTGATCGGCGAGACCGGCTGGCAGCTGTCGCACGGCGAGAAGAGCCGGCTCTACATCGCCCGCACGCTGCTGCAGGGCGTGGAGCTGGTCATCCTCGACGAGAGCTTCGCGTCGCTGGATCCGGAGACCATGCGGGTGGCGGTGCGCTGCGTCCTCGAGCGCGCGCCGTCCGTGGTGGTGGTGAGCCACCCATGAAGACCCGCGCGCTCGCGCTCCCGGCGGCGGCCGCGCTCCTGGGGGCGTGCTCGCTGCTTCGCCCGGTCCAGGTGAGCCCGCCCCCGGCGCCGGCGGCCTTCGTCACCGAGCCCTCGAAGGCGGCGGTCGCGCCCGGGGCGGCGGGCCCGGCCGAGCGCGTCACCCGGAGCGAGGTGTGGTGGAGCGCGTTCGCCGACCCCGCGCTCGACGGCGCCATCCAGGAGGCGCTCCACTACAACTACTTCATCCGCGACGTGCGGACGTTGATCACCGAGAACAGCCTGGATCCGTCGGTGCCGCGGGGCTGGTGGTGGCCGCTCCAGGTCGGCATTCCGGCCTCGGCGCCGGCGGTCGCCCAGCGCGCCGCCACCACCACGCCCGGCAATCCCCCGCTGGCGTCGACGTTCACCGCGGCGAACGTCGATCTCACCGCGTCCTATCAGCTCGACCTCTCCGGGAACCGGGACGCGCAGCGGAGGGTGGCTGACGACCTGGTCGAGCAGCAGCGCCAGAGCGCGGAGGTCGCGTCCCAGAACATCGCCGAGCAGGTGACCCAGCTCTGGTTCGACATCCTGGTGGAGCGCGCCCTCAAGGACCTGACCGAGGGCGAGGTCAAGTACAACCAGGCGCTGTTCGACCTCGTCAAGGCGCGGTTCGAACAACACCTCACCAGCCGGTTGGTCGTCCTCCAGCAAGAGCAGCAGCTGCTCAACATCCAGGCGCAGGTGCCGCTGATCAACGCGCGGATCTCGATGCTGAGCTCGCAGCTGACGGGGCTCCTGGGCCGGCTGCCGAGCCCCCGCGACGACCTGGTCCCCGCCGACCGCCGGCTCCCGGACCTCCCTCCGGCGCCCCGGCTGGGGACGCCGGCCGACCTGAGCGAGGGCACGGCGGAGATGCGGTTCGCCCGGCTGCGGGTGACCGAGATCGAGAACCGCGTGAACCAGAACCTCTCCAGCTGGCTGCCGACCATCGAGCTGGTGGGGAGCGCGGGCGTGATCACCTACCCCACGCAGGCGACGTTCCCGGAGGGCGTGGCGAGCGTCCGGCTGACCTGGCCCGTGTTCGACGGGGGCCGGCGCATCACCGAGGCCCAGCAGCTGGGGCTGACGCTCAAGCGGCGGAAGTGGCAATACGAGCTCGCCCTCAAGTCGGCGGTCGGGCGGGTGCAGGACGCGCTGCTCCAGGAGCAGAGCCAGGCGGAGAGCCTGCAGAGCCTGCGCGCGCAGATCGAGCTGGGCCGGCGGCTCCTGGAGGAGGCGCGGCGGCTGTTCGAGCAGGGTCAGTCCGACTACCTCCCCGTGCTCACCGCGCAGGCCAACCTGGCGTCGCTGGAGCGCGGCGGCCTCCGGGCTCAGCGCCTGCTGCTTTCCTATAGAGTCCAGCTCTACCGCGCCCTGGGCGGCACCTGGTCCTACGACGTCACCAAGCTCCCCGACTGAAAGAGGACGTGCGATGGCGGAACTTCAACCGAGCGAGGTCCTGTTCATCCCCAAGCGGCGGCGGCTGACGCACAGCCGGTTCAAGGGCGAGGGCGGGCAGGAGGTCCTGCACGTCTTCTACGGCGAGGTGGAGCTCATCTTCGACGAGCCGGACGTCGCGCCCGTGGGCGAGAAGCTGCTGGAGGTGGAGCGGTTCCGCGCGGAAGAGGCCATGGCCTGGTCGAACGCCGGGCCCCACGCGTGGGAGAAGATCCGCGACCTGCTCCAGGCGCTGATCGACCAGAACGTGCTGAAGCGGTTCTCGGAGTCGCCCGAGCGAACCGCGGAGACCTACCCGCTGAGGCTGGGCCTGGCCCCCGAGGGCCGCGAGCCGCAGGCCTTCACCGGCGCCGACGCGGCGCGCTGCCCGTTCCTCACCCAGGAGGCGTTCGGGCACCAGATGGACCTCGCCAACCTGGAGGTGCTCGTCCCCATCTACCGGATCGCGCACCCGGCCATGGATACGGACGGCCGGCAGGTGGGCGAGAACAACGCCGTGCCGCGCACGATGTTCCTCGACCTCCCGACGCAGCGCCGCCAGTGCGGCTACCCGGGGAGCCGCTACCAGGACGAGCTCCCGATGAACGTCACCGCGCTCAAGAACATGACCAAGCGGTGGCCGGAGCTGCTCTCGCTGACGGAGCAACTCCGGCAGGCCCTCACGGCGCGCATGCCGCCTCGAGAGCCGGGGAAGCTCCGGGCGGGAGAGCTGCACTTCCACGCGATCTGCCAGCTGGCCTGCGCCGCGTACGTCTTGGTGCGGGGCGAGAACCCGGTCCCGAACGGGCAGCTCGACGCCGGGCTGGCGGCGGCGTTCCGGCTGATCGACGGCGTCCGGCTGGTCACCAACGACCTCTTGCGCGAGACGCCCGGCAGGCACGGCTGCGAGACGCCGGTCACCGCCCAGGGCATCGCCGACTGGGCCGAGAAGTACGCGGTGTATCGAGGCAACCACGGCGTCTGCGCCGGGCCGCCCGGGCTGATCGACGAATACCTCCGCGTGCTCTTCGGCGAGACCAGCGCGCCGATCCAGGTGGAGCCGAACGCGGCGGAGCGCGTGGGCGACATGGAGGCCGCGCTCGACTACGGCCTGCTGGGCCAGCGGATCGAGTCGGTGGTGCGGTTCTTCGGGGCCTCGCAGGGCCTGCTCCACGAACGCCTGCGGGCGGCCTTCCAGGGCCACGCCCCGCGCACCCGGCTCCAGGAGCGGGTGGAGATCCCGGTCGACCTCGAGCACTTCCCGCTGCTCCGCACCGACTACCCGCTGGTGGAGTCATTCAGCCTGGAGCGCGAGGTGGACCGCTGGTTGTTCGCCCGCGCCGGCGAGGCGCTGCCGGGGAAGGTCGACGGCGCCTCGCTCGACGAGGTGATGAAGCTGGACCCGGCCGCGCAGGCGGCGAGCCAGCGGCGGTTGGCCGAGTTCTTCGCGCACGCGCTCCCGGCCGACAAGGCGGTGAGCGAGCCGATCTGCGGCGAGCTGGCGGCCGTCGCGGCGGACCTCTTCGCGCTCGAGCGCCGCTGCTTGCGGGTCGTCGAGCGCGAGCAGGGGAAGCTCAACGAGCGGCTGCGGCGCCAGCCGGGGCGGGCGCTCACCAACATCGACCTGGGCACCTACAACCGACCGCGGACCGGACCGCCCCTGTACGCGACGCTCGGCGAAGGATTGGACGTCTCGGTCGCCAGCACGGCTGCTTCCACCGTGATTCGTCACGGGGACCGCAGCCTCACCTTCACCGACTGAGGCGAAAGAGCGATGCCGAGCAACCCGGAGCTCGTGAAGCGCTTCCGCCAGGAGATCCTCGATGAGGCCGCCCGCCGCTACGGCCTGCTGCCCTCCGATCTCACCCAGCTGGCGGCGTTCGAGAACTTCGTCTACGAGGCCGAGAACCAGGACGGCGTCGCCATCGTCCTGCGCCTCTCGCACAGCACGCGGCGGACCTTCGACTACACGATGGGCGAGATCGAGCTCGTGCGGTACCTGGGGGCCGTCAAGATCCCGGTCTCGCAGCCGATCCTGTCGGATGCGGGCCAGTTCGTGGAGAAGATCGAGGACAGCGAGCCCGGCCAGCACTTCGTCGTCACCGCCTTCGAGCGCGCCGAGGGCGTGGTGTTCGACGACGCCCCGCCGCTGAGGGAGCGCTTCTGGAAGGCGGAGCTGTTCCGCGACCTGGGCCGGCTGTTCGCGCGCCTGCACAACCGCGCGCAGACCTACAAGCTGTCGAACCCGCGCTACAAGCGCCAGGAGTGGTACGAGTACGACGTCGTCGACATCGACCGGTTCGCCCCTCCCGAGGAGAAGCTGGTGCGCGAGCGGACCCTGGCGATCATCGAACGCCTGAAGCGGCTCCCGCGGGGGCCGGAGGACTACGGGCTGATCCACGCCGATCTGCACCCGCACAACTTCTGCTTCGCCGACGGGCGGATCACCGCCTTCGACTTCGACAACTGCGAGTACGCGTGGTTCGTCAAGGACATCGCGGTGCTCCTGTTCTACGTGGCGAGGGCCGAGGCCCGCGAGCGCCGCGAGGAGGCGGTGGCGGCCTTCCTGGCGCCGTTCCTGGAGGGCTACCGGGAGCACCGCCGCTGCGACAAGCCGTGGCTGGAGGCCATCCCGGACATGCTCATGCTCCAGCGTTCGATGAACTACGCGCTGTTCCACCAGTACCGCGATCCGGGCGAGGTGGACGAGGCCACGCTCGACACGTGGTCGCGCTTCCGCCGGGACATCGAGGCGGAGACGCCCGTGGTCAAGCTGGACTTCGGGAGCTTCTGAAGAGGCCGACGCCATGACGACGACGCAGCTGCCCAAGAACGCCACGCTGGTCCTGATCGACGTCCAGAAGGGCTTCGACGCGCCCTACTGGGGCGAGCGCAACAACCCGGGCGCGGAGCGCACCATCGAGAAGCTCCTCGCGCGGTGGCGCGCGAGCGGCCGGCCGGTGATCCACGTGCGCCACGACTCGGTGGAGCCCGACTCGGCGCTCCGCCCGGATTCGCCCGGCAACGCGATCAAGGCCGAAGCGGCGCCGGGGCCCGGCGAGCCGGTGCTCGGCAAGCACGTCAACTCCGCCTTCATCGGCACGGACCTCGAGGCGCGCCTCAAGGCGCAGTCGAGCGACACCGTGGTGCTGTGCGGCTTCACCGCCAACCACTGCGTCTCGACCACCGCGCGCATGGCCGGCAACCTCGGCTTCAAGACGTTCGTCCTCTCCGACGGCACGGTGGCCTTCGCCATGCGTTCGCCGGGCCCGGACGGGCGCCTCATCCCGGCCGCGGTGATGCACGAGGTCGGCATGGCCGAGCTGAACCGCGAGTTCGCCACCATCCTCACCACGGACGAGCTGCTGGCCCTGCTCTGAGGCCGCCCTCGTCGCCTTCCCCGCCCGTCAAGCGGGAGCTGGTGGGAGCTCCTCGAGTCCCTCTAGCGCCGCGGCCGCACGGTGCTGTCCCCCTCGCGGAGGGTGCCCTGGTCGAGGAAGCCCGGCGGCACGCCGCGCAGCGAGATCAGCGCGGAGCGGACCTGGTTCTCCGCGCCCCACACCGCGTTGTTCACGCCGGGGATGCCGGCGTAGCGCATGGTGTCGGTGAGGTCGTGCAGCGAGGTCGAGAGGCGCTCGCGGTCGTTCGGCGGCGCGTGGAAGACGATCGGCGTCTGCGTCCCCGGCCAGACCGTGTCCGCCGAACCGGTGATCCCCAGGTCCGGCCCGTTGCGCGACAGCGTCTCGCGGTCGATCCCCGTCAGCGCGTGCAGCATGTCCACCGTGAACCGGTGCGACGGCAGTTGCCGCGCGTTCGGGATCTGCTCCAGCGTGCGGCGCTGCGCGTCCGGCGACGAGGCGACCTGCTCCGGCCGCAGCCGCGCCATCGCCAGGATCTGCTCGTTGGTGATGTTGGGGTTGTCGGTGATCGCCCGCCGGACCATGCCCTCCGGCGTCTGTCCGGCGATGCGCGCCGTGCTCGTCCTCGCCCGCGCCAGCATCTCCTGCCGCACCTGGTTCGCGGCGACCGCGCGCTCCCGGTCCGCCACCTGCTCCGCCTGGCGGCGGATCTGCGTCTGCTCCGTCCGGTGGAGCGGCCTCCCCAGGGCCGTCTCCCGCGCCGCCCGCAGCCGGTCGTAGTGCTGCTGGACGTGGTCGTTGCGGTTCGCCGGGACCGACTCCGCCGCCGAGCGCTGCTGCGTCTTCGGCTGGGCGGACGCCGCCGCCGGCGTGAAGACGTCGCGGCCCTGGCTCTGCGGGGCCGGTCCGGAGATCGGCGCGTTGGACGGCGGGTTCGCGGGCGCCGCGGGGGCGGCCGGCGGAGAAGATGGCAGTGACGTCGGACGCGCGGGCGCGCCGGTGGTGATCTCGGGCATGGACGACCTCTCGGTGACGAGTGGAAGCTCCAGAGCGAGGCCGGAGGACCGGCTTCGCTTCTTCGCACTCGATGAGAGTATCTGTGGATAGTCGGCGCGCGTTGTGTCCCGCTTGATCGAGGTTTCTTTACATCCGGGTTTCCGCGAACGGTCGGGACGGGAGGAACTCCCGGCGCGGCGGGCTGCTGTTCGAGGGGCAGGTGGTGCAGGCGACGGGCGCCGCGCTGCTCACCGCCAACGGCGGCGGCGGTGGCGGCGCGGTGGGGCGGATCCGGCTCAACGCCGCGGCGGACGGCGGATGCACCGTCAACGCGGGCGTGCTGAGCCCGCCTCCGACCGGGAATGGCTCGCCCGGGTGCCCGTGACCGGCGGGTGGGGAGCTTCCTGGGGCCGGGCGCCGCCGAGCAGGACGCGGATCACCGCTTGGGCTCCGGGTCCGCCTTCAGGCGAGCCATGGTCACGCACGCCTTCTGGAGGCCGAGGTTGCAGCTCTTGATCAGCAGATCCATGGCGCGGGCCATGTCGGTGGGGACGCCGATGCCTTGCCCGTACATGAAGGCGACGTTGTAACAACCGTCCCTGTCCTCGACGTCGCAGGCCTTCTGATACAGGGACAGGGCGCGCGCGAGGTCCACCGGCACGCCCCGGCCATTTTGATACAGGGCGCCCAGGTTGACACAGGCGATGGCGTAGCCCGACTCGCACGCCTGCTGATGGAGCTGCTTCGCCCGGACGAGATCCACCGGGACGCCCTCGCCCTGGGTGAAGGCGACCGCCAGCGTGTTGCAGGAGATGGAGCTTCCGGCCGCGCAGCCCTTCTCGAAGAGAGCGAAGGCGCGCTTCGGATCCTTGGCGACGCCGGTGCCGCGGCCGTACCGCAGGCCCAGGTTGTTGCATGCGTCGCCGTAGCCCGCGTCGCACGCGACCTGGTACAGCTCCAGCGCCCGCCGGGGGTTGGCCGCGGCGCCCTTCGCGTCCTCCAGCAGCAGCGCGAGATCGTAACAGCCCTCGGCGTTCCTGGCGTCGCAGGCCTTCTGGAACAGCGCGACGGCCTTGGCCGCGTCGCCGGCGGGCCTATCGGCCCGTGAGTAGACGAGCCCCAGGACCACGCACCCGTCGGCGCGCCCACCCTCGCAGGCATTCTGGAGGAGGAGGATGGCTCGCGGGACGTCGGCAGCGACCCCGTCGCCGCGGGCGAGCACGTTCCCCAGGTTCACGCAGGCGCCCTGGTCGCCGCCGTCGCAGCCACGCGCCTCCAGGCGGGCCGCTTCGGCGGCGTTCCGGGGGCCGCCTTGACCCCTGCTCAACATCGCCCCGGCGCTGGTGCAGCCTCCGGCAAACCCGGCCTCGCAGGCGCGCTCGTAGAGGGTGAGCGCGCGCGCCTCGTCCTTGGGGACGCCGGTGCCATTGAAGTGCGCCAACCCGAGGTGGTGGCAGGCCTCGCCAACTCCGCTGTCGCAAGCCAGGCCAAAGAGCGAGCGCGCTCGCTGGAGATCCCTGGGGCCAGCGATCCCCTCCTCGTACGCGTTACCGAGATTGTAACAACCAGTGGGGTCCTGCCCGTCGCACGCCTTCTGGAAGAGGGCCCGCGCGCGCTTCCGGTCGACCGCGACGCCTTCCCCGTGGTCATAGGCGTAACCGAGGTTGGAGCAACCACCGAGGTCGCCGCCGTCACAGGCCTTCTGGAGCAGGAGCACCGCCCGTGCCTTATCCAGGGGGACCCCCAGCCCCTTGGAGAGGCGAAGCCCGAACAGGGCGCATCCATGCGGGGCGCCGGCAGAGCACCCCTGCTCGTACAGCTTCGCGGCCTTGGCGTCGTCCTTCGCGACGCCTTTGCCCCGCGCGTACATCGCGCCCAGGCCGGTGCATCCATCGCCGTTGCCGCCGGCGCAGGACTTCTCGAAGAGCTTCGCCGCCAAGGCGTCGTCGCGGGGGACGCCGTCGCCGGTGTCGTGGAGCACGCCCAGGTTGTTGCACGACGTGGCGTCGCCCCGGTCGCAGGCGGCCTTCAACACCGCGGCGGTGAAGCTGCCTGCCCGCGCCGTGGCGCACGCGCACGACAGCGTGATCCAGAGGAGAAGCCGCGCCGAGCACCAGGTGGGATCGATCACGCTCGGGAGCATACGATCATCAGCGCGCCATGCCGCGCGGGTAGGAGGACCCATGAACACGGGCGGATGCTTTTGCGGAGCGGTCCGGTACGAGGCGAGCCTGCCTCTGACGCAGGTGACGTACTGCCATTGTTCGAAGTGCCGGAGGTGGCACGGGCACGTCGGGGCCTTCACGGCGGTGGACCGGGAAGGATTCCGGATCACGGAGGCCCGCGGCCTCAAGTGGCACGCGGTGTCCCCCACGGTGAAGCGCGGCTTCTGCGTCGAGTGCGGCTCGAGCGTGCTGTTCGACGAGAGCACGCTTCCGAAGATGGGGATCTGCGCCGGCTCGCTCGATGAGCCCACCGGCATCCGCGAGAAGGCGCACATCTACGTCGCCAGCAAGGGCGACTACTACGAGATCCCGGGCGACCTGCTGAAGTACGACACGTTCCCTCAACGAAGGTAGATTGGTTCGCCATGCCTCCCCGCTACCCGTGGCGCGTGGTGTTCGTGCTCTGGGCACTCGCCGCCGTCGGGGTCGTCGCGGTCCTCCCGTACGTGCTGACCATCCAGGCGCCCTTGCTGCAGAAGGCGCTGGCCGCGAAGCCGCTGCCCATCCCGCTCCCCGCAGTGATCGCGCTGCAGACCCTGCAGGGGCTGGTCATGGTCGGTGGGCTGGCGGCCCTGGGGCTGTGGCTGGCGCGAAAGATGGAGCTGGGGGCGCCGATCCTGGAAGGGTGGCTGGCGCGAGGGGAAGCACCGGGTCCCCGGCTCCGGGCGATCGCGCCGCGCTCGGTGGTGATCGGCGCGGTGGGCGGGGCCGCCATCGTGGTCGTGGACCTGGTCTTCTTCTCCGCGAGGATGAAGGCGGAGCTCCTCCAGGCAGGAGTCGACCCTGCCGTGCTCCAGCCGTCATGGTGGAAAGGGTTGCTGGCGTCCTTCTACGGCGGCTGCGACGAGGAGCTGCTCACCCGGCTCTTCCTCCTCACGTTCTTCGCGTGGATCGGCGCCAAGCTCACCCGAGTCCAGTCCGGGCGGCCAGGCGCCGCCGTGCTCTGGAGCGCCAACGTGCTCGCGGCGCTGCTCTTCGGAGCGGGCCACCTCCCGTCGGTGAAGGCCATGGGCTTGCCCGTCGACGCGATGATGGTGACCCGGACGCTGCTGCTGAACGGCGTGGTGGGCATCGCCTTCGGGTGGCTGTACGTCGGCGCCGGCCTGGAGGCCGCGATGATCGCTCACTTCAGCGCCGACCTCGTGCTGCACGTGCTCACACCGTTGTTCGCCGGTCACTGATCGGGCGCGGAGGTCCTCCCATGCGCGTTTCAACCCTCTGCTCCGCAGTCCTCGCCGTCACCCTGCTCAACGGCTGCCACTGCGGCCCCGCGAGCCTCCCCGCCATCTCGATCAACGACGTCTCGCTCCAGGAAGGGAACAGCGGAACGACCGCGTTCGTCTTCACGGTGAGCCTCGACGCCGCCCCCGCCGCCGGGCAGGACGTCCAGGTCTCCTGGGCCACCGTCGACGGCACCGCCCATGTCGGAAGCGACTACGCGGCCGGCTCCGGCACCCTCACCTTCACCAGCGGCGGCGCCCTCAGCCAGACCATCTCGATCTCCGTCACCGGTGACACCGCGCGTGAGCCCGACGAGACCTTCACCGTCGTGCTCTCCGACCCCCAGAACGCCACGCTGGCCAGGGTGACCGGGGTGGGGACGATCGTCGCCGACGACTTCCCCTCGCTCTCCATCAGCGACGCCAGCGCGGCGGAGGGCGCCACCCTCTCCTTCCAGGTGACCCTGAGCCTCGCCCCCGCGCCGGGCCAGGACGTCCAGGTGAGCTGGGCGACGAGCGACGGCACGGCCACCGCGGGCAGCGATTACACCGCCGCCTCGGGCACGCTCACCTTCACCTCCGCCGGGCCGCTCACCCAGACGATCACCGTCGACGCGACCCAGGATTCGACCCCCGAGCCGAACGAGACGCTGCTGGTGACGCTGTCGAACCCGGTCAACACTGCCGTCGGGACCGCGACCGCCGCGGGCACCATCATCGACGACGACTCCGGCACCCCTTCGGTCTCCGTCTCGGGCGTCACCGCCGACGAGGGCACCCCACCCTTCACGTCGAACTTCTCCTTCACCGTCACCCTGAGCGGGCCGTTGCCTGCCGGCGTCACCGGCACGGTGGCCTATGCCACGGCCGACGGCACGGCCACCGCCGGCAGCGATTACACCGCCGCCAGCGGGACCCTCACCTTCACCTCGGGCGGCAGCCTGACCCAGACCGTCCGGGTGACCGTCAAGGCCGACGCCCAGGAGGAGCCCGACGAGACGTTCTTCTTGAACCTCTCCAGCCCCGCCAACCTCATCCTGGGGACCAGCGTCGCCACCGGGACCATCCTCTCGGACGACGTGCCCGTCGCCTCCATCTCCGATGCCCAGGTGGTGGAGGGCAACAGCGGAACGACCAACGCCGTCTTCACCGTCAAGCTCTCCAGCGACCCGCTCTCCACCCACGACGCGCAGCTCGACTGGGCGGCCAACGTCGGCAGCGCCGTGATGCCCACCGACTTCCCCGTCGGCACCTCGGGCACGCTGACCTTCGTCCACGGCGGCAGCCTCACCCAGACGATCAGCGTCCCGGTCATCGGCGACACGCTCGTCGAAGGCGACGAGATCTTCCTCGTCAGGTTCTACAGCCAGATCTACGTCAAGTCCGACGGGAACGTCGGGGTGGGGACGATCATCGACGACGACCAGCCGGCGCTCTCGATCACCGACGTCACCCAGCTGGAGGGAAGCTCCGGCACCACTCCGCTCCACTTCACGGTGAGCGTCTACCCCGCGCCCGCGCCGGGCAAGGACGTGCAGGTGAGCTGGGCTACGTCGCCCCGCACCGCGTCCCCGCCCGCGGATTACACCGCCGCCTCGGGCACGCTCACCTTCACCTCTGCCGGGCCTCTCACCCAGACGGTCACCGTCGACGTCGCCGGCGACACGGCCGCCGAGACCAACGAGGAGCTGGCCGTGGTCCTCTCCGGGGCCGTCAACGCGCGGATCCACGACGGGATCGGCATCGGCACCATCGTGGACGACGACGGCGCCGTCATCCGGGTCGACCCCACCGGCTCCGGGACCAACGGCCTGACCTGGGCGACCGCGTACCAGACGATCCAGGCCGGCGTGGACCGGGCCCAGGCGCTGGGCGGCGGGCAGGTCTGGGTGGCGGCCGGCCGCTACACCAACGGCGCCAACCCGGTGCTCACCATGGCCGGCAACGTGTCGGTCATCGGTGGATTCGACGGCTGGCGCGGCGGCGCGGGAACCCAGGAGACCACCTATTCCGCCCGCCGGCCCGACCTCTACGTCCCGGTCATGGACGGGAACAAGCTCACCTACCACGTCGTGGTGGGCGCCTCGAACGCGGTGCTCGACGGCTTCAAGGTGACCAACGGAAACGCCAATGGAGGCGTGAACCCGGGTGATCCGCAGCGCCGGGGCGGCGGGATGGACAACGGCTCCGCGTCGCCGCTGGTGGTGCGCACCGTCTTCATCGACAACGCCGCGCAGGGGTACGGAGGCGCCATGTACAACGGCGGCGGCGCCCCGTACGTCCGCGACTGCCGGTTCCTGCGCAACAGCGCCGTGGAGCAGGGCGGCGCCATCTACGACTCGGGCTCCAGCGCGCAGGTGCTCGACTCGGTCTTCTCCGCCAACTCCGCCTCCATCAGCAACGTCAACAGCCAGGGCGGCGCCGTCGCCGGGCAGAACCAGTCCAGCGCCTACACCTCCTGCCGTTTCGTCGCGAACGCCGCCCACTCCGGCGCCGGGGGCGCGTCGACCTCCGGCAACCTCACCTTCCGCGGCTGCGACTTCGTCGGCAACCAGAGCTCCGGCACGGGCGGCGGCCTCTCCGACATCAGCGGCAACGACCGCGTCTACGACTCGAACATCATCGGCAACTCCGCGTCGGGCAACGGCGGGGGCCTGTACTCGCGCGACTCGTCGACCTGGGTGGTGAACAGCCGGATCGAGAACAACGCCGCCCTCTCCGGCGGCGGCGTCTACGACTCGAATGCCCTGGGCGGCGTGCAGCGCTTCACCCGGGTCCGGATCGCCAACAACCGCGCCGGCAACGGCGGCGGGGCGACCAATTTCCTGTCGAGCCCGGCCTTCGCGGACACCATCTTCGAGGGGAACACCGCGAGCTCCCTCGCCGGAGGCGTGTACAACCAGGGCAGCTCACCCACCTTCTCCAGCTGCACCCTGATGAACGACGCCTCCCCGTCCACCCCGGAGATCCACAACGAACCCTACATGTTCACGCCGCGCACGGCCTCGAACCCGGTGGCGGTGAACACCATCGTCTGGAACAGGACCATCGGCATCGCCTCCATCTGGACCGATCCCAGCTGCACCGCGAGCGCCTACCCGCCGGCGGGCTGCAGCTTCACCACCAGCTTCATGAGCACGACCGACGCGAGCCAGGACGCCCAGCTCATGCACGTGCCCGTCCGGAGCAACCAGGCCGCCAGCGGCACTACGACCACGCTCAGCATCACCAACGCGTCCACCTTCTTCGCCGTGGGGGACGTCGTCGAGATCGCCGATGACGGCGTGGCCCGGACGGTCACCGCCGCCACGACGAGCCAGCTCACGTACTCCCCGGCGCTGGGCGTGGCGCCGCCGTCCAACGCGCGCGTCGACGACTGGGGCCCGGGCGCCACCGACCTCGCGGTGGACCTGCGGCTCCAGGCCACCTCGCCGTGCATCGACTCCGGCGACGGCGCCCAGGTGGCGCCCGACGTCACCGACCTCGACGGCGACGGCGACACCGCGGAGCCGCTGCCCTACGACTTCGCCGGCGACCCGCGCTTCGCCGGCGCCGTCGACCTCGGCGCGCTCGAGCGCGGGCCGTAGCGGCACCCGGGTGATATTGTCCCACCATTGGAACAGCGACCGCTGGACGTCGACCTCAACGAGATCGTCGTCTTCACGAGGATCGTGCAGCTGGGGAGCTTCTCGGCCGCGTCGGCGAACCTGGGCATTCCCAGGTCGACGGTGAGCCGCCGGGTGGCGGAGCTCGAGGCGCGGGTGGGCGCGCGGCTGCTCCAGCGCACGACCCGGAAGCTCAGCCTCACGGACGCCGGCCGCGCCTACTACGAGCACAGCGCCCGGATCGTGGCGGAGCTGGAGGAGGCGCAGCTCGCGGTCGCCCAGCTCCAGTCCACGCCTCGCGGGCTGCTCCGCCTCACCGTCCCGGTGACCTTCTCGGTCCTGGGGCCGATCCTGGCCGAGTACCTGACCCTCTACCCCGAGGTCCGGGTGGAGCTGCAATCCACCGATCGCACGGTCGACATCGTCGAGGAGCGGTTCGACCTGGCGATCCGCGCGGGCCGAACGCCGGATTCGACGCTGGTCGCTCGCCACCTGGGAGAGGTGTGCCGGATCCTCGTCGCGGCGCCGAAGCTGGTCGAACGCCTCCGGAAGCTGAAGGAGCCGGCCGACCTCGAGCGCCAGCCCGCGGTCGTCTTCGCGCCGGGGGGGAACACCTGGCACCTCGTGTCCGGCGCGAAGTCCGCCGAGGTCCAGGTCAGCCCCCGGCTTTCGGTCAACGACTACGACATGCTCCGGGCCGTCGCCCGCGCCGGCTTCGGGATCGCGCTCCTGCCCGAGTACCAGTGCGCCGAGGACCTGAAGGCCGGGCGCCTGCGGCGCGTGCTCGACGACTGGGCGGCCCCCAAGGTCCCCGTGTTCGCGCTCTACCCGAGCACCCGCCACCTGGCTCCCAAGGTGGTCGCGCTGCTGGACCTGCTCCGGAGCCGGTTTGTCCCATTGGTGGGATAGATCATCCAGAAATCTCTCATTGTTCCAGCCTTCCCGATGCGCATCTTCTCCGGCGTGAAGGAGAGGAACATGACGACCACCACGCGACGCATCGAGGGAATCTACCGGCCGCCCGGCCTGCACTGGGTGGGCGACGGCTTTCGCGTCGCCGGCTACTTCTCGGAGATCCCCGACGCGGCGCGGAAGCTGAACCCGTTCCTGCTGCTGGACTACCACCCGGCGTACGACTACTCGCCGACCAACCGGCCTCGCGGCGTCGGCGTGCACCCGCATCGCGGCTTCGAGACCGTCACGCTCGCCTTTCAGGGAAGCGTCGCGCACCACGACAGCGCGGGCGGCGGCGGGGTGATCGGACCGGGCGACGTGCAGTGGATGACGGCGGCGTCGGGGATCCTGCACAAGGAGTACCACGAGGCGGGCTACGCCCTCCGGGGCGGCCCGTTCCAGATGGCGCAGCTCTGGGTGAACCTGCCCCGGGCGCACAAGATGGACCCGCCCCGGTACCAGGCGCTCTCCGCGGACCGGATGGGCCTGGTGACCCTGCCCGACGGCGCGGGGGTGGTGCGCGTCGTCGCAGGCGAGCTCCGCGGCGTGCGGGGCCCGGCCAGGACGCACACGGCGATCAGCCTCTTCGACGTCCACCTGGACGCGAAGGGCGCGGTGGAGCTCCCCTTTCCCGCCGGCCACAACGCCGGCTTCCTGGTGATGCAGGGCGACGTCAGGATCAACGGCGAGGCGGCCGCGCGCATGCACGACTTCGTCGTGTTCGAGAACGCCGGGGAGCGGATCGCCGTCGAGGCCGGAGCCTCCGGGGCCCAGCTGCTGGTGCTCGGGGGCGAGCCCATCGACGAGCCGATCGTGCAGTACGGCCCGTTCGTCATGAACACCGAGCGCGAGATCGTGAAGGCGTTCGCCGACTTCAGCAGCGGGACCTTCGGCTCCCTCCAGGACTGAAACGGGCCCGGCGCGCCGGGTCAACCGATTGGCGGGGAGGGTAACAACGACCGGGAAACGGCCGTGCTACCTGCGCGGCATGCGATCGAGATCATCCGTATGCCGCCTCCTCTCCGCCTTCGCCGTCGGCGCCTTCGCCGCCTGCACGGGCGATTACGCCGACCTCGTCCCGAAGACCGTGGATGAAGATCCTGCGCTGCCCTCGCTGGAGCTCTCCGGGACGCGGTTCCACCTCGAGACCTTCGGCACGCCCGGAAATCCGGTGGTCATCGTCCTGCACGGCGGTCCGGGGGCCGACCATCGCAGCCTGTTGCCCCTCGCCGCGCTGGCGGATGACGGGTTCTTCGTCGTGCTCTGGGACCAGCGCGGCACCGGCCTCTCGCGCCGCCATCCGTGCGAGGAGCTGACCGCCGACGCCTACCTCCGCGACGTGGAGGCGATCGTCGATCACTTCGCGCGCTCCCCGTCCGACCGCGTCTCGATGGTCGGCCACTCCTGGGGAGCGATGTACGCCACGTGGTACACGAACGAGCATCCGGAGCGCGTGGGCCCCCTCGTGCTCGCCGAGCCGGGCGCCTTCACGCGCGCGGGGCTCGACGACTACTTCAACCGGTTCATGGGCAGCGCGGACCTCACCGGCGAGAGCTTCAACGACTCCGCCCTCCTCGCGCGCATCCTCACCCCGGACGACCACGCGCGCGCGGACTTCGACATGGCGCAGAGCTCCACCATCATCACCGGGCCGCTCGGCCTCGATCCGGAGCACCCCGAGCCGTTCTGGCGCTTCGGGGCCGTGGTGTCGTCGTGCCTGGCCGACACCGCGGGCAATTTCGACTGGACCACGAACCTCTCCCGCTACACGGGCGACGCGCTGTTCATCCACGGCGAGCGCAACCAGGTGCACACGGTGGAGCACCAGCAGGCCCTGGCCGCCTTCTACCCCCGCGCGGAGGTGGTCACCATCCCCGGCGTCGGCCACGACATGTTCTCGGCGGCGCCCGCGGCGTCGCTCGACCTCGTCCGCTCCCATCTGCTGGAGGTGCAGCCGTGAATCGACCCACCGCCGCGTTGCTCCTCGCCGCCGCCGCCCTGCTCTCGCCCGCGACGGCCTCCGCGCAGGTGCTCAACCCCGCGCGCTTCGACGATTTCGGTCACCTGGTGCACGCCGGGTTCGGGGCGGACGGGCCGCTGAACGTCGACCTGAGCTACGTGCACAGCCTGGCGGCGGCGACCGGCGCCCCGTGGGTCGCCGGGGCCCGGCTGTCGTTGCCGCTCGTCCCCGAGGGGGCGGACTTCGAGCTCGCCGGCCTGGTGGAGCGGGGCTTCCTCTCGCAGCTCGGCCTCGGCGCCTCCCTCCGCGCCGAGCTCGCCGTGCGCAACGCGCACACCGCGGTCGCCAACACGACGGACGCGGGCGTCCACCTCGGCGTCAGGGGAGGGTATTTCGGGGAGTCCGCCTCCATCGCCGCGGAGCTCGCCTGGGAGAGGTCCCTCCTCGCCTACGTCCTGCCGACCGACCGGTACCGGCAGCAGACCTACGCGGGCGCGCGCGCGGGCCTCTACGGGAGCAGCGGCGGGCTCTTCCGGCTGGGCATCGCCGGCGGGGTGCGCCTGGGCAGCGCGGAGCTCACCCTGCGCACCGGCATCGTGCGCTCCGAGCGGCTGGCCGGAATGGACTTCCTCCCGTTCTACGCGCAGCTCGGGATCAACTGGGCGCTCTGAGCGAGGCGCGGTAGGCCTGCGGCGTCGTCCGCGTCCACCGCTTGAAGGCCCGGTTGAAGGCGCTCGGCTGCGAGAACCCGAGCACGAAGCTGATCTCGCCCAGCGAGACGTCGGGCTGGGCGAGGTAGTTCAGGGCGGCCGCGCGCCGCACGCGGTCGACCAGGCCGGCGAAGGAGGTGCCCTCTCCGGCCAGGCTCCGCTGCAGGGTGCGCGTCGTCACGCCCAGGCGCCGGGACACCCGCCGGACGTCGCACTCTCCCTTCGCGAGCGCCGTCTCGATGGTGACCATCGCTTCGCCCGCGAAGGTCTCCGGCCGCGGCAGCTGCTGGAGCCGGTCCGTGGCCAGCTCGCGCACCACCGCGGCGAGCGGAGGCTCCAGCCCGCGGACCGGCGCGTCCCACGCCTCGCGGGAGACGAGGAGCCGGTTGGTGGGCGCGGAGAACCGCACCTTGCAGCCGAAGATCCGGACGTGCTCGGCGGTGCTGGGCGGCGGCGGATAGGCGAAGTCCACGCCGGCCAGCGGCCAGTCGAAGCTCCATCGCTTTCGCGAGCGGGCCGCGATGGCCGCGAACGCGTACTCGACGTAGGGGCGCGGCGGGTGCTCGAGCCCGTTGAAGAAGAGCTCGAACGAGATGGGATCCTCCTCGGGGTCGAACTCGAAGCGCGCCCGGTCGTTGACGAGGGGGAAATATCGAGCGATCTGCGTGAGGCCGTCGCCCACCGTGCTGCTCCCGAGCGCCACGTAGTCGAAGACCTTGTAGGCGCCGAAGGGGACCGACTCCGCGACGTGCAGCGCCAGGTCCGGGTCGGAGGTGATCCGGTAGATCTCGGTCCACAGGGCGTTGACCCGGCTGGCGGAGAGGCGGGCGTCCGGGTCGGCGACGCTGCCGGCGTCGAGCCCCACCTGCTCGAGCAGGCCGGCGGTCGGGATGTGAAGCCGTTCGCACCCTTGCAGGAGCGCGCGCGTGGACACCGACAGCACCGTGCCTCGCGCCGTGGAGCTCACCTTGGCCACGCCCGCAGCGTACCTCGCGCCCACCGGCTTGACTTCCTATCACGTGTCAGTTATTTCTTTCACATGAAAGGCGGTCCGCACCATCCGAGCGCGGGAGACCGGCTGCTGGCCATGCTGGCGGCCCTCGCCAACCCGCACCGGATGCGGATCGTCGGACTGCTGAGCTCGGAGGGGCGCAACTACGTCAGCCAGCTGGCGCGGGAGATCGGGATCAGCCGGCCGCTGCTGCACCTGCACCTGCAGAAGCTGGAGGACGCCGGGCTGGTCAAGAGCAAGCTGGAGCTCTCTGCCGACGGCAAGGCGCTGAACTACTTCGAGGTCAGCAACTTCAACCTCGAGCTCACCCCGGCCGCCGTCGCCAAGGCGGCCAATTCCCTGACCCCCGACGACGGCGCCGGCCCATCCTGAGCGCGCAGAGGAGATCCTCCATGTCCACGACCATCTACCTGCTGACCATCAGCCTCCCGCTCGCGACGATCCTGCTCGTCTTCGGCATGAGGGCCTTCTCGGCCTACCTGCAGGCGAAGGCCCGCTTCGACAGCGACGAGGCCTACCGCCAGGTCGCGGAGAAGGCGGTCTCCTCGCTCTCCTCCATCCAGGAGTCGCTGGCGGACATCAAGGGCCGCCTGGCCTCCGTCGAGAAGATCTTGAAGGCAGTCGAATGAAGGAAGGAGCGACGACGATGAATCAGGTATCCACGTTCCGCTTGTACGTCCTGCGGGCCACCTACCTCCTCATGTTCGTGGGGCTCGCCTACTATTACTGGCCCGGAATCATCCGCCACGGGGAGCTGAGCGTGTCGCAGAGCGCCGTCCGCAGCATCCTGGGGGCCGTGTCGCTCCTGGCGCTGCTGGGGATCCGGTATCCGCTGCAGATGCTGCCCCTGATGCTCTTCGAGCTCGTCTGGAAGTCGATCTGGCTGATCGCCATGGGCCTCCCGCTGTGGCTCGGCAACCAGGTCGACGCCGAGGTGCACGAGTCGATCAAGGCCTGCTTGATGGGCGTCATCCTGTTCCCCATCGTCATCCCGTGGCCCTACGTCTTCGCGAGCTACGTGAAGCGGCGCGGAGACCGGTGGGCCCTGGAGCCTCGCGCCTGAGCGCCGCGCTGGACGTGGCCCTGGTCACCTCCGCCGACTACCCGGACCTGGACGAGCAGGACCGGCCGCTGCCGGAGGCGCTCGCCAGGCGGGGGCTGACCGCCCGAGCGGTGCGGTGGGACGACCCGGGCTTCGACTGGGCGGGCGCGCGGATGCACCTGCTCCGGAGCACGTGGGACTACTGGCGCCGCTACCGCGAGTTCGTGGCGTGGCTGGACCGGGTGGGGCCGCTGGGCCGGATGTGGAACCCGGTGGGGGTGGTCCGGTGGAACTCGGAGAAGCGCTACCTGCTGGACCTCGCCGCGCGCGGCGCGCCGGTGGTGCCCACCGTGGTCCTCGACGCCGGGGCGGACCTCGCGGCGCTGATGGACGCGCGCGGGTGGCGGTCGGTCATCGTCAAGCCGACCGTCTCGGCCGGCGGCTACCGGACGATGCGGGTGGAGCGGGACTCCACCGCCGGGGGCCAGCGGTTGCTGGAGGAGGTGCTGGGGGACTCGGCGGCGATGGTCCAGCCGTACCTCCCCTCCGTCGACGAGGACGGGGAGCACTCGCTGGTGTTCTTCGAGCGGCGCCTGTCGCACGCGGTGCGGCGCGAGGCCGGCCTCCGCAAGCCGGGGCAGATGCCCGGGGCCGTCGCGCTCGAGCCGGCGGCGGACGAGGTCGGCATCGCCGAGGCCGTGCTTCGCCTGGTCCCGGGCGAGCTGCTCTACGCGCGGGTGGACCTGGTGCGCGACCTGGCCGGCCAGTGGCGGTTGCTGGAGCTGGAGATCATGGAGCCGTCCCTGTTCCTGCCGCACGTGCCGGGCGCGCTGGATCGCTTCGCCGACGCCGTCGCCGCGCGGCTGCTGGCGTGACGGCGGCCCTCGGCTACGCTCGGGCGCGATGGCGTTGCTCGACCTGTTTCGCCGCGCTCCCCCCGTCACCGGAGAGGAGCTGTGCACCGTCCTCCTCCCGGACCTGCGCGCCGAGTGGTCGACGTTCGGCCGAAGGCGCGATCCCGCGCTGATCATCGAGCTGGTCAAGTCGCCCTTCCAGCGCGACCAGCTGGACACCCGCTTCGCCCCGGGGACCCCGCTCGGCGCCGCCCACGTGCGCGTGCTCCTCGCCCCGGCGCAGCGGTCGATCCCGGAGCGGCGGAGCTCCATCCGCTCCGCCACCGCGCTGGCGCGCGAGATGGTCGACGCCGGCGCCCTCGGCGTGGTGGTCCATGGCGCGGGCGAGGTGCTCTTCTCCGCCCAGGAGTGGGCTCGCCGGACGGAGCGGCAGGAGGAGCCCGCGTGGACGCCGACGCTGGCCTGGATCGACCTGGGCAACGCGGAGGGCGTCGCGCTCAGCTATGGGCTCAGGACCTTCGGTCTCCCCGAGGTCGGCGTCACCGCCGCCCAGCTTCCCTTCCTCTCCCCGGACGAAGCCTGGCACCGGTCGCAGGAGGCCATCCTCACCGCCGCCTGCGCCATGGTCGCCCGCGGCGCGCCCCTCTCCGACGGCGAGATGGTGCGGGTGATCGCCGGAACCGAGCTCAGCGGCGCGCCGCTGCAGCGGGACAACCTGGGTCTCCATGAGCCCGCGGCGCAGGCGGATACCTTGGCCAACTGGAGGTGCGAGCTGCTCGACGGCCTCATCCGGCTGGTCCCCCCGCCCCTGCTCCCGCTCTCGGCCCGCTTCGCCACGCTGCAGTCCATCGGGATGATGCCGTATCCCCCGTACCGCTGGCTCTTCATGGACCGGCTGCGGTCCCAGGGCTACCAGAAGATCGCCCAGCTCTGGCCAAAGCAGATCCCCGAGGTCCCGGCCTACGAGATCCTCGTCCTCCGTCACGAGCGCACCGGCGAATTCCTCACCACCACCTGCGGACTGGGCCGCGTCGCCCAGCCCGGCGGCACCGGGGACCAGCGGAACCAGTTCATCGAATTCTCGGTCCAGCTCCAGGAGCACTCGCCCGCCATCGCCCACTCGCTCGGCGTCCTGGCGCTGATGGTCCACCTCAAGGACCCGGGCAGCCCACCCATCGGCGCGGGCCACCGCTCGCAGGTGCCGATCCCCGCCATCGACTTCCCCTACGAGTGGGCCGTCTACGACGGGCTCCCCGACCTCGACCTCGGCGGCCCCTCCCCGATCTCCCGCTACCAGCCGATCTTCATGACCGGCGCCGAGCGGGCGTCGGTCCCCGTCGAGAGCATCACGGACTGGATCCATCGGCACCGGACCCAGGCGCTCTCCCGCTGGCTCCACCCCGGCTCGGTCGTCCAGGTCGAGCGCCCGGCCTGAGGGAGTGCGTCACCCTTTCCCCATTGAGGTGCGGTCGCCAGGAGACACCCCCCGCATAGATCCCCGCCGCCCCTCGTC
This sequence comes from Myxococcaceae bacterium, assembly GCA_035637895.1. GTDB lineage: Bacteria > Myxococcota > Myxococcia > Myxococcales > Myxococcaceae > DASRBA01. The sequence continues at coordinate 35,447 of DASRBA010000350.1, forward strand.
CGTTTGAAGGGTTAGGGCACTACCGATGGCAGGCACGTCGCTTGCTCAATCGAGGCCCGCGGAACCCAAAAGGGGGGATTTCAAATGCTTCGGAAGATCGGGCTTCTCGGTGCGGTGATGACGGTTCTCCTCGCGGTGGGTTGCGGCCCTCCGGACCAGGAGGAGCTCTCCCAGCAGGACCAGACGTTGAAGGCCACGCCGGTCCTCTTCGGCGTCTCCTGCCCGGCGTCGAACACCTGCGGTCCCGAGTTCGACAGGTGCTCGGAGTGGTCGGCGCCCTCGGGCTGCGGCTCCACCTGCACCGTCGTGCAGGTCCAGACCTGCATCGACTCGCGCGGCAACGAGTGCACCAACGTCGCGGTGTCGCGCTCGCCGACGGACAGCTGTCAATAGCGTCGACACCACCGGGGCGAGCGGGGCTGGGGCACACTTCCGGCCATGACCGACCCCATCGCCCTCGGTGAGGATGTCTCCCGCTGGCTCCGCGCCCAGCTCCAGCGCGCGGGCCTCGCCGGCACGCTGGCCCCTATCGTGGTCAACCCCAGGACGCAGGGATGGATCGCCGGCTTCCTGGAGGCGGTCTCGGCGGCGCTGGGGCTCGACGCCTCGGCCCGCTACTCGTTCGAGGCCCGCGTCTACGTCTCCTTCTACGAGGGCTCGCCGATGGGCGAACAGCTCGGGCTGGAGGCGCTGGCCATGTCCAGGCAGCTCCGCTCCATGCCCGGCGCCAGGGGCCTCCTCGAGCAGTGGGAGCCGCACCACGCCGTCGGCGCCCGCGCCGGAGCGCACTACGCCGGGCTCCACCAGGCCATGGACGACCTCTACGCCACGCTCCGTCCCTGAAAGCCCCTGACGCGGCGTGAGGGTTTCCGTGCCGGCGCCGCGGCGCCTGGGCTTGACCCTCACGTAACGTGAGACCTTATTCATCTCGATGGGAGGTGACGAAGGTGGGCCTCACGGTGAGCCAGGTGGCCAAGCTCGCGGGCGTCAGCATCCGCGCGCTGCACCACTACGACGAGATCGGGCTGTTGCGCCCTTCGACCCGGACGGGATCCGGCTACCGGCTCTACGGCAACCAGGAGCTGCAACGGCTCCAGCAGGTGCTGTTCTTCAGGGAGCTGGGGTTTCCGCTCGAGGAGATCGCGAAGATCATGCGGGACCCGAAGTTCGACCTCCAGTCCGCGCTGCTGATGCAGCGCCAGCTCCTCGAGGAGAAGGCGGCCCGCATCCAGGCGCTGATCGCCGCCGTGGACGCAGCGCTCGAATCGACGGAACGAGGGACGACCATGACCAAGGAAGAGATGTTCGAAGTCTTCGGCGACTACGACCCGGCGAAGTACGAGGACGAGGTGAAGCAGCGGTGGGGCGACTCGGACGCCTACCGGGAGTCCGCCCGCAAGACCGCGCGCTACGGCAAGAAGGAGTGGCAGCAGATCAAGGCGGAGGGCGAGTCGCTCAACCAGGCGCTGGCGGAGGCCATGGCGGACGGCGTCAAACCGGCCGACGCCAGGGCGGTGGACCTGGCCGAGCAGCACCGGCAGCACATCAGCCGGTGGTTCTACGCCTGCACCTCCGCCATCCACCGCGGGCTGGGCGACATGTACGTCGCGGACGAGCGCTTCACCCAGACCTACGACCGCGTCCAGCCCGGCCTGGCCGCGTTCCTCCGCGAGGCGATCCACGCCAACGCGGACCGCGCCGGGAAGTGAGCCTCCGGGGTCACCGCCACTACGGCCGCTTCCGCGAATCCGCCGGCACGATGATCACCGGCTTGCGGTTCCGGAGCTTCATGGTCCGGAAGTGGCGGTGATCCAGCGTCAGGATCCGCGGCACCTCCAGGCGTTCGGCGGTGGCCAGGATCGTCGCGTCGACGAGGCCGATGTCGTGCTCCCGGTACATGCGGATCAGGTCGCGCGCCCGCGACAGATCCTGGTCGAGGCAAGGCTCACGCACGTACGCCCCTCGGATCATGTCGTCGAGGATCGCCTCCTCCGCTTCGCGCCCGAGGTGCTTGAGGACGAGGTAATCCAGCTCCGCCAGCACCAGCTCCGGAACGATCACCATCTCGCGCCGGTCCAGGATGACGTGCCGCACCGCCTCGTGGTGACGATCGTTGCGATCGATGCTGGCCAGCAGGCCGCTGGTGTCAGCGATCAGCACGGTCGCGGCCGAACCCGTCGGCGAGGAGCTCGTCGGTGTGCTCGGAGAGGTTCCCCGGCCCGCTGGCGATGCCCAGCGACTTCGGGATGACCGTCAGGCCGGTGTCCCAGGGCTTCGACGTGTAGTCGGCCACGGCGTCCCGGAGGACCATGGCCTCCGAGACTCCACGCAAGCGGGCGAGCCGCTTCACCGATTGGATGAGAGGCTCATCCATGTACACGGTCGTCTTCTTGCGGCGACGCGGTTTCGGCGTCTTCGATGAATACCTGTACGTCATGCAGGTATGGTACCAACGTATGGCACCCGCCGCAAGCCGCCAGTGCTCCGGAGCGGGCCGGCCTTGAGTAGCCCGCCTCCCGCGGCTATGCACCCTTCCCGTCAGGAGGGGGAACCATGGGTCGCGTGGTCGTCGTCCCGGGCGCGCCGTCGGATGGAGGCGCCCCGCTGGCCCGCGTGGCGGAGGCGGCGGGGCTGTGGCCGGCGCTCGAGCGCCGCTGCGCGGAGCGCCATCAACCCGCCGCCGATCTCCCGATCCTGATCAAGATCTGCGTCGCCGGGTTCGCCGCCGACGACGCGTTGGGCACTTCGCCGCAGCTGGTCCACCACCTCCTCGACCTCCTCCACGGGCGCGGGTACCGCCGGGTGGCCATCGCCGACGGCCCGGACGGCACCGAGCGCTGGCTCCACCACCGCTCCGCCCGCGAGCGGGCCGGCCGCCTCGGCTACCTGGACGCCACGCCCGGCGGCCTCACGCCCACCTTCGTCGATCTCTCGGACGCGCCCGCGCCGGCGCCGTTCGACGCGGGCTCCGTGCTCCACGGCGCGGAGCTCTCCCGGCACTGGCTGGACGCCGGGTTCCGGATCGTCTTCGCCAAGCACCGCACCGACGAGATCCACGGCTTCGCCGGGACGCTGGACGCCCTCCCGGAGCTGATCGCCGGCGACCGCGCGTACCACGCGGGGGCGCGCCGCGACCCGGGCGAGGTCTGCACCTCGCTGCTCCAGGCCACGCCGCCGGACTTCTGCCTCCTCGACGGCCTGGTCGCCAACCACGGCTCCTTCGGGCGCACGCTCTCCAACCCGCTGGAGGCGGAGAGCCTCTACGCCGGCGCCGGCGCGGCCGAGGTGGACTGGGTGGCCGCGGTGCGCACCGGGATGGACCCGTTCCGCTCGCCGCTGCTGGCCGCCGCGGTGGGCCGCGACGGCGCGGTGCCCTCGCCGGAGGTGGACGGCGACCTCGGCCCCATCCGCGGCTGGCGCGGCCCCTCCCCGGCGCTCCAGGACGCGGTGCGCCGCCTGGTGCCGCACGCCGCCGTCTTCCAGCTGGTGCAGCAGGTCCTCCCCCGCGTGGACCGGGCGCTCTTCCCCTTCCGCGACCGGGCGATGGACGTGGCCAGCAGCTCGCTCGGGTCGGCGCTGCTGTGGGCGGACGCCAGCTCCGTGGGCCAGGCGGCGGCGTCCGGCCTGCTCCAGCAGCTCGCCGCGGCGTGCGACGTGGGCGAGGCGCTGGACCTGCTGGGCGCGCGGAAGCTGGTGCGGCAGCGCCAGGTGTCGCTGGAGCTGGACCTCTCCCGCTACCGGCCCGAGGACTTCGAGGCGGTGGCCGGCTACCTCGAGCCGCTGGAGGCGCTGGTGGACGCCATGCCCCCCAGAGAGGACGGCCTGCGCTGGCGGATGATCGACGGCTCCGTCCTCTTCGGCGGCGCGCAGGTGCTGGACGCGCCGTACGACAAGTTCGTCCGCCGCGTGGACCTGGGCCGGGCGGTGGAGGTGATGAACGAGTTCTCCGGCGGCCGGCGCGTGGTGGTGAAGCAGGACGAGGAGGGCCGGCCCGTCCACCAGGCGGAGCGCACCACCTTCCTCCCCCAGCCCAACTTCCTCGCCCTCTCCGGCGGCAAGCCCATCGACGTCTGCAAGCTGGAGCTGCTCCGGTACGGGCCGGACGCGCGGGTCATCTTCTGGCGCACGGTGGACAGCGCCAACGGCTCCGCCGCGTTCGACGACGGGAGCGTGCGCCTGTCGCGGACGGAGGACGGGCGCACCGAGGTGCGGATCGTCGCCCGCCAGCGCTTCAGCCTCCCCCCGCTGTGGGAGGCGGCGCGGCTGGACCTCAACCCGCTGGTGAAGGACCCCATCGTGGCGTGGTCGTACCGGCGCTACTTCCGCAACACCCTGACCAACCTGGAGCGGATGTACTGCGGGCAGCCGTTCCTCGCCGGCCAGCCGTGGCCGGAGGAGCCGCCCGAGGACGCCGCCCGGCTCCTGGAGTCCGCCGGGAAGGTGACGGAGCGGGTGCGCGCCTCCCTGCCGGTGACCGCGGCCCCGAAGCCGGTCGAGGATGACCGCGGCTTCCGCCACTTCGAGGGCAACGGCGCCGCGGAGGGGACGGGGAACGGAGAGCGCCCGCTGGTGAGGGCGCTGGGCAGCCTCGCCGCCTCCGCCATCGGCCTGGCCACCGAGGTGGTGCGCGCCGTCCGCCACGACCTGGAGGCCGGCCGGCCGGACCGCAACGGCCGATCGGGGCGCTCGTGAAGGTCCTGGTCACCGGCGGCACCGGCCTGGTGGGGGCCAACCTCGTCCGCGAGCTGCTCGCCGCCGGGGACGAGGTGGTGGCGCTGGTCCGCGAGACGAGCGACCTGCGCGGGCTGGACGGCCTGAAGGTCCACCTGCGGCAGGGCGACGTGCTGGACCCGGCCAGCGTGCGCGCGGCCGCCGAGGGCTGCGAGGTCGCCTACCACGCGGCCGCGGTGTTCTCGTACTGGGGCCCCACCGCCGAGCAGTTGGAGAAGGTGGCGGTGGACGGCACCCGCAACGTGCTGGCGGTGGCGAAGTCGGTGGGCGTGCGCCGGGTGGTGGTGACGTCGTCCTCGGTGACGCTGGGCTCCAGCACCCGGACGGTGCCGCGGGACGAGGCCTGCGAGTTCGACGACCCGGACGCGCCGGCCTACTACCGCTCCAAGGTCGAGCAGGAGCGCGCCGCCTTCGAGCTGGGAGAAGCGCTGGGCCTGGAGGTGTGCGCGGCGTGCCCGGCCATCGTCCTGGGTCCGCACGACTACCGCCTCTCGCCCAGCAACGCGATCCTCCTGCGCTACCTGGAGGACCCGCTCCGCATCACCTTCCCGGGCGGCTGCAACGTCGTCCACGCGCGCGACGTGGCGCAGGGCCACCGCCTCATCGCCCTCCACGGCAAGCCTGGGCAGCGCTACTTCCTGGGGTCGGAGAACCTGGAGTGGGCCCTCCTCCACCGGACCATCGCCGAGCTGGCCGGGGTGGCCGCGCCCCGGATGCACGCCACCCGGACCGCCGCGCTGCTGACGGCGATGGCGCAGGAGCTGGGCGCGGCGGTCACCGGCCGGGCGCCGAAGACGACGCGCGCGGAGGCGAACACGGTGGGCCGCTTCTACTGGTACCGGCACGACCGGGCGGCGGCGCTGGGCTACCGGCCGCGGCCGGCGCGGGAGGCGATCGCGGACGCGCTGGCGTGGCTGGTCGGCTGCAGCCCGCACGTGGGCCGCGACCTGGCCGCGAAGCTGCGCCCGTCGCCGGACGTGCTCCGACTGCGCGAGGCCTTCCTCGACTGAAGGCTGAAGCTACCTCGGGCTGAGCAGGTACCCGTGGTGGAAGCCCAGGCGCGGGTCGGAGATCCACGGCATGCCCGGCTCGAACTGATGGAGGTCCGGCATCGCCGCGCGCAGCCGCACCTTCGCGTCCGGGTACTCGTAGATGGTGATGTGGTTGAGGCCGCGGTTGGCGGTGAAAAGCAGCTTCTGGTCGGCCGACAGCTGGCAGGCGTGGAGGGAGTCCACCAGCGAGAAGCGGCTGACGCGGAGCGCGGCGAAGAGGTCGCGCGTGCGGGTGAACAGGCCGCCGCGCGCCAGGACGTCGAAGACCTGGGTGGCCACCTGGCGGCCGCTGCGCAGCGTCTCCAGGAGGTCCGGCTTCTCGTCGATGATGCGGAAGCTGGCCATCCCCTCCAGGTCCACGCAGATGATGGTCTGGCTGGCGCCGTTGCAGAAGATCAGCTCGCGGTCGGAGAGGGTGACGTCGGAGTTGATGTGCGCGGGGGTTTCCCGGCCTACCGTCCAGTGCCGCGTCACGCGGCCGGAGGCGGCGTCGATCTCGAAGGCGTACTCCTTGAAGAACGCCATCGCCCACTGGTGGTAGTCGCCGTCCTGCGGCAGGACGCGGAAGGAGACGGCGTACACCACGTCGCGGGTGGGGTGGGCCACCAGGTGCCAGCAGGTGGCCGGGAGGTCGACGCGGGTCACCTGGTCCGTCTGCATGTCCCAGATGCCGACCTCGCGGGCCTCGCCGCGGGTCGGGTGGTCCATGGAGCCGTAGCAGATGTAGCGGCCGGAGGCGGTGCGCTTGAGCGCGTGCGGGAGCTTCACCCCGTGCTTCACCATCCGCTCCGGGCGGTCCAGCTTGTCCAGGTCGAAGCGGTAGAAGTGCTCGCCCACCGGCGCCAGGAGCTCCCGGTCCGAGAGCCAGACCACGTGCGTGGTGCCGCGCAGGCTGGTGTCGGTGGGCTCCACGTGGAGGGTGGAGAAGCGCGCCACCTCCTCCAGCGAGTCCGCGTCGTAGAAGAGGAGGTGCTGGCCGGCGTTGCCCAGGAACCCCACGGTTCTCCCTGGGTTCACGCTCACCGCGTGCCCGCCGCCCACGCCCTGGTAGTACTTCACCTTGTAGGCGTAGCGGGCGGTCTCCGGGTCGTAGAGGAACAGGCACACGCCCGCCTTGCCCTCCAGGCCGTTGATCCCGTTGCCGTCCAGCGCGACGTGGAACGCGTACGGGTAGCTACTTGCCGGCACGCGACTTCCTGGGGCTGGCGCCTTCCTCTTCGGACGAGGCCGGGGACGCGGCCTCCTTGCCCGGCTCCTTGCCCGCCCAGGCGCCCCACAGCGCGCTCCCGAGGTTGAGGTTCCGCTGCCAGACGTGGGCCCCGAACTGGAGCCCCAGCTTCGTCATCGACCGGACGTAGTCCGTGACGGCCTGCTGCGCCTGTTCGCCGGAGCCACCCTTCTTCGAGGAGGGCGCCGGACGCGTCACCTGGTCCCAGAAGCGCTGCTGCGCGTCGATGGTCTTGTCGGCGAGGTCCTTCATGACCTTCCAGAGATCCTGGCCCGGGGGCGGAGGCGATTCAGGCATGGCGCCAGTATAGGTATCCCATGTTTGTGCTCAAGCATATTCATGGATATGCTGAGGCATATGAGGACCACGCTCGATCTGCCCGATCCCCTTCTCCGAAGAGCGCAGCAGCTTGCCCAACAGCGGAAGGTGACGTTCCGGGCCCTCATGGCTGACGCGCTCCGGCGCTACCTGCAAGAGCAACGGTCCGGGCGGCCGGCGTTCAGGCTGCCCGACTGTTCGTTCCGGGGAGACGGGCTCGTGGAGGGGCTCCAGGAGACCGACTGGGACCGGATCCGGGACCTGGCTTACGAAGGCCGGGGCCCGTGAGAGCGTTCGACACCAACCTCCTGGTGTACGCCCATCGGGCCGAGTCGCCCTTCCACGCCCAGGCCAAAGAGCTCCTGTCCGCGGCCGCGGAAGGCGCCGAGCCGTGGGCGCTTCCATGGCCGTGCCTCCACGAGTTTCTGGGTATCGTCACCAACCCGAGGATCTTCAAGACGCCGACCCCGCTCGACGCGGCGCTGGCCCAGGTGGATGCCTGGCTGTCATCGCCCACCGTGGTGACCCTCGGCGAGGAGCGGGAGGGGTACTGGGAGGTGCTCGCGCACCTGGCGCGCAAGGGCCGGATCCAGGGAGCGAAGATCCACGACGCGCGCGTCGCCGCGCTGGCGCTGTTTCACGGCGTCGACGAGCTGTTGACGGCAGACCGCGACTTCGGACGATTCCCGGACCTGCCGGCCCGCAACCCGCTCACGTGACGGCGGTTCGCGTCCGCGAGCTGGCCGGACGCGCGGGTCGTGCGCAGCGCCGTCCCGGTCATCACCACCTGCTCGGACTCGAACAGGTCGATGGACCGCGCGCGCGACTACCGCTCAGCCGTCCTTCGGCGGCGTCCACTTCCGGGAGTCGGCGCGCAGCTTCGCCAGCCGCTCCCAGTGCTTCTCCACCGCCTCCGCCCCCTCGGGCGTGATGCGCAGCGTGGTGGTGGGCGTCTTTCCCTGGAACGCCTTCTCGATCACCACCAGCTTCGCCTCCTCCAGCCTGGACAGGTGGCTGGAGAGGTTCCCCTTCGACAGCCCGGTGAGGGACTGCAGGAACAGGAAGTCCGCGCGCTCGCACGACCCGAGCGCGGTGAGGATCGCCAATCGCGCCGGTTCGTGGATGAGCCGGTCCAGCTCCGCCAGCCCTTCGAACGGCGCCGTCATCCGGCCCCCTCGTTCCGGCGAGCGAGGTCGGTTTGCGTCACAAACCAGTTGGCGCACCGACCAACGTCGTCGTCACAACCAGTTTGCATCGCAAACCATGTCCTACATGACCTTCCGGTAAAGATCGGAGCTTCATCCGTATTGTGAAGGAGTACAGTTTCGCCGACGGCCATGGCGGGGGGAAACCAGTTGTAGGGAGGGACGCCATGTCCTTGTCCTGGATCCTGAAAAAGTGTCGCCCTGAAGTGTCGTCCGCCGTCCTCCTCCTCGCGGCGCTCTGCTCGTGCGCACCGACGGAGAACGAAGATCTCGGGAGCGCCCGCGCCGCGGTGACCTCGTGCGCCTGGGACCCGCACTTCGGCACCCAGTGGTGCGTCCAGGGCGACTGGTGGATGGAGTTCTCCGTGCACGACGACACCGTGGCGTCGATGCAGGTGGAGATCGCCAATCCCCAGGACACGGTGGACCTCCCCTGGAAGGCCGGGCTGGCGGACGGCTACTCCAAGTTCGTCGGCGGCGCGGACGGCGTCCCCCCGGGCACCTCCATCCGCCTGCACGCCACGCAGGCCGCCGCGTCGGGCGGCAACACGGCGGTGACCGAATGGTTCCCCTACCAGCAGACGGTGACGCCGGCCATCCACTGCGGCGCGTGCACGCCGTCGTGCGCGCCGGGCACCTGCGGCAATGACGGCTGCGGCGGCACCTGCGCGTGCGGCAGCGGCTCCGTCTGCACCCCGAACCACACCTGCTGCACGCCCTCGTGCGCGCCGGGCACCTGCGGCAGCGACGGCTGCGGCGGCACCTGCGCGTGCGGCGGCGGCTCCGTCTGCACGTCGAGCCACACCTGCTGCACGCCCTCGTGCGCGCCGGGCACCTGCGGCAGCGACGGCTGCGGCGGCACCTGCGGGTGCGCCAGCGGCTCCGTCTGCCTCTCGAACCAGACCTGCTGCACGCCTTCCTGCGCGCCGGGCACCTGCGGCAGCAACGGCTGCGGCGGCACCTGCGGCTGCTCGGCGGGGACGGTGTGCGAGAGCGGCCAGTGCGTGACGCCCATCTGCAACGCGCCCTGGGACCCGACCTGGCGGCAGAGCTCCTCCGCCGGCGAGTGGTGGGCGGATTTCAAGGTCTACGGCGGCAGCATCCCCCGCAGCGTGTCGCTGGACGTCGTCGGGGGCGGCTCCATCCCGCTCTCCTACGGCTGGGGCGAGTGGACCGCGGGCGCCGGCGGGCTGGCCACGGGCACGCTGGTCACCCTCCATGCGACGGACGCGACGGGAGCGACGGCGCGGACGCGGCCCTTCCACTACCTCGTCGACACGGCCCCGCTCACCGACGCGTGCGCGGGCACGCCCAGCACCTCGCCCACGTGCACGCCGCTGACCCGGGGCATGGTGTCCTTCACCCTGGACGACTCGTACGCGTCGCAGGACACGCTGGTGCGGCCGCTGCTCGCGCAGTACGGGATGAAGGCGACCGTCTACCACATCACCAACAACCTCTCGACGTACGGCCAGCTCCCGAACGCGGTGTCGCTCGCGGCGGCGGGGCACGAGGTGGGCAGCCACACCGTCACCCACGCCGACCTGACCAGCCTCTCCGCGACGGCCCTGGCGAACGAGCTGGGGAATTCGAAGCAGTACCTGCTGGACCACGTCAGCTCGCAGGTGGAGTCCTTCGCCACGCCGATGGGCCTGTACAACGCGACGGTCCTGGCGGCGATCAAGAGCCGCTACGCGTCGCACCGCACCGTGAACCCGGGCCTGAACTACATGGGCAATGACGTGTACCAGCTCAACGGGGACGGCATCACCACCTCTACCCCCGCGGCGGTCTGCGCGATGCTGGCCGACGCGGCGGCGAGCAAGGGCTGGCGCATCCTCGTCTTCCACGACTTCACCAGCGCGGCGACGTCGAACCAACAGCAGCTGTACCCCATCGCCGACTTCGCCAGCATCCTCCAGTGCGCGCAGAACACGGCGGGCCTGGACGTGGTGACCGTGAAGCAGGGCGCCGACCGGCTGCGGTGCGCCTCGCCGTAGGGCCTCACCTCAGGGGACGAGCGCGATCTTCCCCTGCACCTCGCGACGCTCCAGTCGCTCCAGCGCCTCCGCCGCTCGAGCGAACGGGAGCGTCGCGTCCAGGTGCGGCTTCAGCTTCCCCCCGGCGACCCACCGGAGGACCTGTTCGCAGTTGGCGCGGTTCTTCGCGGTCTCGCGCATGGCGAACGCGCCCCAGAACACGCCCACCACCTGGCAGCCCTTGAGGAGCACCAGATTGAGCGGGACCTTGGGGATGTCGCCGGCCGCGAAGCCGACGACGAGGAAGCGGCCCTTCCAGGCGATGGCCCGCAGCGCCGCCTCCGAGTACGGCCCGCCGACCGGGTCGTAGACGACGTCCGCGCCGTCGCCGCCGGTGAGGGACTTCACCCGCTCCTTCAGGTCCTCCGAGCCGTAGGCGATTCCCTCGTCCGCGCCCATCCGCTTGCAGAAGGCGACCTTCTCGGGCGTCGACGCGGCGGCGACGACCTTCGCGCCGAGGTGCTTCCCGAGCTGGATGGCCGCGACGCCGACGCCGCCCGCCGCGCCCAGCACCAGCAGCGTCTCGCCGGGTTGGATGGCCGCCCGGTCGACGAGCGCGTGGTAGGTGGTGGCGTAGGTCAGCAACGTGATGGCGCCGACGGTGAAGTCGACCTCCGCGGGCAGCTTCACCGCGGCGGCTTCCGGGGCGACGAGCTGCTCGGCGAAACAGCCGTTGACCATGGTGACCACCACGCGGTCACCGGGCTTCAGCCCGCTCACGCCGGGGCCGACGGCGCTCACCACGCCCGCCGCCTCGCCGCCGGGGATGAACGGGGGCTCGGGCTTGAACTGGTACCTCCCGTGGGAGAGGAGCACGTCCGGGAAGTTCACCCCCGCGGCGTGGACGGAGATCTGGACTTCCCCTTCACCCGGCCGCGGGGATTCGACGTCGTCGACGCGAAGCCCGCGCGGGCCGACCAACTCGTGGACTCGAACGGCGCGCATGTTGGCGAAGCTACCGCGAGATGGAGTCGTAGAGGGTGATGGCGAGCGGGGAGGTCTCGCGCCGCCGCAGCCAGCGCTCGTCCGGAAGCTCGAGCCCGGCGGCGCAGACGACGATCGGCCTGTGCCGCGCGACGGCCTCCACGCGCCGCATCACGCGCGCCAGCAGCTCGCCGTTGAACGGGGCGTAGAGGAAGAACACGGACCCGTCGAGCCCTGAGCTCGCGGCGTCGGCGCAGGTGAAGGTGACGTCCGCCGACAGGCCCAGCCGGGCGCAGCACGCGGTGGCCTCGCGCACCAGCGCCTCCTGGATCTCCACGCCGTGGGCCCGAGCGCCGGAGAGGAGGTGCGCGAGGATCGCTACCCGGCCCAGCCCGGAGCCCAGGTCGACCAGCACGTCGCCCCGGCGGAGAGGCGCCTCCCGCGCCATCGCGAGGATCTCGTCGACACCGGCGGGGAGGTACGGCACCGCGCCTCGCGGCAACGGCGCATCCGGGGGCGGCTCCGGGACGCCGAGCAGCGCGTCGACCCAGGCGTCTCGGTCGGCGGCGGGCACCGCGAGGAGCCGCTCCAGGAGCGACGGCCCGCGGAGCCGTTCGGCCCGGGCCGCGTGCGCGTCACGGCGAAGCGCGTCGTCCACACCGCCTCGAATACTTCACGACCGGCCGCTACGGAAGCGACCGCCGAACCAGGGAGCGGCGAGCGGAGCGTCACGCTCGATGACTTCATGGCCGGCGCTACGGGAGTGGCCGCCGAACCAGGGAGCGCCGAGCGGAGCGTTACGCTCGATGACTTCATGGCCGGCCGCTACGGAAGCGGCCGCCGAACCAGGGAGCGGCGAGCGGAGCGTCACGCTCGATGACTTCATGGCCGGCGCTACGGGAAGTGGGGGGCGATGAACGGGAGGCCGGCGACGCGGAACGTGATGGAGCGGCTGCCTCCCGCCGCGCCGCTCCCGCTGGAGCCGGCGAAGGGCGTGGCGACGAGGGCGTGCTGGCCGGTGGTGAACGCCACCGGGAGGTAGTCTCCCAGCGGCGCGTCGCCGCCCAGCGCCCAGGGCGAGACGTTCTCCACCTGGAACGAGGGCGTCCCATCCAGGCCGAACACCACGCTGCCGGCGAAGCCGCTCACCACCGCCCGGACGCTGAGATGGGCCGGGAGCGCGGTCAGGTCCAGCGTGTCGCCGTGGAGCAACGGGCGAACGTCGGTGTTGGTGTCCGCGTTCACCAGGACGAAGCCGGTGACGAAGGCGTTGGAGGGCGTCACCTCCACCGCGCCCAGGTCGCAGTGGCCCGTCCCCTGTGGCCGCGGGACGCCGCGCTGGTCGCGTGGCTCGCAGGCGTCGGCGGCGGGAGGCGGGAAGCCGTAGGCCGCGTCGAGCGCCGGGCTGGTGAAACCGGGGACCTGGGTCAGGGTCGGGCCGCCGTGGCTCCCCAGGGAACCCAGCCCAGGCGAGACGTCCAACGCGTAGGTGAAGACGTAGCTGGTGACGCTGCACCCGTCGCTGTCGCCGATGAGGTTGTACTTGCTGTCCGGAGTCAGCGCGCCGTCGCAGTCGTTGGGCCCGGCGCCGCCGGTGTTCCCGGCGATGATGCTGTTCTTCACCACCGTGAGCTGGCCGGCGGTGGTCTGGATCCCGCCGCCGCGGAAGCTGGCCGGGTTGTTCCCGACGCCGGTGTTGCCGGTGATGGTGACGTTGTTGAGCACCGCGAACCCGTTCTGCGAGATGCCGCCCGTTCCAGCCTCCGGTGAGTTTGCCTGGTTCCCGCTGATGGTGACGTTCCGCAGGTTGAGGTTGCCCTCGTTGCGGATGGCCCCCGCCCGGTTGGAGACGTTGTTGGCGAAGGTGGAGTCGTAGACCCAGGTCTCTCCCTTGTTCCACAGGCCGCCGCCGAACGCGCCGTTGGCGACGTTGTCCAGGACGGAGACGCGCCGCAGGGTGGCGGTGGCGCCGGTGTTGATCAGCAGCCCCCCGCCGCCGGTGAAGGCGGAGCTCGCCCGCACGATCGAGTCGGTGAGCGACAGTTCCGCCGGGCCCTCGATCCGCAGGCCGCCGCCCGACTGGGACTCGCCGCCCTGCAGGGTGACGTTGTCGATCTCGATGTCCCCGCCCGTGACGTAGATGATGATGTCGTGCCGGTCCTGGTCGATGACGGTGCTGTCGGCGCCGGCACCCTGGATGCGGACGCTGCGGGTGACGCTCAGCCGCCCGCCGCCGGACGACGGCGCGAGGTCGAGGTGGTAACTCCCGGACGGCACCACGATGGTGTCCAGCCTCCAGGTCGCCTCCGCCTCCATCACCGCCGCGCGGAGCGTGCACCGCCCGAGGGGCGTGGTGAAGCCGTCGCTGTTGCCCACCACCGCCCGCGCGCAGATGCCGTCGCCCGGGTTGGCGTCCACCGCGTCGAGCGTGGTGTCCACGGTGAAGGTATGGCCGCCCAGCCCGAGCCACGCGGCGAGCGAAGCCAGAAACGCGAGCATCGTCGCACCCCAGCGCAAGGTCTCTACGCTTGCCCCTGCCGCGCAACCCCCGGACGCGCGGACGCCGCGCTGGATGGTTGGACAGGGAGCGCCGATCCCGCCTCAGGTCGCATCGACGCGACCTCGGTCCGGCGCGCGTGTCCGCCAACCTGGCACACAAGGTGCACAGATGTGCGCAACCAAAATTCTCGGCGCTCGATAACAGAAACATGAATCACACCTCCGGTGGATGTTTCACCGGAGCGAGCGGTGAAGACGAGCGCCCCAGTCCCTGGCGGCGCTCGTCGATCCGCAATTCCCATCCAACCAACTACCGGCCGCGCCATCGCCCTCCCAGGCGAGACGTGTGCCCCGAGGAACCTCGTCATGGTCCAGGCGTTCGCCTCCGTCGGTCTTCCCGTGCAACCCAACCCCGCCGCGGCGGGCGCGCAGCCGACCGCGGCGGCTCAGCCTGCCAACGCCACCGCGCTTCCCGGCCCGGGCGACGCGTTCCAGCCCGCCGTGCAAGGCGCGCAGCAGGGCGGAGATGGACAGGCGAACAACCTGCTCGAAGGGATCGGCAAGCTGATCGAGCAGCTCGGGGACCTCTTCAAGACCATCGGTGAACTGCTCCAGGGCGGTGGCGGTGGCGCGCAGACGCCGAACCCGGCCCCGGCTCCGAACCCCGCTCCAGCGCCGGCCCCCAATCCGAATCCCGCGCCGGCTCCGAACCCGGCGCCCGCGCCGAACCCGAATCCCGCGCCGGCTCCAACCCCCGCGCCCGCGCCGAACCCGACGCCGCCGCCGCAGACCAACAAGTCCCCGGTGCAGAACGCGATGGAGGTGGACATCCCGGCGAAGATCGCGGCGCACCCGGACATCGCGAGGGACATCAACGCGCCCCTGCAGCTCAACGTGACGGGGCCGGGCGGCGGGCAGTGGGGCGTGGACCTCCGGAAGACCTCGGACTGGGTGAAGGCGGGTCAGATCGCCAACCCGAAGACGACGATCACCATCTCCGCGGACGACTTCATCGCGCTCCGCCAGGGCAAGCTCGACGGGATGGCGGCGTTCCAGCAGGGACGCCTCAAGTTCGAGCCCTTCGACCTGGGTATCGCGACGAAGATCGGCGACCTGTTGAAGTGAAGTGCGAGGACGAGGGGACGGAAGGCGGGGGGGTGACGGTGGTGAGCGCTGCCGTCACCCCCGGGATGTCTTCGCCTTCTTCCTCTTCGGAGCCGCCGGCGCGCTGCTTCGACTTGGGTTGAAGCTGGCGAGGTTGTCCCCGAACACGAACGTGGGCGTCTGCCACTTGATGCACTCCGTCATCCGGTCGTCGGCGGAGAGGATCAGGTCGCGCGCGCGGAGCATCTCCGCCTTGAGCGGGTTCGCGCACTTCTGGAACCACGCTTCCACGTCCTTGCTCTTGTTCACGTTTCCTCCCGCCGATGAGTTTCGCGGGGGTCGGCCGTCTCTACCGGCGCAGTTCAACACACTCCAACCCAAGAGAGACCGCCATGCTTCGCTTCCGCATTGCCTCTGCGGCCCTGGCCGCGTGCACCCTGATGCTGACCGCAGTTGGTTGCGGCCAGGACCCCGCCACCGAGGACCCGAACGACGCCTCCGCCATCAACCAGGAGGTGAAGGCCGTGGACGCCCAGGCGGAGACGCTGAGGGTCAACCAGGCCTTCGCCGCCGCCACCAGCATCCCGGACACGCAGCAGTCCGTGGAGGCGTCGCTCGCGCTGTTCACCGACGACATGCAGCACATCGGCGTCTTCGGGCGCGTCCGCGGCAAGGACCAGCTCCGCGCCACCCTCAACCAGGCGCTGGCGGCGCCGGGCCGCCAGGTGACGATCACCGCCCACCAGGGCTGGGCGATCGATCGCAATCACCTGTACAGCATCACCCACTTCGACAACTCGTTCCTCATCCCGGACGGCACGCGCCTCACCTTCCACCTCCGCGCGCTCCGCGCGATGGTGCGGCAGAAGGACGGCTCGTACCTGATCGCGTCCGAGCACACCTCCGCCGGCGCGCCGCTGCCGCCGCCCCCGTCCGCTCCCTCCGCCACCCCGGCGCCGCTCCGCAACGGCGTGGGCCCGTCCCCGGACGCGCTCACCGGCCTGATGCTCGGCTGGCAGGCCAACTTCAACGCGCGCAACCTGGACGCGCTGGTGGCCGGCTACACGCCCGACCTCCGCTACGTCTACGCGTTCGAGGGTGAGGAGGGCGCCGGGCAGGCCGCGCTGCGCGCGGACGTGGGCGGCACCTGGGCCGCCTCCCCCGACCTGCAGGTCCAGCTCCAGCAGTACGACGTGGTGGCGCTGGGCGACGACGCCGCCATGGGCCTGGGCTCGTGGGTGGATACCTTCACCGCCCCGGACGGCACGGTGGTCGCCGCCCAGACCCAGTCGTCGGAGATCTTCATCCGCACGCCCATGGGCTGGAAGGTCCAGGCCGAGGAGGCGTCCTTCGCCCCGCCGCCCCCGGCGCCGTAACCGCGGCACCTCGTAACTTCGTCACCCTCTGGCGCGGCCATGCTAAGTGGCCGCGCCATGAGCTTTCTGGCCCGCGACGAGCTGATCGCCACCGCCCGCGCGATGAACGCCGCGGGGCTCAACGTGGGCACCTCCGGGAACGTCAGCCTCCGCACCCGGCGCGGCTTCCTGATCACCCCCACCGGGATGCCGTACGACGGCCTGCACCCCAGCGACCTCGTGGAGATCGGCAAGAACGGCCAGGCCGCCGGCTCCCGGCTCCCCTCCAGCGAGTGGCGGATGCACCAGGGCCTCTACGACGCTCGGCCGGAGGTGCAGGCCATCCTCCACTGCCACTCGCCGTACGCCACCGCGCTGTCGTCCCTGCGCCGCGGCATCCCGGCGTTCCACTACATGGTGGCGGTGGCGGGCGGGATCGACATCCGCTGCGCGCCCTACGCCACCTTCGGCACCGAGGAGCTGGCGAAGCTCGCGGTGGAGGCGCTCCGCGACCGGACCGCGTGCCTGCTGGCCAACCACGGGATGCTGGCGCTGGCGGGGACGCTGGAGAAGTCGATGAAGCTGGCGCTGGAGGTGGAGAACCTCGCCCGGCAGTACGCCATCGCGCTGTCCGCAGGCGACCCGGTCATCCTCGACGAGCGCGAGATGGCGATCGTCCTGGAGAAGTTCAAGACGTACGGGCAGCAGCGCTCGGCCTCGCCCGTGCGGCTGCGCGCGGGCGGGAGCTGACGGGATCCGTCAACCCGCGGACCAGCACCTCCGCCAGGGCCCGGATCCGCCGCTGCACCTCCGCGACGTCCGGGGGCGGCGGCGCCGGGGAGAAGCCGGCGCTGTGCGCGGCGCGGAAGACCAGCCACGCCGCCTCGGAGGCGGGCATCGACAGGTCCGCGTCCTCCAGGATCTTCTCCAGGATCTTCACGAACGCCGAATACGACGCCTCGAAGATATCGCCGCTCACGGTGTGCGAGGAGTCCACCAACTCCTGGCCGTGCGCGGAGGACTTGAGCGCGTGGACGGTGAGGACCTTCGCTTCCAGCGCTCCCGCCAGCCGCTCCTCCACCGTCCCCGGCGACGACGCCGCCTTCTCGGCGTCCCCCAGGTACTTGCGGATGACCGCGCTGCTCACCGCCCGGAAGATCTCCTCCTTGCTCTTGAAGTAGAGGTAGACCGTCCCCTTCGCGACGCCCGCCTCCTGCGCCACGTCGTCGATCGACGTGCGGCGGTACCCGTGCATCAGGAAGCACCGCTTCGCCGCCGCCAGCAACAGCTCGCCTTTGTGACCTCGCCCGCCGTCGTTCTCCATGTGCGGCGATCCTTATACCGGGCCGCGCAGGAAATGACCAGTTTGACTATTTCGGTCAGTTCGTCTATATAGGTCCCACATATGGCTACCCCCGAGATCCGCAGCGCCCAGATCCCCAACGCCGCCCCGGCCCGCGCCCCCAGCGCCCCCTCCGGCGCGCCGGTCCCGGCCTCCGCGCCTGCCGCCTCCGCCCCGGCCTCCACTCCCAGCTCCACCTTCCGCGCCGGCGTCGCCCCCGCGCCCGCGCCGCGCCCGGAGGTCGCCGGCCACGCGTTCTTCCCCCTCTCGGAGAAGACGGTGGGCTCGGTGAAGGCGTCGGGCGACCCGCTGAAGATCGCCGGGGCGCTGCACACGCTGTTCACGGACCGGTCGAACCTCCTTTTGGGCAACGACGGCACCCGGGTGGACCGGACCCGGCAGCTGCTGGACGGGATGAGCGCGGACCAGCTGGAGGGCGTGCGCGCGGCGTACATCCACAAGTACGGCTGCGATCCGGAGATCAACATCAAGAGCGCGGACTTCGGCGAGCCCATCGCCCGCCTGGGCCACGACACCCAGTTGGAGCTGATGGACGCGCTCAACGGCCCGCAGATGAAGCAGGCCGCGCAGACCATCGCCTCGCTCCAGTCCAAGGCGCAGGCGGGGACGCTCACCGCCGAGGACCGCAAGCAGCTCTACTCCACGCTGCCCATGATGGGCTTGTGGAATTCCCCGGCCCGGCCGGCCCCCGCGGGCGAGAACCACGACGCGATGGAGCGGACGCTGCTCAAGCGCGCGTGGGACGGCGCCGGCGGGCAGGTGTCGCTGGACGACGCGATCCAGCAGATCCAGTCCAAGCTGCCGGAGCCGGACCTGACGCCCAAGGCGCCGCGCGAGAAGTCCATCGCGGTGATCGCCAGCTCGCACGGGGCGCAGTGGCAGGAGCTGATGGACTGGGCGTCGGAGATGCACGACAAGGGCTACCACCTCCAGATCTTCACCCCGGACGGGCAGCCGGTGTCCTTCCAGCGCGACAGCCTCAACGTGTCGAACCGGACGGTGAACCTGGGCTACGGCGCGCCGTCGCACCTCGACCCGCACGGCGAGACGGGGGAGATCGCGAAGGAGCTGCTGGGGAACGCGGCGCCGTCCTCCAAGTTCGACCCCAAGCAGTTCGGCGCCGTGTACCTGGCGGGCGGGCTTGGCTTCAACGAGGACGTGGCCGTGGCCAGCGACGCCACCCACCTCCAGGCCAACCCCAACATCGCGGGGATGATGCAGCGGGCCATCGGCGAGAAGCTGCCCATCGTCGGGCTCTGCCACGGGCCCACGCTGCTGGCGGCCACGCCGATCACCATGCCGGACGGGCACGTGGAGGCGCTCAACAAGGGCGTCCCCACCGCGTCGCTCCCGCCCTTCGAGTCCTACGTCCAGTTCACCGGCCGCAAGGAGTCGCAGTTCACGGTGGACGTGAACACCCACCACGCGCTCGCCGACGCCGGCGGGCAGACGGACGTGTTCAAGGACATCGCGAACATGAGCCGGGTGGTGAAGGGCAACAAGAACGGCATCGACATCATCACCGGCCCGGGCCCCCAGGCTTCGAAGAACCTGGCTGATCCGACCGTGGAGGCCATGAAGCGCCGCTGGGGCGTGTAAAAAATCCGGCAGGAGCTGGCGCCCCCGCGCCGCAGCGGTGGCGGAGACATTCCAGATTTCGAAGAATCTGCGCAACTTTGGGTAGGGATAATGGGTCAAGCGCCTCCGGTCCCACAGGAGCCTCCCCATGAGCGTCCCAGCTCCCACCAGCAGCACGAAGCCCGCCGCCGCCCCTGCTTCCGCCTCCTCGGGCGCGTCCGACGCCGCCGCCAAGGCCGCCGCCGCCCAGAAGGCCCAGCAGCAGGCCGAGGCTTCCCGCCAGAAGGCTGCCGCGGCGCAGCAGAAGGCCACCCAGGACCAGCAGGCCGCCACCAAGGCGAAGACCGCCAACCAGCAGGCCCAGGCGGACAAGACCAAGGCCACCTCTGACCTGCACGACGCCAAGTCCCATTACGACTCGCTGAGCAACGCGGTGGACCAGCGCGGCCCGCGGCCGGGGCAGATCGACCAGCTCTCCAAGGCGAAGACCACGTACGACACCGCCAAGACGAAGTCCGACGCCGCCACCACCGCCGCGGACAAGGCGCAGAAGGCGCAGACCCAGGCCGAGGAGACCGCCCGGAATTCCCGCCGCACCGCGCTGGACACCGCGAACAAGGCGATCCGCTCCGAGAAGGTCGCCAACGGCGCCGCCCGCGACGCCGGCCAGGCCGAGCCGTACCAGCAGGCGAACCAGGTCAAGGACGTCTTCGACGCCGGCAGCCTGAACGCGAAGGACCAGGAGCAGCTCTTCGGCGCCAAGTCCGTCGTCACCCCCGCCGAGGCCGGCAAGGCCGACGCCTCCCGCGTCTCCGACGCCGCGAAGAAGGGCCCGGCGCAGGGCGCGGCGGAGCTGGACCGGCAGCTCCAGCAGAACGGCGACCAGGACTACCGCTCGGCGCTGGTGGACAACAGCAAGGGCGCGATGGACCAGATCGGCAAGGGGCTGAGCAACCCGCTCACCTCCCAGGACCAGGCCAACGCCACGGTGAAGTCGCTGGCGAGCGCCGCCGATGCGGCCGGGGACAAGGGCCGCCAGCAGATCGCCTCCACGCTGTCGGACGCCTCCAAGCCGAACCTCCTGAACCCGGCCTCGCTGTTCGGCGGCAACAAGGTGAACGCGGCGCTGAAGGCCAACGCGGACGACCCGTCGGTGGTGAAGCTGGGCGGCGCGATGGCGGACCACCTCCGCCAGACCGGCGACTACCAGGGCGCGGACGCGATCACCAAGCTGGACCCGAAGTTCCAGGCCGCCTCCGCCCAGACCAAGGGCGAGCAGCAGGCGCGCCAGGCCGTCGACGTGACGACGGTGGGCGAGGAGCGCGCCGCGCTGGAGAAGGGCGGCAAGGACGCCTCTCAGAGCAACAAGGACGCCGCCGACCACATCTTCTCGCTCGCGGGCAAGGACCAGAAGGACCTGCCGCCGGGCGTGGAGGTGGTGAAGAGCGACGACCCGAACCGCGCCACGCTGGTGGCCCGCAACAAGGACGGGGACATCACGTCCCGGACCACCGCCATCCGCGACGGCGACAAGACCACCATCGAGAAGACCAACTGGGCCAAGGGCCAGGCCAACTTCAGCTCCGTCACCGCCGGCCCCAACGGCGACTCCTCCACCACCCGCGCCAGCTGGAAGGAGGACCCCAGCAAGACTCCGACGGCCTCCCCGGACATCGACCAGCTCAAGAACAGCCGCGACCCGAACGTCCAGGTCCAGCAGCAGTCCATCCGCCACGACGGCGACAAGCTGGTGGAGTCCGAGTACGGCCAGGGCAAGACCGGCATCACCCAGACCACCAAGACCTACGAGCAGCAGTCCAAGGACGACGCCAGCCACTCGGGCGGCGGCATCAAGGACGACTTCCAGGACAAGTTCTCCGACGACCAGCCGGTGGACGTGGTCAGCACCCACTCCGTCAGCGTCCCGGCGGGCGGCCAGAAGGGCCCGGACGGGGAGCCGGCCGCGGCGCAGATCTCCGACAGCGCCACCTTCTCCCAGGGCCAGATGCGGCTGGAGCGCGACGCCGGCACGCAGTCGTTCAAGCCCGACGACGACGCCCCGAAGGACTTCCACCCGGCGGCGCAGGACGCGGCGGCGCTGGACAGCCTCCCCGGCTGGGCCAAGGACGGCGACAAGTCCCCGGTGCAGTGGAAGCTGGAGGAGCACAGCGGGAACACCTACGACGCGCAGACCTTCGTCGAGGGCCACACCGACATCAGCACCACTACCCACCGCGAGGCGCACGGCTCCACCGTCACCGAGAACGTCTCCGGGAAGGTCCCGGGCAAGGACGGCGGCGACGCGGTGGACATCTCCTCCAAGACCTCGCAGACCTACGCCGCCGACGGCTCGCTGGCGAACCTGCACAAGGACGAGAAGGACGCCGAGGGCAACCACACCGTCACCAACTTCGACCGCACCACCAAGGCCACCGACGACGGCCTGGCCATCAACGACCACCTCGACGTCCAGCGCACCGACAAGGACGGCCAGAAGTACGAGGTGGACCGGAAGACGAACAGCCTGCTCAGCAACCAGGGCGTGCAGCTGGTCAGCTCCGACGAGACGGTCACCGGGCCGGACGGCACCACCGGCCGCACGCTGCTGGACAAGACCGGCGATCACACTTTCATCGACGGCGCGGAGGTGAACGGCAAGAACGAGCTGGCCGGGTATTCGGAGACCGCGCAGCGGCTGGCCGCGCAGAGCGGCGCCGACACCTTCAAGGACGCGCAGAGCTACATCGCCAACGGCGGCGTGAACGCGGTGAAGCTGCTGGGCATCGGCAACGAGATCGCCCCCAAGGACGGCAAGCCGCTCACCCCGCTGGCCGACGCGAACAACGCGCTCAACCAGAAGCTGGTGGAGAAGTTCGGCGAGGACAACGTCAAGACCGCGTTCCGGGTGCAGGCCGGGGCGGTGGGCGGACTGACCGCGCTCGGCGGCCTGGCGGGCGTGGTGGACAACACCAACACGCTGGTGGACGGCATCCGCGACGGGGACCTGGGGAAGATCGCCACCGGCGTGGCCGGCGACGTGCAGAACGGCCTGGCGATCAAGAACGGCGGCAAGGCGTTCCTGGACGCGGTGAAGGGCCTGGCGCCGGAGACGCTGAGCACGGACGAGAAGTTCGTGAACACCGCGCTGAAGACCGCGGGCTGGCTGGACAAGGTGCCCGGGCTCTCCTTCGACGCGGCCACCAAGGGCGGCATCGCCGCGGCGGACGCTTCGGAGTTCCTGGGCAAGCTGGGCGGGGCGGCGTCGGTCGCCGGGGTCGCGTTCTCCGGGTACCAGCTCTACGACGCCATCCAGAACGGCAACGGGTACAAGATCGCCGAGGCGGGCGTGGGGCTGGCGGGCGCGATCGCCACCGGCGCGGTGCTCGGCTCCGTCGAGCCGGGGCTGGGGACGCTGATCGGCGCGGGGATCGGCCTGGCGACGTTCGGCGTGCAGCAGCTCATCGGCATGTTCGACCACAGCGACACGGACATCGCCGACGTGAAGATCTGACGATGTCCGGTCGTACCGCGTCTCAGAAGCAGGAGGCGGCGACCGCGCAGTAGCCGCCGCTGTTGGCCGCGTTCGGCCGCAGGTTGCAGCCGAACTGGTAGGCGGTGCTGGGGGTCACCGTCGTCACGAAGGTGTACGAGCACGAGGTGTACGGGTTCCCGCTCGGCGCCGCCGGGAAGTAGCAGCCGTACGACTGGAGCCCCGGATCGGCGGCGCCGGAGACCTTGACCGCGGGGAACGTCTCGTTCAGGCCGGTGATCGCCGCGGTGGTGTCCAGCCACCCCGTGACCGAGACGATGCACTTGGTCGCGGAGGCGGTGTTCAGGGTGAGCGGGTAGATGTAGTTGAACGTGGCGCCGGTGACCGCCTGCCCGTTGCTCTGCGCGTAGCCCATCACCCCGGTCGGCCCGGCCGGGCCAGCGGGTCCCACCGCCCCTGGATCTCCCTGCGGCCCGGCCTGTCCCTGCGGCCCCACCGTTCCCGCCGGCCCCGGATCGCCTTTGTCGCCCTTGCACGCCGCCACCATCACCATCGCCAGTCCCAGTACGAGCTTGCCCGCAACGAGTCGATTCACGTGCGCCCCCTTCGGTTTGGGGGGGCATCGTCTTCCGGCGGCCACCGGAGGGCAACCAGCTTCTCCGGCCACCGCGGTGGATCTAGCGTCGGGGCATGGCCCTGCCGCCGTCGCTGCGCCTTGGGGACTTCAGCATCCAGCCACCCGCCGGCTGGTATCCGCAGCTCCTCGCCACCGGTCCGCTGGAGAACGGCTTCCGGCCCAACTTCCTCGCCCTCACCACACCGTCGCTGCCGGGCGAGACCGCCGCGCAGTTCGCGGCCCGCACCGTGGCCGAGGCGAGGCAGGGCGCGGTGGGGTACCAGATCGTCAAGGAGGGGGTGGCCACCTTCGGAGAGGTCACCGGGTGGCTGCGGGAGCACACCTTCCTGCAGGGGTCCACGCGCATCGGCCAGCTCCAGCTCTCCGTCGTCAGCGACGGCGTGGCGCGGACCTTCACCTTCACACACCTGGCGGACCGGCTGGAGAGCGCCCGGCCGACCGCCCAGGCGCTCTTCGCCTCCATCAAGCTGTTCCCGCTCTCCGGCGAACGCCTCAAGTTCGAGAGCGCGCGGCGCGGGTAGGGCCTACTGCGCCTGG
The DNA here is from genome assembly GCA_035637895.1 of Myxococcaceae bacterium. Lineage (GTDB taxonomy): Bacteria > Myxococcota > Myxococcia > Myxococcales > Myxococcaceae > DASRBA01. The sequence goes on from DASRBA010000350.1 coordinate 59,507, forward strand.
AGCTGGGTGTAGATCTTCGGGAACTGGTCGCCGATGCCGCCCCAGTGCTCGACGAACTGGCCGTTCTCCACCCGCAGCACGTCCATCCCCGACACCACGATGGGCTTGCCGGTGGGCGGCATCCCGAAGAAGTCGCCGGTCTGCGTGCCCCGGATGGTCCACTGGATGACGACCTTGTCGCCGTCGCCCAGCACGCCGTCGTCCTGGGAGGTGAGGTCCGGGAACGCGGTGAACAGCCCACCCAGGAAGTACTTCACCGGCCCGGGCCCGGGCGGCGTGTCCGGCGTGTTGGCGTGGCTCACGAAGGTCGGCGCGATGTACGAATCCACCGCGTTCAGGTCGTGCTTCTCCCAGATGTCGGTGTGGTACTGCTCCATCAGCTCCTTGTTCGACTTGACGGTGTCCGGCGGGTTGCAGCCGGTGACGGCGAGGGTGGCGAACAGCGTCGCTGCGGCGAGGAAACTGCGGGACATGTGTGTGGCTCCTTGAGGGGTTCCACCTCTCAGACACGGCCCCGCGGCGCCGTTGCACGGATCCGGTTATCCTCGCGCGCGTGCAGCCGGCCGCCGACCTCTACCAGCGCGCCCGCGAGGCGCGCCCCGGCATCGACATCCCCCTGGCGGACTTCGAGCGCTACCTGGCCGGGCACCTCCCCACCCCCGACCCCGCCGCCGCGCACGTGGAGGACCTGTACGTCGCCTGCGCCTGCGCGCTGAACAACCCGCAGGCGCTGGCGGCGCTGGACCGCGAGCTCACCTCCGTGGTGCCGGGGGCGGTGAGCGGCCTCAAGCTGGACGCCTCCGCGGCGCAGGAGGTGACGCAGCTCATCCGGCAGAAGCTGCTGCTGGGCGGCGAGGACGGGCGCCCGCGCATCCTGGACTACGCCGGCCGCGCGCCGCTCAAGAGCTGGCTGCGGGCGATGGCCGTCCGGATGGCGCTGAACTTCAAGCGGGACGAGAAGGTCCACGCCCACGAGGACGAGGACCTGCTCGAGAACCTGCCGGACGCGGGCGAGGACCCGGAGCTGCGCCACGTCCGCGCCCGGTACAAGAAGGAGTTCAAGGACGCGTTCCGGGCCGCGCTGGAGGCGCTCACGCCCGAGGAGCGCAACATGCTCCGCCTGCACTTCGTGGAGGGCGTGCCGCTGGACAAGATCGGCCGCCTCTACGAGGTGAACAAGTCCACCGTCTCCCGCTGGCTGGCGCGCGCGCGGGAGACGCTGCTCAAGGAGATGCGCCAGGTGCTCGCCGAGCGGCTCAACCTCGCCCACCCGGACGTGGACAGCCTGATCCGCCTGGCGGTCCTCCACTTCGAGCTCAGCCTGCTGACCGTCTTCAAGCACTCCTGAGCGCGCGCAAGGAGTCCAGCTCCTCCAGCAGCGGCGCCAGGGTGCGGTACCGGTCCGCCGGGCTCAGCTTCAGGCCCTGGAGGAGCGCGTGGCGCAGCCGCACCGGAACCTGGGAGCCCACCGGCGGAGGGTTGACGGCCAGCTCGCCGCCCGGGGGCAGGCCCGCCACCAGCGGCGGGAACGGGAGCACGCCGTAGAGCGCCTCGTAGAGCGAGATGCAGAAGCTGAACTGGTCGGACCGCTCGCCCACGCGCTGGTTGGAGAGCTGCTCCGGCGCCATGTACGAAAGCGTGCCGGGCACCGAGACCCCGGGGGCCGCGCCGGTCGGAGTCAGGCACCTCTGGACGTCTCCGTGGCACCCCAGCCCCAGCCGCACCGGGAGCGGGATGTCCGTCAGCTTGGCCAGCCCGAAGTCGCTCACGCAGACCCGGCCGTCGTCGCCCACCAGCACGTTGTCCGGCTTGAAATCCCGGTGCACCCAGCCCGCCGCGTGCGCCGCCAGCAGCCCGCGGCCGGCCTGGATGAAGACGTCCACCACCTCTTCCCAGCTCCGGGGCTGCGTGCGCAGCCAGCCGCGCAGGGTGGTGCCCTCCACCAGCTCCATCGCCAGGTAGAGCTGGTCGCCGTGCTCGCCGATGCCGAGGACGGAGACGATGTTGGCGTGCGAGAAGTGCGTCATCGCCATCGCTTCCTGGCGAAGCTGTTCGCGCAGCGCCCGCCAGCGCTCCGGCTTGCCCTGCGGGCGGACCAGCTTGAGCGCGACGCGGCGGTCGTTCGTCGGGTCGTAGGCGGCGTACACCACGCCCATCCCGCCGGAGCCCAGCCGCTCGAGGATGACGTACGGGCCCACGCTGGCGCCGCGGGTGATGGGCTGGCCCGGGTCGGCGGGCGCCGCGGTGCGCGACCAGTCCGAGGTGTCCTGCGGCGGCAGGGTGGGCGACGCGCCCGCGTTGGCCTTCACCGCCTCCGCCACCCACAGCCGGCACTCGGAGCAGGTGTCCAGGTGGCGCTCCACGCGCACCCGCTCCTCGGTGGTGAGACGGCCCTCCACCAGCGAGGCGACCTCGTCGTCGGTCAGGCAGCGGCCCGACGACTCCACTGGCGCGGCGGATGCCACGGCCGCAGGGTAACTCTCACGCGTGGGGGTGTCACTCACACCAACGGGAACGGGGTAGACCATCTCGTCCTGCCGCACATCCGCGTTCATGGGAGCCCTCCGCTCGCTCCTTGGACACGCGGGGCCGGTCTCCGTTGCGGGGATTCGCGCGGCATACTCCCGGCGTGATCGCCGCCGCGGCGCTCCTGCTGCCCTTCCTCGCGCTCGCCGGGTTCCACGGGCTGATCTGGCTGCGCGCGCGGCGCTTCGGCGGGGCGCCGCTGGCCGGTCCGCCACCGCGGCCATGGCGCTTGGGGAGCCTGGTCCCCATCTTCCGCGCCGGCTTGCTGGACTACTACCGGGTGGAGGCGCTGCGCGCGCGCGACGACTTCCTCATCTGGATGGGGGCGACGCCGCACCTGGTGGCGGTGCGGCCGGAGACGGTGGTTCAGGTCCTCTCCGACCGGGAGGATTTCGCGCGCCGCGCGGAGCCCACCGCGATGTTGTTCGGCGGCGGCGTGCTGCGCCTGGAGGGAGAGCCTTGGCGGGCGCGGCGCGCGGCGCTGATGCCGGCGATGCGGCAGGCGGCCGGCGACGCGGCGGTCACCGTCATCCGGGAGGAGGCGGCGGCCCTGGTGGCTGACTGGGAGGTCCACGGCGGGGCGGAGCTCTCGCCGGCGCGGGACGTCTCGTTCCGGATGCTGCGGATCATCGGCCGGCTGCTGTTCGGCTTCTCCTTCGACCGCGACCGGCACGGCGGCAAGCCGCTGCACCGGGCGCTGATCGCACTCTCCACGGGCGTGGTGGTGCGCCACCTGTTGCCACCCTGGGCGGTGCGCTTGCGTGGTGAGCGCGTGGAGCGCGAGGCGCAGGCATGGCTGGACAGCCTTTCGCGCGAGGTGCTCCGCGACGGCGGCCCAGCGCCGTTGCTGGAGGCGCTCCGGGAGGGGATGCGGAGCGGCGCGCTGGACGAGCGGACCGCGCTGGACGAGATCCGCACCTTCCTCGTCGCCGGCCACGAGACCAGCGCCACCGCACTGGTGTGGACGCTGGCGCTGCTCGCCGCGCACCCGGAGGTCCAGGAGCGGGTGCACGCGGAGGTCGCCGCGGCGGGGCCGCTGGACAGCGCGGAGGCGGTGGCCGACCTCCGCTACACCGGCCAGGTCATCCAGGAGGCGATGCGCCTGTACCCGCCGGTGCCGATCAGCATCTCCCGCGCCACCCGCGCCGTCCGCGTGGGCGAGCGCGACGTCCCCGCCGGCATCCACGTCGACGTCGTTTCGTACGCCATCCACCGCGACCCGCGCTGGTGGCCGGACCCGGACCGCTTCGACCCCGATCGCTTCGACGCCCGTACGCCCGCACCGCGGCCCGGCACCTTCCTGCCCTTCCTCATCGGCCCGCACGTGTGCATGGGGATGCGCCTGGCGCTGCTGGAGCTCCCGCTGGCCCTGGCGGCGGTGGTGTCGTCGTACGAGGTCACGGCGCCGCACCCGCCACGCGTGGACCTCCGCCTCTCCCTGCACCCCGCCGGGCTCCGCCTCTCCCTCCAGCCGCGGGCCATCCGCCGGGCCGCTACGGCGTGACGAACGCGGCCGGGCCGTAGGTGATGGTGCCGCCCGCGACCACGCCTGCAGGATTGTCGTGGTAGGTGCATCCCGGAGGGCAGAAGTACGGGCCGTTCATCGAGTCCAGGGTGATGACGTTTTGCCCCGGCCGCAGCGCGGCGCTGATGTCGAAGGTGGTCAGGTGGAAGTTGGCCCAGGCCGCGGCGTCCTGGTCCGTCACGCTCCCCACTGAGCCGACCTCCTGGCCATTGACGTGGACCACCGTGTAGTCGTCGCTGGCGATCGCCAGCCAGCCGGAGTTGGGACGGCCAGCGACCAGCACGCTCCGGGAAAAATAGAAGTGCGCCATGCCGGCGGGCGCGGTGCTGGGCCCGACGCCCGTCGCCCAGATCCACTGCGCGCCAAGAATCGGCGCCAGGTCGGCGGTCCACGACTGCCAGAAAGAGTCGTACATCACCGCGCCGGCCGGGCACGTCGGTGGATACCCGGGCTGAAGGCAGACCGACTCCGCCGGCCCGAGCGCGACGTCCTCGTCGTCCAGCCGCTCCCCTGGATCGATGGTGAAGGTCCGCCAGTCCGTTCCGGTGGCGAAGGTGATGTTGTGCTCACGAGCGCCGACTGGCGACGCGCTCTCGCTGACGTCGACTCCCGGTCCGCAGGCCGAGAGCGCCATCCCGAACCCGACCGCCGCCGCGACTCGAGATGGACCAAGCACACCGCAAGTGTACCGCGACGCGCAGGGCGACGTCGCGCGGGCCGATCTGCCACCAATCATTGCGCGGCGAATTTCACCGGGCGCTGCAGCCGCCCTTGAGGGTTTCAGCTTCTTCCGCTGCAGCATGCGATTCATCCAGGTATCCGAGCTGAGTCAGGACCACCGAAAGATCTCTCAGGGAGCTCGCAAGCTTCGACAGGAACGCCTGCGGTATCTGCGACGCCAACCGTCGTCGTATCTTCACCATCTCTCGCATCGCCGCCAGGCTCTCCTCCCAGCGCTTCAGCTCGCGCAGCCGGGTGGAGAGGGTGCTCAGGGATTCGGCCAGTGCCGGGAGGAAGGTCGCGCCAGGCGGCGATGACGCGTCGGGCGTGTTCCAGGTCAGCGAACCACTGCGTGTTCAAGCACTCGTCGCGGAGCCGGCCGTTGAAGCTCTCGACGAAGGCGTTCTCGACGGGCTTGCCGGGGGTGATGACGTGCAGTGGTACCCGGTTGGCGGAGGCCCACTTGTCCATGGCCTTGCTGGTGAACTCGGGGCCGTTGTCGCTGACGAGCGTCGGCCGCAGCGCGTCGCCGGTGCCGAGCGAGCGCAGTATGCGAGCGAGGCGCCCCCCTGAGAACGAGGTGTCCACCTCCAGCGCCACGCACCTGCGCGTAAAGTCGTCCACGACTGCGAAGACCCGGAGCTTCCGCCCGGACTCGGTGACGTCGCTCACGAAGTCCATGCTCCACCGCTCGTTCGGCCTGGTCGGTGGGGGCATCACCAGCCTGGGCGTCGCCGCCAGCCGCTTGCGCCGCCTTGTCCTCACCGCCAACCCCTCAGCCTGGTAGAGCCGGTACACCCGCTTGTGGTTGACGAGATGGCCGTCGCGGCGGAGCAGCCTCCACAGGTACCGGTACCCGCGCCGCGGCCAGCGGCTCGCCAGCGCCTTCAGCTGCTCCAGCAGCTTCGTCGGCACCGGCCGGACGCTCCGGTACCGCATGATCGAGCGCGACAGGCCCAGCGCGCGGCACGCCTGCCTCTGGCTCAGCTTCAGCTCCGCCTGCACGAGGCCCACGGCTTGGCGGCAGACCGTGGGCTT
>DASRBA010000351.1:0-9875 GCA_035637895.1 Myxococcaceae bacterium
AGACCACGTCCCCCCCGGCCTCGGCCACCAGGGGGACCAGGTCCCGCCGCTCCCCCGGGACCTTGAGGTCGGTCAAGGCGTCCTGCAGCTTGCGGCGCCGCCCACCCACCTTGACGCGATCCCCCGGCCGTCGGGTGCGCAGCTCCAGCGGGCGGTCGGGGAGCCGCTCCAGCGGGAGCACCGCCGAGGCGTCCTCGAGGGGCGCCCGGTCCAGGGCCACCAGTTGCCCGGACTCCGGGTGTGGCACCGGCCGGCCCGGCTCCAGGACGGCAGGTAACCCCGGGCCCCTCGCCGCGCTCGCCCCCGTGAGCCGGAGCGCCCCGCCCGCCACCCTCGCCTGCCGCCGCCGGCCCACCTCTACGGGCCGCCCGGCCTCCAGCGCCCGCGCCAGCCGCTCCAGTTGGGCGGCGTCCACCGGGAGCCCCGCCTCGCGGAGCCACGCCGCCAGCGCGCGCCGCCGGACGGCCGGGTGGAGCCCCAGCAGCCCCGCCGCGTCGAGGCTCGCGGGCGCCTCCGGCAACCGCAGGCGGGCGAGCGCGTCGGCGGCCAGCCCGGCGAGCAGCGACTCGTCCTCGGCGGCGAAGGCGGCGAACCGCGCCAGCCGCCGGACCACCTCGCCCGGGTCGTCCTGGGCGGCGGCGGCCAGCGCCGGGAGCACCCCCTCTCGAACGCGGGTGCGCAGGAAGGCGGGGTCGCGGTTCATCGGGTCGTCCGCCAGCCCCTGGTCCGCGCCGCGCTCGTGGAGGAAGGCCGTCACCTCGGCGCGGGTGACGCCCAGCATGGGGCGGAGGACGGCGTCGCGGGAGGCGTGGATGCCGCGGGCGCCCCGGGTCGAGGTCCCGCGCAGCAGCCGCATCACCAGCGTCTCCGCCTGGTCGGAGGCGGTGTGCGCGGTGGCGATCCACCGGCAGCTCCGGTCGGCCCTCGCCCGCTCGAGCGCCTCGTAGCGCCCCGCGCGCGCCCGCGCCTCCGCGCCCGGGCCCCGGGCGACCGGCACCGAGAGCGCGTGGAAGGGAAGTCCGAGCGTGGCGGCCAGCGCTCCCACCCCGCGCACCTCCTCCTGCGACTCGGGCCTCAGTCCGTGATCCACGCACGCCACCTCCGGCTGGAGGTGGAGCGCGGCGGCGACCTCCGCGGTACCCAGGAGCAGCGCCACCGAATCTGGGCCGCCAGAGACCGCCAGCAACATAGGGCCATCCGAAGCGCCCAGCCGGGCGTACGACGCGTGAAGGGCGCGCGCGAAGAAGGAGGAGGAGGATCCGCGGGTGGCCAGGAGGTGTCCGGTAGGAGGGGGGAGTCGGTGCTGGTGGTTTTTACTTGACACTCGCCCTGTTGAAGGCGGGGGTGGCTCGGCTTATCATGCGGGATCGAGACTTGGCCGTCAGGTCCCCGTGGGAGAGGAAGTCGGTAACCCTTTCGCAGCCACGGAATAGTGCTTGTCGGCACTCGTGTTGAGAAGGCGAATGTAATGATAGTTGGGCCTAGGGGTCCCCCCCCTCCCCCTCTGGGCCCACGGGGTCGTCGGGAAACCGAAGACCCCTCTTTCAGCGCCCCGCGGATGACCGCGGGGCGTTTTTTTTTGGCCGCGTGCCCAGCCATCGGCCGGGAAAACATTGACCCGCTCCCCACTCTGTCGGATAACCACAGCCGGTTTCTTCGGATCGAGCCTCTCTCGTCACCTCCTCCCCAGGAGCCCACCAAGTATGGCTGGCACCGACAAGCGCAAGCAGTCACTGTATTTCCCCGAGGAGATGCTGAAGGAGATCCAGGAAGAGGCGAACCGGCAGGACCGGTCGCTCTCCTGGGTGGTTCAGCAGGCGTGGAAGATCGCGCGGGAGCGCATCAAGGCCTTCCCCGCGGTCAACGACGTCACCGGCGAGGAGTCGCTCCCGGACCGCCGCGAGGAGACGTAGATGTCTGGCACGGACAACCGCAAGCAGTCGCTGTACTTCCCCGAGGACATGCTCGAGGAGATCCAGAAGGAGGCCACCCGCCAGGACCGGTCCATCTCGTGGATCGTCCAGCAGGCGTGGAAGGTGGCCCGTTCGGACATCCGGAAGATGCCGTCGGTGAATGACGTCATCGCGCCTCGTCCGGCCGCCCCTCCCCCGGCGCCTCCCGGCACCGGCGGTCCGCCCAAGACGTAGCCGCGGCCCAGGCGGCCCTAGTTGGTCGGGGGCCCCGGCGTCGCGCAGCCCACCAGGTCGATCCGGTTGTCCACCGCGAGCGAGGGGAAGGTCTGTCCCGTCGGCGGCTGGTAGTGCGTCTTGAAGTAGCGCTCGACGACGGTGGCGTCGCTGGGCTCGAAGGTGTGGACGTCCCGGCTGGCCAGTCCGCCGCTGAGGTTGGCGAAGATGTCCGAGGTGCCCGTCCCGGAGAAGACGTTGAAGTCGGTGATCGCCAGGCGCACCGCCGGCCCGGGGACGAGGACGTCCTGCCCGCCCACCACGAGCTGCGTCACCCGAGCGGTGGGCGGGTTGGCGCAGTTGATCTGCATGGTGCCGCCGGCGATGTGGAGGAACTCGCCGGGCGGGTTGACGATGGGGAGGCCGGCGGGCGTCAGCCGGGCGGCGCCGGCCTCCATCAGGGCCCGGAGCTCCTCGCGGGTCACGCTCAGCGAGAGGAGCCGGTTCTCGAAGAGCATGATCTCGTGCAGCACCCCGCTCTTGAGGGCGCCGGCCGGGAGGATGGTGCGCGGGACGCACAGCCCCTCCCCTCGCAGCCCGCCGCCGTTGATCACCGCGAACTGGCTGGCCGTCACCCCCGGCTCGGTGGCGGCGAGGAAGGCCTCCGCCGCGCCCTGGCCGATGGCGTTGTTGGCGTGCCGGGCGTTCGGCTTGTCCAGGTAGACGACGCCCGCGAGGGAGGCGACCTGCTCGTTGGGGTTCTCCGCCACGCCGGAGCAGGGCTCGTTGAAGGCGATGCAGGCGCTCAGGGTGAGAGGGGCGGTGGCGAGGAGGAGGCGCATGGGGCTGGGTCGGCTTGGATCGTGGGACGTCAGTAGGTGGCGCTGAGGGAGGCGTAGATGGTGCGGCCGCCGCGAGGGACGCCGCCGGGGGTGCGGTCCATGCGGGGCGCGTCGTCCACCCGGTCCTCGTCCAGCGCGTTGCGGAAGGTGAGCGCGGCGGTGAACCGGTCGGCGATGGTCTGGGTGCGCAGCTGCGCCACGGCGAAGGAGTAGGCCGGGATGCGCCAGCGGTGGAGGATCTCCAGGCCGGCGCGCGCGTCGCTCCGGCGCTCCGAGCCGACCTCCAGGAGGAGATCGAGGTCGAGGAGGTCCCAGACCGGCAGGCTGAGGCCGGCGTTGAAGCGGACCTGCGGCAGCTCGGTGAGGAGCTGGAAGGCGGGAGGGGTGGCGACGTCGACGGCGCGGAACCAGCTGATGTTCGCCCAGCCGGAGAGGCGGGAGCCGGTCTCCACCCGCGCCTCTGCCTCGGCGCCGAAGACGCGCACGCCCAGGCGGTTGGTGAGCGGCGCCAGGTCGCCGGAGGTGTCCAGGGCGACGATGGGGCTGGAGAAGTTGTCGAAGAAGCCGGTGGCGCGCAGGCGGACCCGCGCGTCGCCCTGGGCGTGCAGCCACTCCGCGCTCAGCTCCACGGCGTCGAGGGTGGAGGGCTGCAGGAGCGGGTTGCCCACGAAGCGGCCCAGGTAGATCTGGACGTGCGGGAGGCTGGCGGAGAGCTCGGCGATGGTGGGCGGCCGGACGCCGCGCGCGTAGCTGGCGGAGAGCGCCAGCGCGGGGATGGGCGTGAGCTGCACCGCGATGTGCGGGCCGATCTCCGCGGCGAGCGACAGCCCGGTCTGCCCGGAGGCGAGGGCGGTGGCGTCCGGGAGCGTCACCACCCCGGCGGAGAGGCCGGTGAACACCGTGAGCTGCGGGAGGATCGCCCAGGTGTCCCGGGCGAAGAGGTTCGCCTCCGTGCGGCCCCAGATGCCCGACCCGCCCAGCGTGGGCCAGGGGCCGGCGGACTCGGCCGCGGCGGCGACGGAGGCCAGGTCGAGGTCGAAGTTGGTCTGGAAGGCGTGGCCGTAGGTGGTGGTGCGGGTGGCGCGGGCGCCCGCCTGGAGCGAGTTGCTGGCGGCGAGCTGGAAGGAGACGAAGGCTTCGCCGGAGATGTCGAAGGTGGAGGCGCGCTGGAGCTCCTGCATGCCGGAGGCGAAGACGTGGCCGGCCGCGCAGCCGCCCAGGGGGAGCGCCTGGCTGCAGAAGGTGGAGGGGTTGGTCGCCGTGTCGTCGCCGCGCATGGGCGGGCTGAGGAGGAACTTCCGATCGGAGCGGTGGTCGCCGGCGCGGGCGCGGACGGTGAGCTGCGCGAAGGAGGACAGCGAGCGTTCGTAGGCGAGCTCGCCGAGGAGCGACTGCCAGGTGAGCCAGGAGCCGCGGCCCAGGGTGTCGAAGGAGCCGATCAGGGCGTTGCGGCCCTCGAGGAGGAAGCGGGCGGAGGCGGTGAGCTTCCCCAGGGTGGCTTCGGAGTAGGCGGCGGAGAGGCCGGCGTTGAAGAGGAGCAGCGAGTCCTGGGTGTTGCCCACCGGGTCGGAGGGGTCGGCGCGGTAGCCCTGCGCGTCGCGCTGGCGGTCGAGGGAGTCGTGGGGCACCGGGGCGGAGACCCCGTCCGAAAGGCCCAGGTCGAGGTCGCCGGAGAGGCGGAACACGCCCACGGACCAGGCGCCGGAGGCGTGGCCGTCGATGGTGGTGGAGGCCCCCCCGGTGAGGGTGCCGCGGACGCCGTCGCGGGGGTCGGTGACGAGGTTGACGGTGGCGATGAAGCCGCCCGCGCCGGGGCCTCGGGTGAGCTCCACGCGGTCGAGGTTGAAGGCGGGGAGCTCCAGCATCGCCCGGCCGTCGTAGGGGTCGTTGATGGGTTGGCCGTTGAGCTGGACGAGGACTTCGGGGTCGGCCCGGATGCCGCGGACGCCCGGGCGGTAGAAGCCGGAGATGTCGCGGGTGATGGTGATGCCCGGGAGGAGGTCCAGCACGTCGGCGACGGTGCGGGCGCCGCTGGAGCGGATCTGGTCGCGGAGGATGACGGTGCGGAGGTCCGGGCCCTGGCCCTGGCGGGCGGCGGCCTCCTCGCGGACGGCGACCGCCCCTCGATCCTCGGCGCTGTAGAGGGCGAGGTCCTCTTCGAGCTCGCGCTTGTCGGAGGGAGGGGGCTTGCGTGGGGGAGGCTCTTCGACCGGTGGAGGTGGAGGAGGCGCTTCGGCGATCTGGGTGCCGGCGTCGGGGGACTCGGGTGGAGGTGGTGGCGTTTGCTCGGTGAGCGGAGGCGGAGGCGGGATGTCCGACGACTTCGGGGCCTCGCCGGATACCTTGACGCGGGTGGGCTTCTTCTCGCTCTGGTAGAGGAGGACGGACTTGCCGTCGAAGGTGGCGCCCTGGATGTAGTACTCGAGGGCGGGCGGTTCGACCCACTTGCCGGGGATGATGCCGCGGTAGACCTCGCCGTACTGCACCTCCATCTCCACGGTGCGGTAGGCGCCCTTCGGCGCGCGGAAGTGGAGGAAGACCTTCTCCACGCGCTTGCCGTCGATGAGGAGGCCCTCGACGGCGAGGGGCTCACGCGCAGGCACCTGGCGCGCGGGGGTGTGGAAGAGGACGGCCTTGGCCTCCTGGGCCAGGGCGGGCGCCGTGAGTGCCCCAAGCAGAAGCGGGAGGAGGCGCTTCACGGTCGGGCATCGTCCGGTCCAGCGCGGGATCAGTCAAGGAACGGCGCGCATGGGCGATGCCAGATTCCCAAACTCGAGGTCGCGGTTTCGATTCCCGTCCGCCGCTCAGAAGGGCCGGCGATGTGCAGGGCGACGACTCGCTTGATCAAGTTGTTCACTACGACAGGCCGGGCGCCAGCCCTCCGCCGACCCTCCCCGCGCCTTGGAGCGCATCAGGCCCGCCCGCCTGATGCGTTCCTGATGCAGATCGCCTGCGCGCCGTGCTCTCCCGTGGGCGTAACGCGCGTCCTGCCGCAAGCATCGGCCTGGCTCTCCGGTCTGGGACCGCTCACATGACGCCAGCAGTCGCCGCGTTCGGGCGTTGACCGGCCTTGATCAGCGCATCGAAGAACTCCCGGTCGGCCAGGAGCTTGTCCATCCCCTCTCTCAGCGCCCCCTCCAGCGCCACCTTTGCCTCGTCTCCGCCCGAGAGGAGGATGCCCTTGTTCGCACCCGCGGCCTTGACGCTCTTGGCGAAGAGGATTGCCCCATCCGGCGCCTTGACCTGGACATTCATCTCCATGTCGGCGAGCGCGTCGCCACTGAACAAGCCGATCTTGAAGTCGTTGTAGAAGCGAACAACCTCCACGTTCACGGTCGCGCTGGCGCCCGGGGTGAACCCGCGCGCTCGGAGCTCCGCCTCGAGGCTGCTCTTGATGGTGGCGATGGCCTGGGGATCGAGGATGGGCGCCATCTCCATCCCGTACCCGTTCTTCTTCACGCTCACCCGGTCACCGATTCCACGGGCGTCCGTCATCTTGACCGTGAGCGTGGTCCTCTCCGCCCCAGCGATGGGCTGGGCTCGGGTCACGCGGTACCCGACCCGGATGGTGTCCGTGGTGAGCGCACAGCCCTGTCCGAACACAACTCCCACGCAAACCAACGCGACGGCATTCGTCATCTTCATGAGATCGTCCCCCTCAGCGAGTGCTGATGGAAGAACGCATTCGCCTCCAAACAATACGTGCCAGCGCCGTTCCTGTTGATGGCGCAGGACGCCGTCCTTCTCGGTGACCTCCAAGCCGAGGGTGTGAGGAGGAACACATCCGCCTCGCGCAGTTCCTCGCCGAGGACGTCCCGGCGTGAAGCGAGTCCAGGAGCGCTCGCGCGACGGCGCCTACAGCGCCTCCGCCCGCACGGTGTTGTCCTCGACGTTCCGGTCCACCAGCTTGTTCATGGGATCGATCCCGGCGCGCGCCGGGGCGCGGTCGATCACCAGCTGGACCTCGCTCTCCCCGCTCCGGTCGAAGCGGCGGCGCTCCAGCGCGATCGGCTGGTCCTGGTCGTCCAGCGCGCCGATCTCGATCACGTCCTGCAACGGCTGCTCCTTCTCCGCGCCCAGCTCGTCCGCCTGCACCTTCTTGGCCACCACCTTCAGCGTCACCTCGAACTTCCCGTCCTCGCGCTTGCGGTAGCCGGCCTTGATGGCGCGATTCTCGTAGAGGGTGATCCGTTCGAACCAGTCGTCGATCACGTACTGCAGGTCCGGCGGGGTCACCTTCCTCAGGTCCGCCAGCAACTCGGTGCTGTTCGGATACGGCGGCCCCTTGAGCTTGTTGCGCTCCAGGAACGCCCTCAGCGCGGCGTTCACCTGGTCCTCGCCGATCAGGTCCGCCAGCGCGTACATCACCACCCCGCCCTTGTTGTAATGGATGTAACCCTGCCCCTCCACGCGCGAGAGCGGCACCTCCTTCTTCCTCTCGAAGGCGCGGCCCATCAGGTAGTTGTGGAGCTCGTACTGGAGGAACTTGCGGATCCGCTGCGCGCCGTACTTCTCCTTCATCACCATCAGGGCGGAGTACTCGGACAACGTCTCCGCCAGCATCCACGCCCCCTGCACGTCCCCGCCGATCACCTGGTGCGCCCACCACTGGTGCGCCACCTCGTGCGCGGTGACGAAGAACGGGTAGTCCACGTCCTCCGGGTCGTTGGGGTCCACCTTGGCGATGAAGCCGATGGATTCGGAGAACGGGATGGTGTTCGGGAAGGACTGGGCGAACGTCGCGTAGCGCGGGAACTCCAGGATCCGCACCTGGTGGTGCTGGTACGGCCCGTACGCCCGCGCGTAGTGCTCCAGCGACGCCTTCACCCCCTCCACCATCCGGTCCACGTTGTACTGGTGGCCGGGGTTGAAATAGATCTCGATGGCCACGTCGTTCCAGCGGTCCCGCTTCACCTCGTAGCGCGCGGAGAGGAACGAGAAGAATTCCAGGATGGGCGTGTCCATCTTGTACTCGAAGTACCGGCGGCCGCCCTCCTGCCACTCTCGCTGGAGATAGCCCGGCGCGAGCGCGATCTGGTCCGGCACGGTGCTCACCGTGGCCTCGAAGCCCACGAAGTCCGCCTCCGCGTTGAGCGCGTTGCGCTGCAAGCCCTTGGGATCGTCCCGGTCGAGCATCCGATCCCGGGGCGCCAGGCCGAACTTGCGCCGCTCCTTGTCCTCCACCAGCTCCCGGCCCTTGAGGTAGCCCAGGTGCGGGAGCACATCGCTGTTGATGAACGTCCCGTTCCCCGCCACCGCGGTCAGCTCCCCGCGCTGGCGGAACCCGCGCTCCCCGAAGCCGAGGTCGAACTTCAGCGCCGCCTCCTCCCCCGGCTTCAGGGGCGACTGGAGCTTCGCGGTGTGGAAGCCGTCCTCCTCCACACTCTCCATCGCGTGCGGCCGGTCCAGCGCCAGCTCCCGGATGGTCACGTCCCTCGGCACGTTGAGCAGCACCGCGGAGATGTCGCGGTCGGTCTCGTTCTTCAGCCGGTAGGTGCCGCGGAGATCCGCCCGCCGCTCGGAGGGGTAGAGATCCACCGCCACCTTCACGTCCAGGATCTTCGGCTGCGGGTCGTCCAGGTGAGTCCGATACCGCTTCTCGTATCGAGCGCGCCCCTCCTGCTCGTCCGACTCGGTCCGGAACGGGTTGAGCAGGTGGGTGTTGTAGAAGATCACCGCGCCCGCGGCGACGAAGCCGGCCGCGGCGGCGCCGATCCACAGCCGCGACCTCGGCGTGAACCGGCGGCGGGCGCCGACCACCCGCATCCGCCACGACGCGTCCACGCCGCGCACCCAGAACAGGTGGCAGGTGATGGCCACCGCCAGGGCCGCCAGCGCCCAGTAGAGGTTGAACCACCGCAGGCCGGCGAGGAACGGCCCGTACCCGTTCATGTCCGAATACGTCACCTGCGGCGACTGCCCGTATTGATACAGCCGGTCCTCGAAGCCCAGCTGGGAGGCGAACGCCGTGGCCAGCCAGTAGAGGACGACGATGAAGTGGCCCACGTACTTCTGGTTCACCAGGACCTGCACCGCCACCGCCAGCACGCACGCCAGCGCCATGTCCGGGAAGAACACCGTGAACAGGTAATGGAGCTGAAACCCCAGCTCGAAGTGGAAGAAACCCTTGAACGTCTGGATGAGCAGGCTGGCGACCAGGATGATCGCCGTGAGCAGCGCCTGGGCGCCGAGCAGCGCCACCAGCTTCATCGACAGCGGCAGCCAGGTGGGGACGGGCAGCGCGTCGTGGATCTGGTCCATCCGCGCGTCGCGCTCCCGCCACACCAGCTCCCCCGACGAGAAGGTGGCGACGATGATCATGAACAGCGCGAACGTCCCGGTGGTCAGCTCCAGCACCTGGTACGCCACCGGATAGGTGTTGGTGCCGAACAGGCTCCCCAGCGCGCGGGCGCTGACGAACATGAACAGCATCCCGGCCAGGGCGATGACCGCGAAGTAGACGTTCTTCACCGTCTCCCGGAACGCCAGCCAGGAGAGCCGGGGCAGCATCGCCAGGTACGCCCAGCCGGACGCGTCCGCCTCCACGCGCGGCGCGGGCGCGGCCGGGGCGGCGGGGGGCGCGACCTCCGGAGGAGCAACCGCCTTGCGAGTGGCCGCCGCGGGCTGCGCGAACCGGAACCGGGCGAGGGCCAGCCCCAGCGCTCCCGCGCCGACGCCCATCCACAGCACGCGGTTCCACAGGAAGTAGCTCTCCAGCGGCACCAGGCGGGTGTTGCGGTCCGCGATGGGCCAGTACTCGGTGGTCAGGTGCTGCGCGCGGTTGCCCCACGGATCCAGCAGCGCCACCCACCACTTGTTGTCCAGGTCCTTCATCAGCGAGCCGGCGATCAGGTAGCCGACCAGCATCAGCACCGCGGAGACGTAGACCGGCATCATCCGGCGGCCC
>DASRBA010000352.1:0-7051 GCA_035637895.1 Myxococcaceae bacterium
CCCGGAGCTGGGCCTGCCGGACGCCTTCGCGCTGGTGCAGAGCGGGATGAGCATCGAAGACCTGCAGCAGCGCCGGGTCCGCACGCAGAAGAAGGCGGCGGTGAAGGAGGCGCGCGGCTCGGTGCCGGGCGAGGCGGTGGACAAGTACCTCAACGCGCTGATCTCCGAGAAGACGGAGGTGGCGGTGGTGCTGGGCGACCGCACCCTGGTGGACGTGCTGGTGCAGTCGGAGCCCATCGCCTTCAAGCTGGAGCGGTCCGGCCGCCTGGAGAAGCTCCAGGTGGTGCTGATGGCGCGGCGCTCTTTGTGGGACCCGCTCGGCCCCACGCTGGAGCGGGACCAGAAGCTGGCCCAGAAGCCGCTCCCCATCGTCCGCCAGCCCGAGCGCCGGCCCTTCTCCGACCCCCGCGCCTTCATGCCGCAAGTCGGCCAGGAGGTCGCCATCACCCTGCGCAACGGGATCCGGCTCAAGCAGCTCTTGGCGGCGGTAGGCCCGTTCGACCTGTTGCTGGGCCAGGAGGGGAACGAGATCTTCATCCCGCTCCACGGCATCGCCCGGCGCACGGAGGAAGCCGCCGCGGGCGGCGAGTCCCCGGAGAAGGACTCGTAGCGGTCGCTCGCGGAAAGGGGCGCCTACGGCCCCTTCTTCGCCAGGTGCGGCTCGAGCGGGATCACCTGGCTGACGTGCGTCCCGGCCTTCGCCGCCTTGGCGCGGCGGACCATCATCGGGATGTCGCCCTCGCCGCGCTCCACGGCGGCGCGCAGGTCGGTGACGCGCTCGTGGTGGCGGTCGATGGCGATGTCCTCCACCCCGAGCGCGGTCAGCTCGCGCAGCGTCTGCTCCGCGGAGAGGAGCACCGCGCCGGCGCGGTCCGGGTCGCGCTGGGCCAGCGACAGCCAGGCCACCGTCTCCGAGCCGACGAGGTCCAGCTCCAGCCCCACCGCGCGGACCAGCTTGCCCTCGCGCGATTCGACGTCCACCTTGCGCAGCGGCACCGGCTGCCGGCGGGTGTCGCCCCGCTCCTGGCAGCTCCCGGTGATCTCCGCGCCCCAGGCGTCCTGCGAGAGCGTGCCGGTGAGGAGCACGCGGCGCGGCAGCCCGCGGGAGATGCCGCCCAGGCTGATGACGAGCGAGTCGCGGTCCACCCGGGTGGGGAAGCCGTGCCGGCAGCCCAGCGCGAGGAAGCCGTCCGGGCGCACCGTCACCTGCGCGCCCTGCGCCGCCTCGCCGAAGAGCACCGCGAACACCGCGCCCATCGCCACCGGCAGCCCGTCCGGGCCGTCCACGTGCTCGTAGCTGTTCTCCGAGGGCAGCGTGAGCGCGGCGAGGATCTCCGGCAGGTAGTGGCGGCCCAGCCCCAGCGCGTGCACGCCCACGCCCGCCTGCGCCACCCGCTGGCCCAACTCCTGGAACGCGTTCTCCGTCTCCGGACCCACGGACGGCTCGCCGTCGGTGAGCAGGAGCAGCTTGGGGCGGCGGCCGGGGACCAGCAGCCGCGAGAGCGCCTTGGCGCCCAGGTCCACCGCCTGGTGCAGCGCGGTCCCGCGGCCGGTGATGATCTCCCCCAGCGCCTGGGTCATCTGGCGCTTGCCGCGTTCGTTCATCGCGGTGACCGGGACGCGCTGCTCGGCGACGGCGTCGAACACCACCAGGCCCAGGAAGTCCTCCGGCCCGGCCTGGTCCACCAGCTGCTGCGCGGCCTCCACCGCCGCCGCCATCGGCGCGCCCTTCATCGACCCGGAGCGGTCCAGGAGCAGGTTGATCACCACCGGGGTGCGGACGCCGTCCGATTCGGCCTCCGCCCGGACGAGGATGTGTCCCTCTCGTTCGGTCTCTCCGGCGGTCTCCAAACCCCAGGCCGTCCAGTTCATCCGGCTTCTCCCTTGGCGTGCTGCGAGCGCGGCGAATGGGCATTGTCCCCCGGCCAAGACCAGAATTCCAAGGCCCTCGCCCGGGTTTGAATCCTGGGGGCACTTTCGCGTAAGGACCAGGGGAGGAGATCGCATGAACTTCGACAAGTTGCTGAAGATCCTGGCGTCCGTGGCCCTGGCCGCCGTCATCGGCTTTGGCATCCGGGCCATGGCGGGTGACGAGAAGAAGGCCCCCGCCCCGGCCCAAGCCCCGGAGAAGCCCAAGGCGCGTACCGTGGAGCTGAAAGTCACCGAGAAGGGCTTCGAGCCCACGCCGGTCACCGTGAAGAAGGGGGAGCCCCTCCGCCTCCAGGTCACCCGCACCACCGACGAGACCTGCGCGAAGGAGATGATCCTTCCGGACTACGGCATCGAGAAGGAGCTGCCGCTCAACAAGGCCGTCGACATCGAGTTCACGCCCACCAAGGCCGGGAAGCTGAAGTACGGCTGCTCGATGGGGATGATGATCGCAGGCGTCCTTATCGTCGAATAGTGTAAGCGCCTGATTTCACGATAGCGCCAATGTAGGTTATTCTCGGCGAAACTCCGCCTCTCGCCCACCGACAATCCTCTAAGGTTCTAGGAAATCTGGAGCCTGCCTAGAGGGGCACGACCATGAGCTACGGAACCATTGGCACCGGCCTTGGCGCGCCGGTGGGCGGAGCCGCAACCAATCTCGGGAACACCGCCCAGACGGCGCCGGCCGCGACCGGCGGCCTCGACTTCGGCTCGACCCTCAACTCCAACCTCTGGCTGGACGCCGTCGGCAAGATCCTCGAGGGCACCGGCGAGGTGATGCAGGGCGCGGCCGGCGGGACCGGCACCACCGGGACCGGCAGCCTGGGGAACTCCGGGTACACGCCGCTGGCGAACCAGCCGCAGAGCAACTCCTTCATGGGGCTGGCGAATCAGGGCCAGACCGGCGGGCTGAACGGGCTGACCCAGAACATCGGGAACCAGGGGACCGGCGGGGACCTGAATTCGATCATGCAGCAGCTCAACCAGCTGGTGAACCAGCTCCAGGCCATGGTGGGCCAGGTGCCTCAGACGCAGGCGCCGGCGCCGCAGCAGCCGCCGGTGGACCCGGTGGCGAACCTGGTGAACCAGGCGAAGGCGGATCCGCAGCTGCAGAACGCGGTGAGGCAGGTGGCGCAGGATCCGGTGGGGAACAAGCTCCTGCAGGGGGCGGTGAACGACGGCCTCCAGGGGATCCAGGTGGCGAACCTGCCGGCCGGCTTCTTCGGCCAGACCATCCCGGAGCAGAAGGTGGTGCAGATCGCCCCGGGGACCATCGGGGGCACCGACCTCGTCCGCACCATCGCGCACGAGCTCACCCACGCCGCCACGCTGGGCAACGGCGACTCGCTGAACGAGGAGAACGTCGCCGACAAGCTGGGCACGCAGGTCCAGCAGCGGCAGACGGGCTTCGGCCCCGGCTACATCCTCGGCGGCGACGCGTACAAGGGGCTGCCGCAGGACAACGGCATCGTCAACGCGCTCAAGCTGCTGGGCATCAACGTCTAGTCGCACGGTCACGCCCGTTCGGGTGGGATGAGGATCCCGGCCCCGGGCGCCAGGCCGAGCGCCTCCAGCGTCTGCGCGATCGCCCTCTTCGCCGTCGCCTTGGGCCCCGTCGTCGCCGGCGGGTCGAGCATGTGCTGGTCCTTGCTGGGCGCGTACCCGGCGCCCATCTCGAAGTAACTGCCTCCCAGGAACCCTCTCCATCCCGGCCGCGCCTGCTGCGCCGGAACGGTCCGTTCGCTCGAGGCCGGGGCAGGGGCGCGCGTAGCCGGCTTGAAGCCGTCGATAGGTTCGGCCATCAGCAGTTACTCCCTTCTGGTACGCCGAGGACCCACAGCACCCGCCATGCCGCTGCCCAGCGTGGGCGTGGATCTCATCTTTGCGGGGACTTGCGCGATGGAGGCAGAGCGGGCAGGGTCGGAATGTCTGCGCGGATGTACGCCACCGTCAGGTGGATCTATCAGGGGGGCGCCCGCGGCTCCGGAAGCGATGAGCGCGCCCGGGCGCCTCGGGATGTACCGCGCGCCAACGGCCGGTGTGCTCCTCCATATGGGCCGCGCCCGTCACTTCGCGCTCTTGAGCGGTCTCGCGCGCCGCGCGGTACGATTGCGCTCCGTGAGGCCCCCCGCCCGCTCAGGACTGGCCACCGCGGCCGTCGCGGCGCTGGTGCTCTGCGCGCAGATGGGCGCCCTGACGCACGGCGCGCTGGGGCGGCACGCGCGCTGCGAGCACGGCGAGTTCATCGAGTTGGACGAGGGCGATCTCCTCCTCCCGTCTGCCCTCTCCCGCGAGCCGGGGCTGAGCACCGCCGCGGCGGAGGACGACCTCTCCAGCGGGCACCGGCACTGCCTGGTGCAGGACGAGGTCGGCGCCGAGCTGGCGCTCCGTCCGGCCCTGCCCCAGCCGCCTGCGGGCTCCACCACCCTCGCCTGCGCTCCCGAGCAGCGGGCCACCCACGCCGGGCGCGAGCAGTACCGCCTGGTGCCCAAGCAGTCGCCGCCGGCCTAGGCGCCGGCCCCCCGAAGCGATTTCTGGCGTCCTACGCGCGCGGCCGCGCGCGGTGCTCGCGCTGCGCCGTCCTGGCGCCCTGAGAGCCCGCGCCCCGCGCCCCACTGGAGTTGCTGCTTCACATGAATTCGAATTCGCATGCGGGCGAAAAAGGCCCGCGCAGGAGCGGCCAGCGCACCCTGGATCTCCCGGCGGCGCTGGTCGAGGAGCTCAAATCGGAGGCCAACCGGCTCGGGCGATCCCTCTCCTCGGTCGTCCAGATGGCCTGGCGCATCTCCAACGGGCAGGCGCCGGACCCGCCCGAACCCCCGCCCCAGCCATGGGAGCCGGTGGCGGCCGAGCTGACCCGCCGGCTGAGCAACCCCTCCAAGCGGCGCACCGCCTCGCGCGCGTGGCTCCACTTCGAGCGGTGGTGCGCGGAGCGCGGCCACGCGTCGCTGCCCGCCCGGGACGAGACGCTGGCGGCCTACGCGGCCGAGCGGCTCGCCGGCGGCGCCCCGCCGAAGGAGGTCCTCCGCGCCGCGGCGGCCATCTCCCTGGTCCACCGGGTGCGCGGCGGCCGGGCCCCGCGGCTCCGTCCCTCCGCGCGCAAGGCGGTGGAGCGGATCCTCGCCGGCGAGGCGATGCCGCGGCGCCACGCCAGCGCCGGCTGACCGGCCGAGCGCCCGCCGCCGTCCCTACACGCTCCAGTCGAGCGTGGCGGGCAGCTCCATGCCCAGCGCCTCCGGCCGGGGGAACTTCAACCCGCCGGAGCGCACGGCCGGCTTGATGTCGTTGATGAAGTCCTGCATCACCAGCCCGGAGTCGCGCTTCTTCAGGCCCACCGAGATGGCGTAGTGGTTGCCCTCGGTGTCGGGGCGGCCGAAGGAGAGCAGCCCCAGCCGCAGCCAGCGCTCGAAGAGGGGCTGCTTCACGTCCTCGAACTTCCCGGTCTGGCACAGCTCCACCACGATCTTCTCGCCCAGCCCCTGGTGGCCGCGCTCCTCCTCGATGATCTTCCCGATCACCTCGCGGTACGGCGGGAAGGCGCACCCCTCGTACTCCTGCAGCTGCCAGAAGCCGCCGCGGTCGTAGAGGAACTGCGCCATGGCCAGCTCGAACCAGGAGCCGGAGAACGGGACCGGCTTCTCCGCCAGGCGCTGGTTCACCCAGTCCTGCACCGACTCGCCGGTGAACTTCTCGTACATCCGCGCGACGGCCAGGTAGTGCTCCGTCTCCTCGCCGATGTGCCAGACCATGAACTTGAGCCACTTCTGCTCCGCCACGTACTGCAGCCCGTGGCCGAACATGCGCGCCGCGGCGAGCTCGCGGTACGCCTGGCTCTTCATCATCTGCTCCAGGGTCTCCCGGAACCGGTCCGGCATCTCCTCGCGCGTCTGGTACACCTTCACCGCGTCAGCCATGGCGCCGCGTTAACCACGCCGCCCGCCGGACCGCAAGCTCAGCGCCCGCCCAGCCCGCTGGAGCCCGGCGCCTGGAAGTGGGTCCAGAGGATCGGGTCGCCCCGGCGGAACGGCGCCGCCACGGTCCGCCCGATCACCTGGGGCCGGTCCTTGGTCAGCACGTACGACTCGGTGAGGAGGTCCTTGGGCATCGGGCGTTCGGCCACCTGGCCCTCCGCGATGACGGCCCTGGCCGGGATGTCCACGGCGGCGACGAGCACCTTCGGCTGCGCCAGCGTCTCGAACTGGGTCCACAGCAGCGGGTCCCCGGCCTGGACCGGCACCAGGATCTTCTGGTTCACGATGTGCGAGGCGCTCTCCGGACGCACCACCGAGGAGGTGACGAACTGCTCCGGCACCTGGCGCTGGGAGACCATGTCGAGCGTCACCACGGTCCCCTCCGGGATGTCCACGGCCGCCACGACGACGGGGACCAGGTTCCACCCGCGCCGCGCCCGCACGACCGCGTAGCGCAGGTAGGCGACGTCGAGCGCCGCGAGGATCATCCCGCCCGCCACCAGGCCGGCGAGGGCGCCGAGGACCGCCGCCCGCGTCGACGAGGTTCCAGGAGTGCTCATGGGCCCGTGCCTATATCAGGGATGGCGGTGCTCGACGGTGGTCCCGGAGCCGACCCAGAGGTCGCCCGCCACCAGCGTCCACAGGCCGAAGGTGGCCTCGGACTCGGTGGCCGGCGGGAGGGGCGAAGGGGCCCCTTCCGTGACCGGAGGGTGACGGCCGAGGGGGCGGAGGTGTCGGACCTGGCGGGTACGGTGGCCGGCGGATGCAGGCCCTGTTCACCCACCACGTCTTCGTGGACCTGGAGACCACCGGGCTGGACCCGGACGTGGACGAGGTCATCGAGCTGGGAGCCCTCTTCGTGGAGCAGGGCCAGGTGGTGGAGCGGCGGGAGCGGCTGTTCGGGGCCCGGGCGCCGCTGCCGCTCACCATCCGCCGCATCACCGGGCTGGTGGACGAGGACCTGCGCGGCCGCGAACCGTTCACCGCCTACGCCCCGGAGCTGCGGCGCGCGCTGGAGGGGTGGACGGTGGTGGCGCACAACGCCACGTTCGAGCAGAGCTTCCTGGGCGGGCTGCTGCAGGAGATCGGCGCGCCGGTGCTCGATTCGTGCGAGCTGCTCCACTACCTCTACCCGGAGCTGGAGAGCCACT
>DASRBA010000353.1:0-15482 GCA_035637895.1 Myxococcaceae bacterium
GTCGGCGCGGGCGGCACCGACCCGCCCCCGGACATCTGCGCCCTCGGTCCGGACTGGGACGGCGCGGCCGCGGGCGGCACCGATCCACCTCCGAACATCTGTGTCCTGGGCCCGGACTGGGACGGCGAGGCCGCGGGCGGCGCGGACCCGGCCCCGAACATCTGCGTCGCCTTCTGCGGGGTGGCGGGCGCCTGCGCGGGCGCGGGCGGCACCGACCCGCCCCCGGAGATCTGCGCCCTCGGCCCGGACTGGGACGGCGCGGCCACGGTGCCGAACATCTGCGTGGGCTCGCGCGTCACCGGCTCCGAAGCCGCCGGGGACGGCTTCGGTCCGCTGGGCGCCTGGGCCGGGGACGGCGCCGGCGCGAACGGAGACGGCGCGGGCGCGGCGGCGGCGGCGACGGCCCCGAACATCTGCGTCGACTTCGCGCCGCCCGCGCCCTGGATCTGCTGGGCGCCGTCCGGCGGGACCCGCGGCTTCAGACCTCCCCACGGCTCCCCCGGGAGGGTGTCCGACGCCTTGGAGAGGCCGAACATCTGCGTATGGTTCTTGGGCGCAGGAGCGGGCGCGGTCGGCGCGGAGGCCCCGAACATCTGCGTCGACGGGCGGTCCGGCGCGGGGGCGGTCGGCGGCGACGAATTGGGGCGCGCGGCCGGGGGCGCCGGAGCCGATCCGAACATCTGGGTCCGGTTGGCCTCGGGTGGTCGAGCGGCCGGCGCGGGCGCGGGCGCGGAGGCCGCAGCGGCGGCGCCGGGCGGGTACGCGGTGAACACGTGCCCGCAGCGGGTGCACTGGACCGGGGCACCTCCCGACGGGATCAGGCGCTCATCCAGCGCGTAGGTCGTCCCGCAACGCTCGCAGGAGATCTGCACCCCTACTGTCTATCACACCCTCAGCGATCGGACGGCTGGAGGTCGCACGAGGCGCGGAGCACCTCCAGCTTGGCCGGCCCTACTCCGGGGACCGCGTCGACCTCCTCCCAGCTCCGGAACCCGCCGAGGCGTTCGCGATCGCGGACCAGCGCCTGGGCCAGTGCCGGGCCCACGCCCGGAAGGGCGGTGAGCTCCGCGGCGGTCGCCCGGTTGAGGTCCAGGCGCCGGCCCACCACCAGCGCCTGCCCCGCCGGGGGCGGCACCTCCGGCGCGCCGGACGTCTCCGCCCGCTCGGGCGCGCACGTCGCCACCAGCCTGCCGCCGGCGTCCATCCAGTGGACCTCGGACGGGGCGCAGGGCAGCGCCGGGTCCTGGGACGGCCAGCGCCACCGGGCGAGCGCCCCCATCGCCGCCAGCAACAGCACGAGCCCGGCCAGAGGCCGCGTCCAGCCGCCCTCCCGCATGGCTAGGAGGCGGCGGCGGCCTCGGGCTTGCGATCCAGCCCGAACGCCGTGTGCAGCGCGCGCGCCGCCAGCTCGGTGTAGTTGGCGTGGATCACGCACGACACCTTGATCTCGGAGGTGGAGATCATCTGGATGTTGATCCCCTCCTTCGAGAGCACCTGGAACATCTTCGCCGCCACGCCGGAGTGGTTCCGCATCCCCACCCCGACGATGGAGATCTTGGCGATCTGGTCGTCGAAGTCGAAGCCCTCCGCCTTGATCTGCTTCACCAGCTTCTTCACCGCGTCGCGCGCCTTGACGAAGTCCGCCTTGCCCACGGTGAAGGTGAGGTCGGTCTTCCCGTTGAGCGACACGTTCTGGACGATCAGGTCCACCACGATGGCCTTGGCGTCCAGCGCGCCGAAGATCTTCGCCGCCACCCCGGGGATGTCGGGCACGCCGCGGATGGCGATCTTCGCCTCGTTCTTGTCGTAGGCGATGCCCGAGACGACCACGTCTTCCATCGAAGGATCCTCCTCGCAGACCAGCGTCCCGGGGTCGTCGCTGAACGACGACTTCACCCAGAGCGGCACCTTGTACTTCATGGCGAACTCCACCGAGCGGATCTGCAGCACCTTCGCGCCCAGGCTCGCCAGCTCCAGCATTTCCTCGTACGAGATCTTCTCCAGCTTCCGCGCGGGCGGCACCACGTTGGGGTCGCAGGTGTAGACGCCGTCCACGTCGGTGAAGATCTCGCAGGCGTCCGCCTTCAGCGCCGCCGCCACCGCCACCGCGGTGGTGTCCGACCCGCCGCGCCCCAGCGTGGTGACGTTCCCCGCCTCGTCCACGCCCTGGAACCCGGCGATCACCGCGATCTGCTTCTTCTTCAGCGCCTCGCGGATCCGCTCCGCGTCGATGCTCTTGATGCGCGCCTTGGAGAAGGTGCTGTCGGTGACGATCTGCACCTGGTGGCCCATGAAGGAGACCGCCTTGCCCTTCATGGACTGGATGGCCATCGCCACCAGGCCAATGGAGACCTGCTCGCCGGTGGCGACCACCACGTCCTGCTCGCGCTCGTCGGGGCGCTCGGTGATCTGCGACACCAGCTTGAGCAGGCGGTTGGTCTCGCCCGACATGGCGGACACCACCACCACCACGTCGTGGCCCTGCTTCTGCGCGGCGATGCAGCGCCGGGCGACGTTCTTGATCCGTTCGATGTCGCCGACCGACGTGCCGCCGTACTTCTGGACGATCAGTGCCAAGGTGGGGGGCGCTCCTATCGCACGCCCTCACCCCTCGCAAGCGGGCGAGCGGTGGGCGCACTTCACCTCGGCGGACTGCCAGCGCGAGGTGACCGCGGGCGTGAGCGGGACCTCGTCCTGGGCGGCGCCGGTCCCGCACGCGGTCCGCTGCCCCTCCATCAACAGCTTGCCGTCCTTCACGCCCTTCACCTGCGGGTGGAACAGCCCGGTGAGCACCGTCAAGCCGGCCACGTCCACGGTGCACGCGGTGGACAGGTCCGCGTCGTACTCCAGCCAGGCGGTGCCGCGCCGGCCCTCGCCGCGCACGTCGTAGCGGACCTTGATCCACCCCTCGCGCTCCTCCAGCACCTGGTGGAGCAGCACCCCGTCGTCGCGCGCGGTGGGGGCGATGGACTCGCAGGCCGGCAGCAGCAGGTCCATGGGCGGTCCACCCGGAAGGTTGCGGAAGGCGCGCGCCCGGCCGCGGCCGCACAGCAGCAGCGACCGCCCCACCAGCGAGGCGTCCGCGGCCGGCTTCAGCTTCTGCACCTCGGGAGAGAAAGCGTCCAGCCCGGCGGCGGCGAAGTCCACCGGCGGCCTCCAGGACAGGTCCGCGCCCTGCACCTCCGGCCCCAGCACCGGGTGCCCGGCCTCCACCTCCAGCACCACGTTCTCGCCCTTGATGGAGTCCGGCGCGCCTCCCGCCATCTGCACCGGACCCAGCAGCACGTTGCCGTGGATGGCGCCCTCGAAGCGGCCCGCCATCACCAGCGCGTCGCGGCCGGGCGCGGGCGCGAACCGGGTGGCGTCCAGCAGCAGGCGCCCGTTGCCGGAGAGGCGGGCGGCGGCCCCGCGCGAGGAGAGCGCGCTCCGGGCGACCACCACGTCCCCACGCAGCTGCTCGCTCTGCAGGGCCAACTCCGCCGCGTCCTCGAGGACGGAGTCCGCCACCGTCAGCCCGGTCACCGACTCCGCCGAGAGCGACGCGCGCGCGCACCCGCCCAGGAACACGCGGGACAGCGCCACGTTCGACGAGCGCGCCACCCGCATCGCCACCGCGGCCGGGCAGGTGCCGGGCGGCGCGTCGTGCCGGGCGATGATGTCGCGCAGGGTGACGCGCTCCGAGTCCTCCACCGTCACCGCCGCCCCGCGGCTGGAGGCCACCAGCACCAGCGCCGGCCCCGGATCGCCCTGCAGCACCAGGTCGCGCCGGTTCTTGATCACCACCGGCCGGCTGTAGATGCCGCGCGGGAGGAGGATGGTGCCGCCGTCCTCCGCCGCCGCTACCGCCGCCTGGATGGTGGGGTACGTCAGCCCGGCGATCTTCACCGGCGGGTCCATGGGCCAGTCGAGCGGCGCCCAGGGGGGCGGCGAGACCACGGGCGCGGGCGGCGGCGGCGCGTCCGGGGCGGTGGCCCACTCGAAGGGGGACGACACCGAGGGCGGAGGCGGGGCCCCGGCGTCGAACGCCTCCACCTGGCCGGAGGGGGCCAACCAGGGGAGCCTCGGCGGCGCCGCGCGCACCCGCCCCGCCACGGCCCTCCAGCTCGCCGCGGAGAGGGCGGCGAAGGCCGCGGCGATCGCCACCACCACCGCGGCGCGCGCCAGCACGGGCGGCACCGTACTCCATGGTGACGGCCACCGCGCGAGCCCGCGCCCCACCTCGATCAAGCGGCCCCGCGGCCCATGCTATACGCGCCGCCCATGGTGCCCACCGCGCAGACCCGCGTGCTGATCGACGGAGACACGCTGAAGCTGGAGGAGATCCTCCAGGTGGCGCGCGGCGAGGCACGGGTGGAGCTCTCCCCGGAGGCCGCCCGCCGCGTCGACGCGTCGCGCCGGCTGGTGGACCAGGTGGCCGAGGGCGACGCGCCGGCCTACGGCATCAACACCGGCTTCGGCACCCTGGCCGAGGTGCGCATCGCCAAGAAGGACCTGCGCGAATTGCAGCGCAACCTGATCCTCTCCCACTCGGTGGGGGTGGGCCGGCCGCTCCCGGTCGACGAGGCGCGCGCGCTGCTCCTCCTGCGCTGCAACGTGCTCGCCAAGGGCTTCTCCGGCATCCGCGCCCAGACGCTGAACCTGGCGATCGAGATGCTCAACCGGGGCGTCACCCCGGTCGTCCCGGATCGCGGCAGCGTGGGCGCGTCCGGCGACCTCGCCCCGCTCGCCCACCTGGCGCTGGTGCTGATCGGCGAGGGCGAGGCCTTCTTCGAGGGCCAGCGGATGCCCGGCGCCCAGGCGCTGCGGAAGGCCGGCCTGGAGCCCTCGGTGCTGGAGGCGAAGGAGGGCCTGGCGCTGGTCAACGGCACCCAGGCGATGTGCGCGGTGGGCACGCTGGCGCTGCTGCGCGGCGAGGTCCTGATGCAGGTGGCGGACGTCGCCGGGTCGATGACGCTGGAGGGCCTGCTGGGGAGCCACAAGCCCTTCCTGGCGGAGATCCACGACGCGCGCCCGCACCCCGGCCAGCGCGCCTCGGCGGAGCACCTGCGGCGGCTGCTCGCCGGCAGCGAGCTGGTGGAGACGCACCAGGTGAACTGCGACAAGGTGCAGGACCCCTACTCGCTGCGCTGCATGCCGCAGGTCCACGGCTCCGCGCGGGACGGGCTGGCCTACGCGCGGCGGGTGCTGGAGGTGGAGGCGAACAGCGCCACCGACAACCCGCTCGTCTTCGTGGGCACCGAACGCATCGTCTCCGGCGGCAACTTCCACGGGCAGCCCGTGTCGCTGGCGCTGGACGTGGTGGCCATCGCCCTCACCCAGCTGGCCTCCATCTCCGAGCGCCGGGTGGAGCAGCTGGTCAACCCCTCCCTCTCCGGCCTTCCCCCCTTCCTGGCGAAGAACTCCGGCCTGAACTCCGGGTTCATGATCGCCCAGGTGACCTCCGCCGCCCTGGTGGCCGAATCGCGCATCCTGTCGCACCCCGCATCGGTGGACTCCATCCCCTCCTCCGCGGGCCGCGAGGACCACGTCTCGATGGGGATGACCGCGGCGCTGAAGGCGCGGCAGGTGGCGGAGCACGTCCGGAGCTGCCTCGCCATCGAGCTGCTGGTGGCCGCGCAGGCCCTGGATCTCCGGCGGCCGGTGAAGCCGGGGCGAGGCGCGGAGGCCGCCTACCTCTGCATCCGCGAACGCGTACCGACCCTGGACCGGGACCGCGAGCTCCACCGGGACGTGGAGGCCGTCAGCGCCCTCATCGACTCCGGGGAGCTGCTCACGGCCGTCCGCCGCGCTCTCTAGCCGGGCGAGCGACCCCCAAAGCGAAGCTTGGGGAGGTGGAAAGCCGCGTGGTACACCCCAAGGCCTGCCCCCCCGCCCCCGGACCAGAGCGCAACCATGAGCGAGCGGAACGACCTGCAGCGTCCCGTCCCCACCCCGTTGCCGTCGGCCGCGACCCCCGCGGCGAACGTCACCGAGATCTCGCACCCGTCGGCCGCGGACCGCCCCAGCCCCTCCGTCATCGTGGAGACACTCTCCGCCAACTTGCAGGCCATGCCGCCCGCCGCGTCCTCGGAGGAGGAGGCCCGCAACCGGATCGCCGTGCTGGAGCGCGAGGCGAAGGCGGTGGGGAACGACCCCGCCAGCGCGCTGCTCTTCCACGAGATCGGCCTCCTCTGGGAGGACCCGCTGCGGAACCCGCGCAACGCCGCGGTGGCCTTCCAGAACGCGTACCGGCTGGCGCCGCGTTTCCTGGCCAACATCCGCGCCGCGCGCCGCCTCTTCGCCGACGTGGGCAACTGGCAGATGGTGATCCAGCTGCTGGACGCGGAGCTGGCCGCTTCGGAGGACCAGCGCCAGCGGTCGGCGCTGCTGCTGGAGAAGGCCCAGGTGCTGGAGGACCGGCTCTCCCGCGAGGAGGACGCCGCCAAGGCATACGCGGAGTGCCTCCAGCTCAAGCCGCAGGACCTGTCGCTGCTCATCCAGCTGGAGGGCGTGTTCGCCGGCAAGAGCGACTACGCGTCGCTGGTGGAGGTGCATAGGCTGCTGGCGGACAACCTGGAGGACGCGGCGCTCAAGGCGCACTACCTCACCGGCGCCGGCTTCATCCTCGAGGAGCGGCTGCAGCGCCCGGCCGAGGCCGCCGCCGCCTTCCGCGACGCCTTCGCCCTGGACCGCAAGGACCTGCTGCTGCTGTCGGCGATGAAGCGGGTGGCGGACCGCGAGGGCAACACCGAGGAGCTGCTCCAGGCGCTGGCCGCGGAGGCGGAGCTGCTGGGCGCGCAGTCGGCGCCCACGTACCTGCAGATCAGCAAGGTCTACCAGAAGCTCGACCGGCGGGAGGATGCGCTCGCCGCGCTGCTGGCCGCCAAGCGGGCCTCCCTCGACCCGCTGGTGCTGTCGGAGCTGGCCCGCATCTACGAGGAGCAGGGCCGCTTCGAAGACCTGGCGGACGTGCTCCTGGCCTGGGTCGGCGCCATCAACGACGAGGCGGACCTGGTGTCGATCAACCTCCGCCTGGCCGCGCTCTACGAGGAGGCGCTGAAGCGGGACGAGGACGCCATCTCCCGCTACCGCGCCATCCTGGGCCGGGTGCCGGGCCACGGCTCGGCGCTGGCGGGCCTGGGCAAGCTCTACGCGCGCAACCAGAACTGGGACGGCCTCATGGCCGTCTACGACCTGGAGATCGCCGCCGCCGAGGACCCGAAGCAGAAGGCGGGCAAGATGTACAAGGCGGCCGAGGTGCTGGAGGAGCGGCTGGAGCGGGAGGAGGACGCCATCCTCCGCTACAACCAGTGCCTCCAGCTGCAGCCGGGCTACCTCCCGGCGCAGAAGGCGCTCACCCGCCTCTTCGAGCGGGGCGACCGCTTCGCCGAGCTGGTGCAGATGTACGAGCAGGACCTGCTGCAGACGACCGACCGCGAGCAGGTCATCTCCACGCTGAACAAGATCGCCGGCATCTACGAGGACCGGCTGCACGACCTGGACCACGCCATCGAGACCATGCGGCGGGTGCTGGAGCTGGCGCCGGACCACATGCCCACCATCCGCAACCTGACGCGGCTGTACGAGCGCGCCGGGAAGTGGCGCGAGCTGATCGCCCACAACGAGCACGAGTCGTCGCTCGTGGGCGACACCAAGCAGGTGCTGTCGCTGCACCACCGGAACGCGGAGATCCTGGAGGAGCACCTCAAGGACAAGGCCGGCGCGATCGCCGCCTACGAGCGGCTGCTGTCGCTCTCCCCCGCCTACCTGCCCGCGCTCAAGGCGCTGGGGCGGCTGTACGCGTCGGACGGCCGCTGGGCGGAGCTGATCAAGATGTACCGGGCGGAGTCGGAGATCTCCTCCTCCACCGACCAGGCCGCCTCGCTGATCTTCAAGATCGGCGAGCTGTACGAGAACCGCCTCAAGCGCGACGACGAGGCCATCGCCTCCTACCAGGAGGTGCTCACCCTGGCGCCCTCGTACTTCCCGGCGCTGCGCGCGCTGGCGCGCATCTACCGCGGCCAGCAGGCGTGGGAGAGCCTGATCGAGGTGCTGCGCGCGGAGGCCGCCAACCGCACCGACCCCAACGAGCGCGCCAACGCCCTCTTCCAGGCGGCGGCGATCTGGGAGGACCAGCTCAACCGGGTGGACATGGCGATCGACGGCTACCAGGAGGTGCTCCGCCTGGTGCCCGGCCACGCCACCGCCATCCGCGCGCTGGAGCGGCTCTACACCAGCCGCAACGACGTCAAGGAGCTGATCGCGGTGCTGGATCGGGAAGCCCAGACCGCCACCACCCCTTCGGCGAAGGTGGCCGCCTTCCTCAAGCTCTCCCGCATCTACCTGGAGCGGCTGAACGACCCCACCCGCGCGGCGGCGGCCTGCGAAGGCGTGCTCTCCGCGGACCCGGGCAACGTGATCGCCCTCAAGACGCTGGAGCGGGTGCGCGCGTCCGACCGGCTGCGACGCGCCGAGGTGCGCACCAAGCTGGCCGCCCGGGTGAACGACGCCCGGCTGCGGACCGCGCTCCGGCTCTCGGCGGCGACGGACATGGAGGCCACCGGCGACGGCGAGCTGCTGGAGCTGCTCAAGCGCGCCAGCGCGGCGGACCCGTCCGACGTGCGGCTGGGCCTGGCGCTGGAGGCGGCGCTGCGCCGCCACGGCGACCACGAGGGCCTGGGCGAGCTGTACGAGCGCCGGCTGGCGCAGATCGCCGACCCGCTGGAGAAGGTGGAGCTGGCGCTGCGGGTGGCGGAGATCGCCGAGAACCGCTCGTTCGACCTGGAGAAGTCCGTCCAGTTCTACAAGCTGGCGGTGGACCTCTCCCCCAACCTGGTGCCGGCCCTCCAGGGCGCCCGGCGGGTGCACCTCAAGCTGGGCGACTTCCAGTCCGCGCGGCAGGCGCTGGAGATGGAGGGCAAGGCCAGCCGCGACGTGCGCGGCGCGCTGGAGGCGTTCGTCGCCGCCGGTAAGCTGTGCGAGCGGCTGGAGGACGTGGACGGCGCCATCGCCAACTACCGCAAGGCGCTGGAGCGCGACCCGCTGGACCCGGCCGCCAACCGCGGGCTGGAGGAGCTTCTGGCCAAGCGCGGCACCGGCGAGGACCTGGCGTTGCTGCACGAGAAGCGCGCGGAGGCCAAGCTGGCCCAGCGCGACCTCCCGGCCGCCGCCGCCGAGTTCCTCTCCGCGGCGCGCACCTGGCTGGACAGGTCGGAGGACCGGGCGCGGGCGATGATGGCGCTGGAGCGGTCCCTGGCGGCGCAGCCGTCCAACCCGGACGCCCTGGAGCTCAAGGGCCGGCTGTGCCTGGAGTCCGGGCAGTACGCGGAGGCGGCGCAGGCGTACGCCTCGCGCGTGCAGCAGGGCGGCGACGCGCGGGTGCTCTCCGCCATCCACCTCAAGCTGGGCAGCATCTACCAGGACCAGCTGGGCGACCCCAGCCGCGCCGCGGCCCACTTCCAGACCTGCATCTCCGGCGACCCCAACGCCACCGAGGCGATCGACCGGCTGGCGGCCATCCACACCCAGAGCCGCAACTGGACCGGGGCGGCGGACTGCCTGAAGCGGCTGATCGAGCTGGAGCGGGACTCGCAGGTGCTGGCGCAGCACATGCTCCGGCTGGCGCGGATCATGGACGAGGGCTTCGCGGACGCCACCCAGGCCTCCCAGCTCTACCGGCGCGCGCTGGACCTGGCGCCGGGGGACTCGGCGATCATCGAGCGGCTGGTCACCCTCTACGAGCGCACCGGCAACCTGCCGGAGCTGGTGCAGATGCTGGAGGGGCAGGCCAACCAGGCGCACTCGACCGGCCAGCCCCAGCGCGCCAACACCCTGCGCGTGAAGGTGGCGGACCTCTACGCCCGCTCGCTCGACAACCCGCAGAAGGCGATCAGCCTCTACCGGCACGTGGCGGAGCAGGACCCGCAGAACGTCCAGGCGCACATCTCGCTGGCGGACCTGTTCATGCGGGACGCGGCGGCGGGCCCCATGGCCATCGAGGAGCACCGGCACGTGCTGCGGCTGGACCCGACCCGGGTGGACAGCCTGCACGCGCTCTTCCGCCTCTGGGACGGCCTGCGCCAGCACGACAAGGCCTTCTGCGCGGCGGGGGTGCTCACCTTCCTGCGCGCCTCCAACGAGGTGGAGGGCGCGTTCTACAACGAGGCGCGCAACCGGCTGCCGTCGGAGCGGCAGGAGCGCATCCAGCCGCCGGACCTGGACCAGCTGATGCATCCGCTGGCGCGCAACGCGGTGGTGGAGGTGCTGCGCGCGATGGGCGACCAGCTGGGCAAGCTCTACCCGCCCAACTTCGAGGCGCTGGGCATCGACCGCAAGGCGGACCGGCTGAAGCCGGACCACGCGGTGTTCAAGGCGATCCGGTCGGTGGCGCAGGTGTTCGGGGTGGAGGAGCTGGAGGTGTACCAGTCGCGCCGCGGGCTGATCACCCTGGAGACCACCGAGCCTCTGTCGGTGTGCGTGGCCCAGGACGTGGTGCGGCGGTTCAACGCCCGCGAGCAGAAGTTCATCATCGGCCGGGCGGTGCTGGGGCTGGTGAACAAGACGGCGGTGGTGGGGAAGCTCACCATCTCCGAGCTGGCGGACGTGCTGGGCGCCTCGGTGCGGATCCACTCGCCCAACTTCAACGGGCTGGGGCGGAAGAACGAGGAGCTGGTGAAGACGCTGCGCAAGGCGTACTCGCGCAAGTCGCTCAAGCAGCTGGAGGGCCCGGCCGGGGCGCTGGCGGGCGCCAGCCGGCTGGACGTGGAGGAGATCCTCCTCGGGATCCGGCAGTCCGCGGACCGCGCCGGCCTCTTGATGTGCGGCGACCCGTCGGTGGGCCTGGGGGTGGTGCTCCGCGAGGACGCCAACTTCTCCCGCGTGGAGAGCACGGACCTGGTGCTGCAGGCGCTCCGCTCCAAGGAGGACCTGCGCAGCCTCCTCAGCTTCGCGCTGTCGGATGACTACTTCCGGCTGCGGACGAAGGTCGGACTGTCGATCTAGGCGTCAGCCCCGCTCGCGCCGCCGGGCCGGCGCCTCGGCGGATCCGTCCCCGCCGGCGTCGGCGACGGGGATGATCTCGGCCCGCTGCGCGGCGGCGATCTCCTCCAGCGCGTCGGCGATGGCGCCGATCTCGTCCTGGAGCCTCTTCACTCCGCGGGCCGCCTCCATGTCCCCGGCGGCGCCGACCTCGGCGCCCGCGGTGCGCAGCCGCACCAGCTGCGCGCCCATCCCGTCCATCGTCCACAGGAGCCGGGTCAGCTCCGCGTCCAGCCGGTCCGCCGTCCGCGCCATCAGCTCGCGCTGGCGCTTCTGCTCGTCGATGGCCGCCACCGCGCTGGCGAGCGACCGCCGCACGTGCTCGTCGGTGACCGACTCCAGCCGCTTCTGGATCGCCGCCCGCTCCTCCTCCAGCTCCGCCACCGCCTCCGCGGAGGTCTCCGCGCGGAGCACCTGCTCGCGCCGGAGCAGGCCGTGGCAGGTCTCCCTCAGCGCGCGGACGGTGGAGAGCGACGCGCCCAGGTACTCGCGCGACTGGGGGGGCGCCTGCTGGATCTCCGCCTCCAGCTTGGCGCAGCCGGCGTCGATGCGCGCTGCCCTCGGGTCGGCGGCCGGGAGCGGAACCGGGGACGCCTTCGGCGGCGGCGGCGGTGCCGCGGTGCCACGGTCGGTGTTGTTCCAGGTGGAGCCCGTGCGCACCACCATCCCGGCGGGCACGTAGGCGCCCTTGCCCACGGAGGCGCCGGCGTTCACCCGCGCGCCCGGGCCCACGGTGGCCCCGCGGCCCACGCTCGAGCCGGACGCGACCACCGCGCCCTCCTCCAGCACCACCTCGGCCCCCACCGACGCCCCGGCCCCCACGCGCGCGTCCCGCTTGAGCACCACGCCGTCGCCCACGCCGGCGCCCATCCCCACCACCGCCCCCGGTTCCAGGTGGGCGCCCTTGCCCACCGTGGCGCCCGCGCCGACCCGCGAGCCCGGCTCCAGCCGCGCGCCCTCGCCGATCTCGGCGCCCATCCCGACTTCGGCCCGGGTGGGGTCCGTCGCCACCTCGCGGGTCGCGCGGAGGAGGCGCAGGAGCCCGGCGGCGACGCCGATGATGATGGCGGGGACGATCAACCCGTACCGCCCGGTGGCGATGGCGATCGCCACGAACGCGACGGCGAGCCCCATCCCACCGCTGGCCGCGCCCCTCAACGCGGCCGGAGCGCCAGGAGGAACCAGCGGCGCGGGCGGAGTGGGTGGGGCCGGAGGGCCGAGCGCGTCGGTGGCGCGCTGCAATCGCGCGATCAGGGCGGAGGGGTCTTCGGGTGGCGTGGGCATCGCGGGCGGGCGCATGAGGCCAAAGCCAGGCGCGCCGCACAAGCGCCGCGTCGGCAATGTCTGCGCTCGCGAGCGCCCGGCCCGCCGCCGCCTTACGCTAGGGGTATGGGCGACGCGGACCTGGCCCGGGAGCTGTCCCGGCGAGGCATCTCCGACCGGCGGGTGCTGGAGGCCATCGCCTCGCTCGACCGCAGCCGGTTCGTGCCGGCGACGGAGCGCGGGAACGCCACCTCGGACCAGCCGCTCCCCATCGGCCACGGCCAGACCATCAGCCAGCCGTACATCGTGGGGTTCATGAGCCAGGCGCTGGACGTCCAGCCGGGCGAGCGCATCCTGGAGATCGGCACCGGCTCCGGGTACCAGGCCGCGGTGCTGGCGAAGATGGGCGCGGACGTCTACTCGGTCGAGATCGTCCCCGAGCTGGCGGCGCAGGCCCGCGAGCGCCTCCAGCAGCTGGGCCTGGAGCGGATCAACCTCAAGCATGGGGATGGGGCGCACGGCTGGCCCGAGGCGGCGCCGTTCGACGCGATCGTCCTCACCGCCGCGCCCAAACACGTCCCGCAGGACCTCCTGGCGCAGGTCCGGGTGGGCGGGCGGCTGCTGGCCCCGGTAGGCGAGCGGGAGGAGCTGCAGCAGCTGGTGCTGGTCCGGCGCACGGCGGACGGCGGCGCGGTGGAGCGGCTGCTCTCCGTCCGCTTCGTCCCCCTGACCCGCGAAACCCCGCGCCTCTGCTAGCCTTCGACGCCGCGATGATCACCTGCCCGGTTTGCGAGCACACCCAGGCTGGCGGCGACGAGTGCGAGCAGTGCGGCAAGCGCTTCGGCGGCCGCGCGGCCCCCGCCGGTCTGGACGTGCCCCGCATGGCGGAGTTGGAGCTGACGCCGTACCAGGGCGGCCAGGTGGAGGTCCCCGCCCAGCGCATGGCCGATCTGGAGCAGACGCAGCTCAACCGCGGCCCGGACCTGCCGCCGCAGGCCTTCCCGGAGATGGAGCGCACCCGGATGGGCGTGGGGGACGTGGACGCGCCGCGGATACCGGACCTGGACATGGGCCGCGCGGAGGACGACGGCGTGCGCACCGAGATGCCGTGGGGCGCGGTGCAGTGCCGCTACTGCGGTCACGAGCAGGTGGAGGGGATGCTCTGCGACAACTGCGGCATGCGGTTGCCGCGCTTCGAGACCGCCGCGCCCCCGCAGGACGCCGCCGCTGCCGCCGTTCCGGACGACCTCCGGGTGCGGTGCAAGTGCGGCAGCCCCGCCCACCCCGGCGAGCGCTGCAGCAACTGCGGCGAGATGGTGCCGGTGCCGTCAGAGGTATGAGCGCCGCGCTCCGGGCCGAGCTTCGCTGCGCGCAGGGCTGCGATTTCCGGGCGCCCTGGACCGAGGTCGTCTACCGCTGCCCGTCGTGCGGCGGGCTCCTGGAGGTCGCGCACGACGTGGAGGCGCTGAAGGCCACGCCGGCGGAGGCGTGGAGGCGGCGCTTCGCGGAGCGCCGGGCATCCGCGCGGCTGCCGGCCGCCTCCGGCATCTGGGGCAAGAAGGAGTGGGTGCTCCCGGAGCTGCCGGACGCGGACATCGTGTCGCTGGCGGAGGGCAACAACCCGCTGCTCCCGCTGCCGGGGATGGCGGCGGCGCTGGGGCTGGCGCAGGTGGACCTCAAGCAGTGCGGGGTGTCCGCCACCGGCAGCTTCAAGGACCTGGGGATGACGGTGCTGGTGTCGGCGGTGAAGCACATGCGGTCGCGCGGGCAGCGGATCCGCGCGGTGGCCTGCGCCTCCACCGGCGACACCTCCGCCGCGCTGGCAGCCTACTGCGCCGCGGCCGGCATCCCGTCCGTGGTGTTCCTCCCGCGGGACAAGGTGTCGCTCTCGCAGCTGGTGCAGCCCATCGCCAGCGGCGCGCTGGTGCTCTCGCTGGACACCGACTTCGACGGGTGCATGCGGATCGTCCAGGAGGTCACCAGGGATGGGTCGCTCTACCTGGCGAACTCGATGAACTCGCTGCGCATCGAGGGGCAGAAGATCGTCGCGGTGGAGCTGTGCGAGCAGCTGGGCTGGGAGGTCCCGGACTGGGTGGTGATCCCCGGCGGCAACCTGGGCAACGCCAGCGCGCTGGGCCGCGGCTTCGAGCTGCTGCTGGCCACCGGGCTGATCTCCCGCCGGCCGCGCATCGCGGTGGCGCAGGCGCAGAAGGCCAACCCCCTGTATCGCGCGTTCCAGCGGGGCTTCGCGGACCTGCAGCCGGTGAAGGCGGAGCGCACCCTGGCCTCCGCCATCCAGATCGGCGATCCGGTCTCCGTCCACCGCGCGGTGCGGGTGCTGAAGGCGTTCGACGGCGTGGTGGAGCAGGCCTCCGAATCGGAGTTGGCCAACGCGGCCGCGCGCGTGGACCGGGAGGGCGCCTTCGCCTGTCCCCACACCGGCGTGGCGCTGGCCGCGCTGGAGAAGCTGGCCGCGGCGGGGACGATCGCCAAGGGGAGCCGGGTGGCGGTGATCTCCACCGCCCACGGGCTGAAGTTCCCGGACTTCAAGGTCGGCTACCACCGGGGGACGCTGGCGGAGGTGCAGAGCGCGTCGCCCAACCCGCCGCTGGAGCTGCCGGCGAAGGTGGAGGAGGTGCGGGCCGCGCTGGACGCGCGCCTGCCGCGCCCGTAGATTCCGCGCCCCGTGAACGACGAACGCCGGCGCGAGCTGGATCGCCTCCAGGCGCAGATCGCCACCCGACTGAGCATCACGCACCTGGCGCGCGGTTCGGTGGCCACCATCTTCTCGCTGATGATCTACGGGCTGGCCGGGCTGTTCGAGTGGGGGAAGAACGTCCACGACGAGGCGCCGTACGCGCTGCCGGTGGCGGGGGTGGCGTCGCTGCTGATGCTGTTCGCGCTCTCCCGCTTCTGGCTGGGATACCGCGCGCACCTGCGCGAGGTGGTCCTCTTCGCCGAGCTGCAGTCCCTCCGGCGCGAGCTGAAGCTGGAGGATCCCTCCATGCTGTTGCCCAGATGAGCTCCCGCGGGCTGTTCGTGGTGCTGGAGGGCATCGACGGCGCCGGGACCACCACCCAGGCGGAGCGGCTCTCCGCCGCCCTGCGCGCCGAGGGACGCCGCGTGCTCACCACCCGCGAGCCCTCGGACGGCCCTTTGGGGACGCTGCTGCGGCAGGCGCTGGGCGGACGGCTGGTGCTCCC
>DASRBA010000354.1:0-20787 GCA_035637895.1 Myxococcaceae bacterium
TGAAGCCGCCGTCGCTGAAGCCACCGTCGCTGAAGCCACCGTCGCTGAAGCCGCCGTCGCTGAAGCCGCCGTCGCTGAAGCCACCGTCGCTGAAGCCACCGTCGCTGAAGCCACCGTCGCTGAAGCCGCCGTCGCTGAAGCCACCGTCGCTGAAGCCGCCGTCGCTGAAGCCGCCGCCGTCGGAGCCACCGTCGCTGAAGCCGCCGCCGTCGGAGCCGCCGTCGCTGAAGCCACCGCCGTCGGAGCCACCGTCGCTGAAGCCGCCGCCATCGGAGCCGCCGTCGCTGAAGCCACCGCCGTCGGTGGAGCCACCATCGCCGCCGCCATCCGACCCACCATCAGGGCGACTCCCCACCACGCAGGCGCCGGATGGGTCGCAGATCTCCCCCTGCGGACACTCCCCATCGTTCGCACAGGGCTTGGGGCCGCACTGGCAAGCGGCCCAGACCATCGCCATGGAACACACGAAGGCTGAACCGAAGCCATGCCGCATTCGGTGGAGCCTACCGCCAGCTCACCCGAAGGTCCCGTACCCCCCGTGTGGGTCGGGCGCGAAGCCCTGAGTGAGCTCCGTGTGCACCATTTCGGTGAGCTCAACGTCGTCCTCCCGCGCGGCGGTGGACCCCCGAGTGGCGCGCGCTCGACGCGTCGAAAGCGGACGCGCGTCGCGTCGCTGATCAACGCGGGCGCGGGTGAGCCTTCGGGCAATCCCTGGTCATTCCAGGGGGATCGCCGTTGCATGGATGTTGCTCTGTCCGTGGGTACACCCTCAGCCTCAAAGGATGCCCATGAACTGGAGCTTCGAAGTGGCGCCGCGCCGCGTGGCGCTGCTCGCCGTGCTGTCTCTCGCCCTGGCTGCTTGCAAGGGCGAGAAGGGAGATACCGGGGACACCGGAGCGCCGGGAGCGGTCGGCCCCGAGGGAGCGGCGGGCCTCACCGGTCCTCAGGGTCCGCAGGGAGCGGGCGGGAAGAACGCGGCGACGCTCAACACGGTGGAGCCGGCCGGCGCCAACTGCGCCACCGGCGGCGTGCGCGTCGACTTCGGCCTGGACGCGGACGGCAACGGCGTCCTCGACCCGGGCGAGGTGGATCCGCTCCGCGTCTCGTACCTCTGCAACGGGCCGCAGGGAGCGCAGGGTAACCAGGGGTCCCAGGGCCTGCCCGGCGCGCCGGGCGCGGACGGCAAGAACACGCTCTCCGCCACGTCCGTGGAGGCGCCGGGGGCCAACTGCGTCACCGGAGGCGTCAAGGTCGAGCACGGCGTGGACGCGGACGGAAACGGCACGCTGGACCCTGGTGAGGTCACGGCGTCGCTCACGCAGTACGTGTGCAACGGCGCGCAGGGCCCGCAGGGCATCCAGGGCGCGCAGGGCGCGGCGGGGACGAACGGCACCAACGGGACCAATGGAAGGAATTCGCTGTCCGCCACCACCGTGGAGTCACCCGGCGCCAACTGCGCCACCGGTGGCGTCAAGGTCGAGTACGGCCTGGACGTCAACGGCAACGGCGTGCTGGAGATCGCCGAGGTCAACGCCGCGCTGACGCGCTACGTGTGCAACGGCGCGCAGGGCCCGCAGGGCATCCAGGGGGCGCAGGGCTCGCAGGGCGCACAGGGCGCACAGGGCGCCGCCGGGACCGCGGGCGCGAACGGGCTGAGTTCGCTCACCGCCACCGCCGTGGAGTCACCCAGCGCCAACTGCGCCACCGGCGGCACGCGCGTCGACTACGGCGTGGACACCAACGGCAATGGCGTGCTGGACGCCGCGGAGGTCAACGCATCGCTCCGGCGCTACGTGTGCAACGGCGCGCAGGGGCCGCAGGGCATCGCGGGCGCTCAGGGCACGGCCGGCACGCTGGGCGCGTACGGTGACGGGTCGGGCGGCGCGTTGAACATCACCAACCCCACCGACTGGAACGCCACGCCGCCGGCCAACGCCAACCTCCAGTTCACCGACATCAGCGTCACCGCCGGCGTCACGTTCACGGTCCCCAGCGGCACGGTCCTCCGCGCCACCGGGAACGTGACCATCTCCGGGACGATCAACGTGCTGCCCGGCACCACCGACAACGGGCAGTTCCGGCCGCCGCCGGGCGTGGCGCTCGGGGCGGCCACCCAGCCCACCGCGGGCCTCGCCATCCCGAAGCTCACCGCGGTGCACCTGGTCCGGCTTCCCATCTACGGCGGCGGCGCGGGCGCCCGCAACGCCACCTGCACCGGCGGCGAGGGCGGCGGCTCCTTCGCCATCTTCGCCAAGGGCACCGTCAACATCACCGCCAGCGGGAGCATCTTCGCCAACGGTCGGGACAGCGTGAACCCCGCCACCGGCGCGGTCGGGGTCGTCGGGTGCGGCGGTGGGGCGGGTGGGGTGATCGTGATCATCGGCAAGACCTCGCTGACCATGGCCGGCGCCGTCCGCGCCAACGCGGGCAACGGCTCCAGCGGCTTCGATATGAACTTCGGCAACTTCGAGGGCGGCGGCGGCGGCGGTGGTGGCGGCATCATCCACTTCCTCTCCAGCGCGGCGCCGGCGGTCACCGGGACGATCTCCGCCACCGCCGGCACGGGAGGCACGACGGGCCAGGGCACCGGCGGCCCCGGCGTCTTCGCCGGCGGCGGCGGCGGCGCGTGCGGCGGCAACGGCGGGGCAGGTGCCGTCGCCGTGGGCACGGCGGGCGCGGGTGCGCCGGGCTTCAGCCTCACCACCACCTCGCCCACGCCGGAGTCGCTGCTCCTCTGATCAGCGCTCGCCCGGACCGGTCGCCGCCGCCTTCGCGTGGGCGGCGACCAGCGCCTGGGCCTCCCGGTGCGTCTGGCCGCCGACCTCCGCGGTATCGGCGGCCGCGGCCTTCGCCAGCTCCAGGGCGCGCGCCGGGTCCTGGCCGGTCGCCCACAGCAGCTTCGCCAGGGCCATGCGCACCGCGGCGGAGGCGCCGCGGTCGTGGAGCCGGGAGCCGATCCACAGCGCATCCTCCAGCGTGCGCGTGGCCTCCGCGGTGCGGCCGAGGCGGCGCTGGGCGTCCCCGATGAAGCCCATCAGGTCCACCACCGACGAGTGCTGATCGCCGTCGCGCTTCCGCATCGCCTCCAGCGTCTCGCTGGCCAGGGCCAGGGCCGCGGCCGTGTGGCCCTCCATGTCTTCGATGTGCGCGCGGTCGCGCTGCAGCTCCATCATCGAGACGCTGTCCGGCATGGTGGCGCGGAAGATGGGCTCGGCCTCGTCCAGCTCGGCGCGCGCCTCCGCGGCCTTGCCCTCGCCGATCAGCACCTCGGCCAGGGCCAACCGCGCGCCCGCCACGATGGGGTGCCGCGGGCCGCGCTGCTTGATGCCCAGCGCCACCGCCTCGCGCGCCACGGCCACCGCTTCGGGGTAGCGCTCCAGGGCGTTGAGCAGCATCACCCGCTTCACCTTCGTCCGGTAGGCCAGCGTGTGGTCCGGCGGGAGGTTGAGCGCGACCAGCTTCTCCAGCCGCTCCAGGACCCCCAGCGCCGCTCGCATCCTTCCATCCCCGATGAGGACGGCGATCCAGAGGTTGAGCGCGTCGCCCTCGTCCTCCGGGGACGGGCTGCGCTGGTAGGTGGCCACCGCCAGCTCGATCCAGCGGTAGGCGTCGTCGGAGCGCTCCTTGTAGTAGCCCAGCGAATAGCCCAGGTGGGCGCAGGCGCGGGCGCGCTGCAGGTCGTCGCGGCCGCGCTCGGCGCTGGTGATGGCGCGGGTCAGGCTGTCGATCGCCTCGTCCACCCGGCCCAGCGGGTTGAGCAGCCGGCCGCGGGTGAGCCAGAGCTGCGCCTGGAGCGGCGCGTACTGCAGCTTGTCCGCCTCGGCGATCAGCGGCTCCAGCATGTCCAGCGCGGGCTTGAACCGGCCGGCGGCGATCTGCGCGGTCACCGCGGCCTGGCGCTCGGTGAGCCTGGCGATCTGCTGGCGCACGGCCGGGTCCGAGGGCGGCGGCAACGGCATGGAGAGGGCCACCACGTTGGCGCACTGCTCCACGCCCGGCAGCGCGTGCACCGCGTCCGGTGCCCGGGACGCCAGCGCCGCGTCGGCGCCCTCCAGCAGGCGCACCAGCGCGGCCAGCTCCTGGCGGCGCGTCTCCAGGCAGCCCAGGCGCAGGTCCAGCACCGCCTCGCTCTGGCCGCGCTGCACGCGGGTGGCCTCGCAGGCGTCGCGGTAGGCCCCGGCCCAGGTGGCGGCGCGCCCGTCGAGCAGCTCCGCGGCGCGCCCCAGCGCCTCCTTGCCCGGCGCGCCGGCGGAGGCGAAGGCGGTGGCCAGGCGGTCGCGGTGGTCCGGGCCCCAGGCGCGGCCCACCAGCTCCGGCCCGCCGGCGCAGGCTTCGCGTCCGGCGCGGATGGTGAGGATGGGGACGGCCGCCAGGGCGATCGCCGCCCCCGCGGCGATGAACGCCGGGCGCACCGGGCGGGCCTGCCGCTCCAGCGCGTCGAGGAGCGCGTTCATCGACGCGTACCGGTGGACGGGGTCCTGGGAGAGTCCCTTGCCGAGCACGCGGAGGATTCGCTGCGGCGGGTGGAAGCCGGGCGCGGGCGGGCGGAAGCCGGGCGCGGGGTGGTCCACCGGCGGGGAGGGGGTCGGCTGGGTGGCGGTGGTGGAGTCGGTCCCGGAGCCGTCGCCGAGGAAAGCGAGGAAGGGGAAGGGCTTGACGCCGCACAGCGCCTCGTAGGCGGTGACGCAGAAGGAGAACTGGTCCGAGCGCGCGTCCGCTGCCAGGCGGCGCTGTTGCTCGGGGGCCATGTACCCGGGCGTCCCGGCGAATTCGCCGCCGCCGCCAGCATCCGAGCCGGTGGCGGGGCCGTCCTCGCCTGGAGCGGGGGTGGCGACGGGCGTGGCGACGCTGTCCGGCTTGCGCAGGCCCTCGGGGCGCGCCAGGCCGAAGTCGGAGATCCGCACCCGGCCGTCGTCGCCGACGAGGATGTTGGCCGGCTTCATGTCGCGGTGGACGATGCCGGCGGCGTGGGCGGCGGCCAGGCCGCGGCCGGCCTCGATCAGCGCGCGCAGCACCTCGCGCCAGTGGCGCTTCTCGACGAGCCACTTCTTGAGCGTCTTGCCCTGCACCAGCTCCAGGGCCATGAAGACGCGGCCGCGGTGGGTGTCGACCTCGTGGACGGCGACCACGTTGGGGTGGGACAGCTTGGCCAGCGCCTGCGCCTCTCGGAGGAGCGGGTCCTTGGCGCCGGCGGGCGTCGCCGCGGGATGGGCGTCGGCGCTGGTGCCGTGGAGGAACTTGAGGGCGACCTTCCGGTCCAGCGTGGGATCGAACGCGGCCCACACCGTGCCCATCCCGCCTTCGCCCAGCCGCTCCAGCACGGTGTAGCGGCCCACGCGCTCGCCGGCCTCCACGTCGCCCACGTCCACCACCGTGCGGAGCGCGCGTTCGCTGGGCTCGGTGGGGTCGTGGAGGTCCATCCGAGTGTGGAGTCTATGCGTGCCGCGTTGACCGGCGGAGGCCCGCGGGCCATCTTCCACGTAAGGTAAGGCGCAGAAACAAGGGCAAATCCGTCAATGTCTATCAGTCTTCGGGTGGTTCCTGCCCTGATGGCCCTGGCGTGCTTCGCGATGCCGGGCACGGGTGTCGCGCAGCAACAACTGGGGCCGGCGGAGCTTGTCCGCGCCAGGTCATTGTTGGAGCTGTACCGGACGGAGCTTTCGGCCGCGCAGTACTCCTTGTTGAGCGGCAAGCTCATCGAGACGCGGCAAGCGTACGCGGAGCTTCTGGCCCTGACCGAAGCCGGCGGTGAGGCATCCGTCGTGGCCGGGGCGACGGCGGCTGGCGGAGAGGCGATGCTGGGGAGCGTGGTGGAGGTCCTGCCGCTGCTGATCTTCTTCTGGCCAGCGACGGCGCACGCCCCGGGCATGAAGGAGGAGAAGCCCGCCGTACGAGCGGCGAGGACCAAGCTGGAGACGCGGGTGAAGGATCTCGAGCAGGCGGTGCAGCAGGTCGAGGCAGAGGTAAAGGCGGCTCCACCCAAGCCGAAGGAGGCTCCGCGCGACAAAAAACCTTGTTACTGCATCTGCGGAGATCCGAAGGGCCCGAACAGCAAGCGAAAGTCGATCGGCCACCTGTTCGAATTCCAGTGTGCTTCGAGCTGTGTGTGGGATCACCACTTCCCGGAAGGGCAGTACACGTGCCTGTGAAAGCCCGAAGGAAGGCTTCCTCGCCGGTGAGGCAGTTCCCTCCTGCGGCGTGGCGCTCGCTCCAC
The DNA here is from genome assembly GCA_035637895.1 of Myxococcaceae bacterium. Lineage (GTDB taxonomy): Bacteria > Myxococcota > Myxococcia > Myxococcales > Myxococcaceae > DASRBA01. The sequence goes on from DASRBA010000354.1 coordinate 6,215, forward strand.
CTCGTCGACGAAGAGCCAACGCAGGTCTGGGCGGGACAAAGGCCCCCCACGCGCATTCTCTACTTCACGGCCATGGCGCGCTTCCGCTGGTGGCTCTCCTTGGCGCGAACGGATTGGGAGGCGCCGCAGCACATCGCCGCGATGTCCCACGGCCGGTTGCCGACGGAGCGCGACCTCCAGATCCTGCGGATCCTCCGCGAGCCAGCCGGGGCGCGCATCACGGTCTTCGGCGATTGCGACCCGGACGATGTGCTCGCCTATGTCATGTTGTCGGCCGCGTTCGATCCCCCGGGCCGGCGCAGGCGCTCGCCGGTGGTGGACTACGGCGGTGTGACGGATCGACTCGTGACCCTGGCCACGCGAATTTTCGGCAAGGACTCCGTCGACGCAAGCACCAAGCCGTTCACTCCCGAGGAAGCCAGTCTCATGCGCTTCATGCGCGCCAAGGGCCTGGTGGATTTCGAGCGCGTCCTCGGGCCCAAGGCGGCCGCGATCCTCGAATCGGGCCGCAGTCTCTCCATCGAGTCCGTCATCCCTCCGCTCCTCGAAGACCCGAAAACGCGCAAGACGATCGTCAGCTGGATCCGTTAGCGCTCCTCACGGGGCCACGTCGAACGGCACGTCGAGCGTCGCCCGGGGCGGGATCCCGGGATCGAAGCCGCAGCCCATGGGCGCCCCGCAGCGCGTGAAGGACGGGTCGGCCGGAAGGTCCATCCGCAGGTGCGAGTGGCCCGAGGCGAGATTGGGGGGGGACTGCACGTTCAGGATGCCGTCCGCCGATGGTGGCGTGAACGTGATGACCTGAAAGTTGGAGGAGCTATCCACGATCGAACCGCCCGACTGCGACCAGCGCACCCGTTCGAATCCACTCCCGAGCGCGACCTGGATCTGATCGCCCGCGTGGATCGCCTGGCCCTGCGCCAGGACGAGCGTCCCGGGCAGGATCCTGCCCAGGCCGCCGATCTCGGCCTCCAGTTCCTCTCCTCCGGAGCTGGCCGCGAGGACGACGCTCTGCGCCAGCAACCCGGGCCGGGTGAACGTGACCTCGGGCACCGCGCACTCCGTATGGAAGGAGAACGAGCCGAAGCTCACGTTGCCGCCCGCGAAGACCCGGACGTCGCCCCCGTTCACCGTGGCGGAGAAGTCATCCCCCAGCGACCGGCACCCCTGGGCCTGCGTGTCGTAGAAGAAGCGGACGTCGATCCCGCCGGTGGTGGTGTCCTCGAAGTGCAGGTTGAAGTTGCCCAGCTGCGAGAAGCCGCCCGGCGGCGAGCACCCCACGAGCGCGACCGCGATCAGCGCGGAGAGGAGGGCAGGTCTCATGACCGCCGCTCGCTGCAGGGGACATACCACCTCCCCCTCAGAGGGAGCGGGCGCGCCACCGACCGCCGCGGAGGCTGCGCACTGTGCAACTTCCGGCACACGGCCGGGAACCGCCGACCCACCGGCGGGCGTTCAAGCGCCATGCCCATCGCATTCCTGCTCCTGGCCCTGGGCGGCGCGGCGCCGGACGCCTTCGCCTCCCGGGTGGACGCGGCCGAGGAGACCCTGGTGCTGGTGGACGCCGGCGCCTTCCGGATGCGGGTGTACGCCCGCGGCGCGCTGGCCCGCGAGTACGAGATCGGCCTGGGACAGGCGCCCGGTCCCAAGGAGCGCCGCGGCGACCTGCGCACCCCGCGGGGGACGTACTTCGTCACCTCCAAGAGCCAGGGCCCCTTCGCCGGCGACTACGCCGACTACTTCGGCGGCCACTGGATCGCCCTCAACTACCCGGGCCCGGACGACGCGCGGCGCGGCGTGAAGCAGGGGCTGATCGACGACGCCACCGCGGGCGCCATCTCCGCCAAGTGGCGCGCCCGCCAGCCCACCCCCAAGACCACCGCGCTCGGGGGTGGGATCGGCTTCCACGGCTGGGCCCACGAGTGGACGATGGCGGAGGACGGCGGCTACCTCTCCTGGGGCTGCGTCGTCCTCCACCTCGCCGACGTGGCGGACTTCTACGCCCGCGTCCCGGTGGGCGCGAAGGTGGTCATCTTCTGACCGCGACCTAGTAGTTGCCGCAGATGTCGAAGGTCGGTCCCACCGCGATCGGCGTGGTGCTCTCGTCGATCGTGTTCAGGAACGCCACCAGGTCCGCGATCTGCTGCTGCTCCTGCGACGTGGTGCCGCCGTTGATCAGGAAGTTGGCGGAGAGCGCCTGGTGGTGCCGGGCGAACTTGGGCAGAAACACGTCCGTCAGCGTGGGCGCCGAGCCGTTGTGGAAGTACGGCGCGGAGGTGTGCAGGCCCAAGAGCGAGGGCGGGTTGAAGCCGTTGGTGCCCTGGGCGCGCGTCCCGTCCGCCTTCTTCTCGATGGGGTCGTTCACGTCGAAGGTGCCCACCTGCCGCAGGACGCAGGTGATCCGCTCCGGGCCCACGTTGGGGCCGCCGGCCACCCGTTCAATGTCCACCTTGAGGGTCTCCGAGTTGAGGCCCGGCACCGGGAGCGTGCCGCCCGCGAGCGCCTCGGTGCGCATGCCCGACGCGACGGTCGGCAGCGAGTTGCCGGTCGGCGGCGCGCTGCCCACCGCGCTGCCGTTCTTCTCCGGCGACGGGGCGTAGGGCACGCGGCTGACGGTCCACTTCGCCCCGCCGTGGCACTGGTGGCAGTTGTTGTCGCTGAAGAGCTGGCGCCCGCGCGCCACCGCCGCCGCGTCCGCCGGCCTCGGCGCGCGGTTGGCGTGGATGCGCTGGACGTACGCCTCGATGGCGTCCCAGTCCTTGGTGACCGCCTTCACCTTCACCACCTCCTTGGTGGAGCCGGAGAGGTTGTCGTTGCGCGTCGTGGGCCGCGTCACGTCCAGCGCCACGCCGTCGCTCAGGCGGAAGGCGGTGTCGTTGGGCAGGGTCCCCTCGGTGATGGCGCCCTTGCCGCCCGAGGTGCCGCGGGTGTTCAGCTCGAAGTCGTGGATCTCGTCGAAGATCGCCGTCCAGTTGAGCGCGCGCTGGTCGGTGGGGTCGCCCTTGGCGAAGGTGCCGTCCAGCGGCGTGGTCTGGCGCGGGCCGGCGGCGAACACCCAGGTGATGCCGTCCGACAGCCCGTCCGGGTGGCAGCTGCCGCAGGAGCTGACGCCGCGGTCCGCCCAGCGGCCGGTGCCGGTGAAGAAGAACTTGGCCCCGTTGAGCGCCTGTTCCTCCGGGCTCCCCGCGGCCGGCTTGGGGGCGATGGGGATGGGCGCGCCGTCCACCTGCTGCAGGGAGAGGTCGATCACCGAGATGCTGCGGTCGATCCAGTTGTTCACGTACGCGCGCTGCGCCTGCCGGGCGACCACGATGCCGATGGGGACCTTGATGCCGGTGGTGTTCTTGAGGTCGATCTGCGCGAACCCGTTGAAGCCCAGCGCGATGGGCTTGGTGGCGTCCGCCGGGTTGTAGAGGACGCGCTGCACCATGTCCGCCGACTGGCTCACCACGTAGGCGACGTTGGTGCCGTCGCGGAAGTCCAGCTCCACCGGGACGCCCAGCAGCAGGCCGGCCTTGGCGCTCTGGTCGTCCACCAGCTTGTTCATCGCCGCGGTGCCGGTGGTGCTCACGTCCTCGGCCTTGCTGGACAGGTCCACCACCGACACGCCCGCGAACACGTTGGTGAACTTGAACACCGGCGGCTGCGGCGCCGCGCAGACGTGGGTGACGTACGCCTTGCCGTTGTTCACCGCCACGTTGAACAGCTGGTTCGGGCCGCAGGCCACCGCCGCGCCGGTGCCGCCGTCCGCCAGGGTGGGGCCGACGCCGGTGGAGATGGTGTTGAGCGCCACCGTGTTGGCGGCGGTGAGGCTGGAGAGCGGGATCTCCACCAGCCGGCCCTGGCGGCCGTTGTCCTGCGTCTCCGGCGAGCTGCCGCTCGGCGCGCCGAAGAACTGCGTCACCCACGCCGTCTCGTCGGAGTCGTCGCCGTCCAGGTCGTTGGTGACGGTCACCGCGCGCGGCGCCCCGCCCACGTTGATGGTGGAGGTGACGGTCATGGTTTCGGTGTCCACCACGCTCACCGTGCCGTCGCCGTAGTTGGTCACCAGCGCCAGCGCGCCGGAGGGGGAGAGGGCGACGGCGGTCGGCTCGGCTCCGACGTCCGCGCTGCCGGCGGCGGCCGGGGAGAGGCCGTTGATGCCGGAGACCTTGGCCAGCTTGCCGGTCTTGCGGAGCACCACGAACGCGGTGGCGTCGTCGGGGTGGATGGCCACCGAGACCGGCGCCGAGCCGGCCGCGAAGGTGACCGAGCCGACCACCGTCTTGTTGCCGGCGGTCATGAAGGCGATCCGGTCCGTGTCCGGGTTGACCGCGGCGACGATGGCGTCGTCGGAGGTGATGGCGATGGCGGAGGAGCGGCTGGCGCGCTTGAGCACCACCGTGTTCCCGCCGTCCGTGCCGCCGTCGGGCGGGGGAGGATTCGGCGGCGGACAGGCCGAGAACAACAGGCACATCGCGGTGGCGGCGGCGGTGACCAGTAGCGGGCGGAACGACATGGGTGGCTTCCCTCCTGAGCGGCGGCGGAGGGGCAAGCGGCGTGCCCGGCGCCCGGAGGGGCTCGGCCGACCCGTTGTCGGGTCCACCCTACAGGGCGCGCCCCGCAAGCTGTCGGGTTGCGCCTACGATGCCGGTCCGCATGGCCGACGAGCCGACGCAGGGGACGCAGCCGGATCGGGTGGCGGGGCTCCCGCTCCGGACGCTGTTCCTGGAGGTCATCGAGGGACCGGACGCCGGCGCGACGCTGCGCTCCACCTCGGAGCCGGTGACGGTGGGGACCGCCGAGGGCAACGACCTGCGGCTCACCGACGCCAGCGTCTCCCGCTACCACCTGGAGCTGTCGCGCCGCGGCGACCGGGTGCTGGCGGTGGACCCGGGGTCGACCAACGGGACGGAGGTGAACGGGGTGCTGGTGGAGCGCGCCCAGCTCGCGGCGGGGGCGGTGCTCGGGCTGGGGCGGACCCGGCTTCGCGTGTCGGACGGCGCCACCGTCTCGCTGGAGCTGCACGGCGAGGATGCGCTGGGCGGGCTGCGCGGGCGGACGCCGGTGATGCGCCGGCTGATGGCGCAGGTGGCGAAGGCGGCGCGGTCGGACGCCTCGGCGCTGCTGATCGGCGAGTCCGGCACCGGCAAGGAGCTGATCGCCCGCGCCATCCACGACCAGAGCGCCCGCGCCGGCAAGCCGTTCGTCACCGTGGACTGCGGCACGCTCTCGCCGGGGCTGGTGGCCAGCGAGCTGTTCGGCCACGAGCGCGGCGCCTTCACCGGCGCGGACCGCCGCCACGCCGGCGCCTTCGAGCGCGCGCACGGCGGCACGCTGTTCCTCGACGAGGTGGGCGAGCTGCCGCCGGCGCTCCAGCCGGCCCTGCTGGGCGCGCTGGACCGGCGCCGGTTCCGTCGGGTGGGCGGGACGGAGGAGATCGAGGTCGAGCTGCGGGTGATCTCCGCCACCAACCGCGACCTCCGCGCGGAGGTGAACTCCGGCGCGTTCCGGCTGGATCTCTACTACCGGCTGGCGGTGGTGCGGCTGGACGTGCCGCCGTTGCGCGACCGCTCGGACGACGTCCCGGTGCTGGTGGAGCACTTCCTCCGCGAGGCCGGGCACGACGGCCCCATCGACCGGCTCATCTCGCCCCGGGTGATGGAGGGGCTGCAGAAGCATCACTGGCCGGGCAACGTGCGCGAGCTGCGCAACCTGGTGGAGGCGGTGCTGGCCATGGGCGAGGCGCCGAAGCTGGAGGCGCCGCCCGCGAAGGAGGCGCCCGCGCCGGTGCCGGTGCCGGAGTCGCTGCTGGAGCTGAAGTACAAGGACGCGCGGAAGCAGGTGCTGGACGCGTTCGAGCGCCGCTACCTGGAGGCGCTACTCTCGCGCGCGAAGGGGAACGTGTCGCAGGCGGCGCGGGTGTCGGCGATGGACCGGTCGCACCTCATCGACCTGCTGTCCAAGCACAAGCTCCGGTGATCAGAGCTGGATGGGCTGCCAGTGGAGGTCGCCCGCCGCGCAGACGCGGACGCCCTGCTCGCAGAGGTCGGTGAGCGTGTCGAAGCCCAGGAACAGGTCCCCCTGCAGGTCGTCCAGCAGGACGGGGCAGGAGTAGACGCAGCCCACCAGCCTGGTCTCGTCGAAGGGAGGGAGCGTCCCGTCGGGCTGCCGCGCCACCTCCGCGCAGGACTGGGCCGTCCCCACCAGGCGCACCAGCACGAACTCGTCCGGCGCGTCCCCGGTGATCAGCGTGCCCTTCATGGCGTCCACCGTCTGCTGGATGGAGGCGCGGAGCTGCGGCCGGTCGAGGCCGGTGACGGGAGAGAATTGGGCGGTGACGCAGGCGCGGTGCTCGGCGATGGGCGCGCACGGGTGGTCCACGCACCAGCTGACGATCTGGCCGGAGCGGCACCCGGGGAGGCCGCCCAGGCGGATGAAGTCCAGCACCAGCGCCGCGGGGAGCATCTGCCCGGCGCCGTCCTGGAGGCGGTCGAGGATGGGCGCGCCGGCGGGGTCGCGGCACATGAAGCCGTCCAGGCCTTCGCCCTCGTCGCCGAAGGTGAGCTCCACCTGGCGGGTCTGGACGCACGACGCCAGCAGGAGCCCCAGGCCCGTCACCACCACGCTCGTCGCGCGCATCGGCGCCTCCTTCAGAACTGGATCCCGGTATGCACGTTCCGGGTCGCCACCACCGCCGTCGCCCCGGCCGCGATCGCCGCCGCCACGCCGACCGCGATCCAGAACTCTGGACGCTGGTGGAGCGCCGGCGCCGGCTCCAGCAGCCGGCCTCTCACCAGCACGTCCGATGCCAACCCGCGGACGGCGGCGTCGAGCTGGCGGGGGTCGACGTCCACGCGCTCGGCGCGGGCGGAGATCTCGCCGTCCACCGCCACGGCGCAGCGGACGCGCAGGGTCCGGCCCTCATCCACGGAGAAGAGGAGGAGGCGGGGGGCGCGGAGGGCGGTGGAGAGCAGGCGCACCGAACGGGCGGCGTCCGGCTCCGTCCCGTGGCCGTAGCGGGCGGTCCACTGCGCGGCGGCCACCTCCGGGGAGGCGGGGGTGAGGTCGAGGCGGAGCTGGAGGGAGGGCGGCGCCGCCACGATGCGCCGGACGAGCACCTCGTAGCCGTCCGCCTCCGCGCGGACCACGTGCGCGCCGGTGGGAAGCGGCAGGGTGCAGGGGGCGGCGCAGCGCTGGGAGCGGCCGTCGATCACCAGCTCCGCGCCCGGGGCGGAGGTCTCGATGCGGACGGGGACGTCCGGGCGAGCGGAGGCCCTGGCCCTGGCGAGGAGGGCTTCGACCTCCTGTGAGACGGAGCCCACGTCCGGGGGTGGGGGGAGGGCGAGGACGGCGAGGGACTCGGCGGCGTCGCGGGCGCCGCGCTGGTCGCCGTCGCCGAGGTGGCACGCGGCGCTCCAGAGGAGCAGGCGGGAGGCGGTGAGCGCGTCCCCGGCGCCGAGCGCGTCGGTGGCGGCGTCCGCCCTCCCGAGGGAGGCGAGGCAGCGGGAGAAGTCGCCGCGGACGTACGCCTGGCGCGCGTCGGCGAGCGCGCTGGTCGGGATGGGGGGAGGGGGCGGGATCGCGTTCGGGAGGGGGACGGCGTGGTAGCGGACGGGCTCCGGGGCGGCGTGGAGCGCGGCGTCGATCTGGGAGGCGGCGGCGGGAGAGCCGGCGATGGCGACGGTCACCGTGGGGCGATCCGCGTCCGTGGAGATGGGGGCGGAGGGCGCTGCGGATGCTGCGGCCAGGATCAGCATCAAGGGGGCGGTCATCGCGGCGGATGATGCTCCGGCGCGGTGCGAGGCGGTAGAGGTTGCGCCCCATCCTCGAGCGCGGCGCGCAGCCGAGGTCGAGGGACGCTCCTCGGCGCGGCGACGGCGCAGAGTAGACTCGCGCGCGTGCTGCTGCTCGGGCGCTATCAGCTCCTCCGGCAGATCGGCCGCGGCGGGATGGCCGAGGTGTGGGAGGCGCACGCGCTGGGCGATCGCGGGTTCACGCGGCGGGTGGCGGTGAAGCGGCTCACCGAGCGCGGGCCGGAGATGGAGCGGATGTTCGTGGACGAGGCGCGGATCGCGTCCCGGCTGCACCACGCGAACATCGTGGCGGTGCTGGATTTCGGGGTGGCGGAGGGCGTGCCATTTCAGGTGCTGGAGTTCGTCGACGGGCTGGACGCGGAGGCGCTGCGGGCGCGGGCGGGTGGAATTCCGGTGGGGTGCGCGCTGCACGTCGCGGCGGAGGTCGCGCGCGGGCTGGATCACGCGCACCGGGCGCGGGGGGAGGACGGCGAGCCGCTGGGGATCGTTCACCGGGACGTCAGCCCGAACAACGTGCTGGTCGCTTGGACGGGGGAGGTGAAGCTGGGCGACTTCGGGATCGCGTTCGCGCGGGACCGCGGAGGGGCCACGCAGGCCGGCACGACGAAGGGGAAGCCGAGCTACATGGCGCCGGAGCAGATCACGCGGGGGACGCTGGACGCGCGCACGGACCTGTTCGCGCTGGGGTGCACGCTCCACGCGCTCATCGTCGGGGCGAGCCCGCTGTCCGGGGAGGATCGGATGGCAGACCTCCTGGCCGGCAAGCCGCTGCCGCTGTCGCCGGATCTCCCGGAGGACGTGCGCGCGATCGTCGCCCGGGCGACGCAGCGCTCCCGCTCCGAACGGTTCGAGGATGCCGGCCGCTTCGCCTCCGCATGCGACGAGACCGCCCGCGCCCACGCCAGTGGCGATCCGCGGCGGGTGTTCATGGATTGGCTCGGCGGGCTGCGCCCCGCACCCGGGGGCGCGCCTCCGGCGGGATCGCTCGACTGGCTCCTCGGCGCCGCTCCTGCGCCCGCTCCTCAGGAATCACCGAGCGCACGTGGTGCGACGACGCCGGGTGCGGCGATGGGTGCAGCGCCTACGGACACGATGAGTGGAGCGCCTGCGAGCGCGATGAGAGCGGCACCCACGAATCCCGGAAATGAGCGGCTCGCGACGGAACCCATCACGACCCCTGGCCGCGAAGCCGCCCATACAACCGGGCGCGTGAACGTGCCCGCGGGGTCACCGGCGCGGCGGAGCCGCATCGCCATCGCTTCTGGCGCGGTGGCGCTTGCGATCACGGGCGGAGCCGCGGTGTTGATGACGCGCCCCGTGGAAGATCCACCCCTCCAGCCCGTCTCGTTCACGGCGCTCCCGATCCCTCCGGCGGCCTCACCCCTCCCCGAACCCCCGGCCGCGCCGGCTCCGACCCGCCCGCGCCCCCGCGCGCCCACCCCGACGGGCACCGGCTTCCTCCAGGTCAGCGGCGAGATGGCCCTCCGCAAGGAGATCTTCGTGGACGGCAAGAGCGCCGGCTTCGCCCCCAAGACCCTGGAGCTCGCCGTCGGCCCGCACCAGCTCTCCCTCCACGGCGAGGACGGCGCGGTGATCGGCTCCCACCGCGTGGAGATCACCCCCTTCCAGACCCGCAGCGCCCCCGCCCGCTGGATGCCGGACTCCGGCGAGAAATAACCGCCCCGGGAAGATCGAGACCCGCGCCCGTTCCTCCCTCACACAGGGGGGTACTCACATGGTCCGATTGTCCTACCTTGGCCTCGCCGTCCTCGGCCTTCTCTTCTCCGCCCGCGCCGGCGCGGCCTCCTTCGTCGTCAACTCCGCCAACGACGTCGACGACGGCGCCTGCACCACCGTCCACTGCTCCCTCCGCGAGGCCCTCCGCGCCGCCAACTCCAACCCCGGCGCCGACAACCTCAGCTTCAACATCTCCCCGGGCGGAGCGCAGACCATCGTCCCCCTGAGCGCGCTCCCGACCATCACCGACAGCCTCAACATCGACGCCTCCACCCAGCCCGGCTACCTCGGCAACCCCATCATCAGTCTCCGCGGCGCGATGGCGGGCGCGGGCGTCAACGGCCTCGTCATCAACGCCCAGCTCGTCTCTGTGAAGCACCTCGCCATCTTCGAGTTCGGCGGCGACGCCATCACCATTGTCGGCCCCGGCAACGACACCGTCACCGAGAACTACCTCGGCGTCACCCCCTCCGGCGCGGGCGTGGGGAACGGGCTGAACGGCGTCCGGATCTCCGACTCACCCTTCAACCACCTCGAGGCCAACGTCATCTGCGGCAACGACCAGCAGGGCGTGCTCCTCACCGGGGCCGTCGCGCACAACAACGTCATCGTCGGCAACAAGATCGGCATCGGCCCCGGCGGCAACCCCGAAGGCAACACCATGAACGGCGTCCTGGTGCAGGGCGGCGCCTCCTCCAACCTCATCGGCGACGTGCCCGTCAACGACGGCAACACCATCGCCTACAACGGGCTGGCGGGCGTGGCCGTCACCTCCGGCACCAGGAGCTCCATCCGGCACGACTCCATCTACTCGAACGCCGCGCTGGGCATCGACCTGGGCGCCACCGGCGTGACCGCCAACGACCTCAACGACCCGGACTCCGGCGCCAACAACCTCCAGAACTTCCCGCTCGTCCGCAATCCGCGGCCCAACGGCGGCGGCTCGACCCTGGTCGACTGGCGCCTCCAGAGCACCCCCTTCACCACCTTCACCATCGAGCTCTTCTCCAGCCCCACCTGCGACCCCAGCGGCTACGGCGAGGGCCAGCGCTACCTCGGCTCGGCGACCGGCACCACCGACGTCACCGGCTACACCCCGGTGATCACCTCCACCGTCCTCCTCGTCACCCCCGGCCACTTCGTGACGGGCACCGCCACCGACCCCAACGGCAACACCTCTGAATTCTCCCAATGCGTCCAGTCGAAGTAGCCCCGCCGCTCACGCCGGCGGACGGGCGAGACGGGCCACCGTGCCCACCAGCCGCCCGGCGTCGACCGGCTTGGGGAGGTGGGCCTCGAAGCCGGCGGCGTGCGCCTGCTCCACGTCCTCGGGCCGCGCGTAGGCGGTGAGCGCCACCGCGGGGATGCGCCGGGAGATGCTCGGGTCCCTCCGCAGCCTCCGCAGCAGCGAATACCCGTCCTCGCCCGGCATCCCCACGTCGGTGACCAGCACGTCCGCGGCGAAGCGCCCGGCCTTCTCGGCGGCCTCCGTCGCGGACGACGCCGTCTCCACCTCCGCCCCCGCCGCCGCCAGCACGTCCCGCACCAGCTCCAGCGCGTCCTGCTGGTCGTCCACCGCCAGCACCCGGATCCCATGGAGGAGGACCTTCCGGTCCTGCGGTACGGGGACCCCGGCGTCGCGCTCGCGGCGCGCGCCCTCCGCCGGCAGCTCCACCACGAAGGTCGCGCCGGTGCCCAGGCCGGCGCTCTCCGCGCGCACCGTCCCCCCGTGGGCCTGGACCAGCTGCCGCACGATGGTGAGGCCCAGCCCCAGCCCGCCGTGCCGCCGGGTGGTGGACGCGTCCGCCTGCCGGAACGGCTCGAAGATGGTGGTGAGCAGGGCCGGGTCGATGCCCTCGCCGGTGTCGGTCACGGTCAGCCTCACCACCGCGCCCGCGCGCTTCGCCTCCACCCGCACCTTCCCGCCGGCGGGCGTGAACTTCACCGCGTTGGAGACCAGGTTGCCCACGATCTGCTGGAGCCGGACCGGATCGGTGAGCAGCTCCAGCCCCGGCTCCACGCTGGAGGACAGCTCGATCTTCTTCGCCTCCGCCACCCCGCGCGCCGCGGAGACCGCGTCGGCGATCGCCTCCGGCAGGTCCGTGGCCTGCAGCTCCAGCCGCAGCTTGCCGCTGATGATCCGCGACAGGTCCAGCACGTCCTCGATCAGCCGGGCCTGCGCCTTGGCGTTGCGCTCGATGGTGGCCAGGTGCTTCTTCATCTCCTCCGGCGGCTGCTTCATCATCATCAGCTGGACGCGCCCCAGGATGACGCTGAGCGGGTTGCGCAGCTCGTGGGACACCACCGCCAGGAACTCGTCCTTGGAGCGGTTGGCCAGCTCCGCGTACTGCCGCGCGCCGCGCTCGCGCTCCAGCAGCTGGGCGCGCTCTTCCTCCAGGCGGCGCCGTTCGATCACCAGCCCGGCGCGCCGGGCCAGCTCCTCCGCCAGCACCAGGTCCTCCTCGGTGTAGCGGCGGCCGGACTCCGCGTAGACGAACGAGATGGCGCCGAACACCCGGTCCCGGCCCCGCAGGGGCACGATCATCCCGGACCGGAGCTGCAGCTTGCGCAGCATGGCCCGGTGCTCGTCGTCCACCGCGCCGTGGTCCAGCGCCTCCTGGGTGATCTCCGGGTAGATCTCCGCGTGGCCGGACCTCAAGATCGCCACGATCCCCCGCGGGTCGTCGGCGTGCGGCGGGTACCGCCTCCGCAGCTCGCGCGCGTAGGCGATCTTCTCCGGGTCCACGTGCGACAGCGCCAGCTGCCGCGGCACCGGGTCGTCGCCCTCGACGATCTCCACGCTGCACCAGTCCGCCAGCCGGGGGACGGCCAGGTCGGCCACCGTGGCCAGCGAGGCGCGGTAGTCCGCGGACGCCAGCAGCGCCTCGCCGGCGCGCGCCAGGAACGACCGCCGCGCCTCGCGCTGCTTGTCCTCGGTGACGTCGCGGAACACCAGCACCGCGCCGTGGAGCGCCCCGCCGGCGTCGCGGATCGGCGCCGCGCTGTCGTCGATGGGGAGGTCCGTCCCGCCGCGGCGCACCAGCACGGTGTGGTTGGCCAGCCCGACGACGGCGCCCTCGGCCAGCACGCGCTCCACCGGGTTGATCACCGGGAGGCGGCTCTCCTCGTTGACGATGGAGAACACCTGGGTGAGCGGCCGCGCGCGCGCCTCGGCGCTCGGCCACCCGGTGAGCGACTCCGCCACCGAGTTCATGAAGGTGATCCGCCCCTCCACGTCGGTGGCGATCACCGCGTCGCCGATGCTGGCCAGCGTGGTCGACCACAGGGAGAGCGCTTGCTCCCGCTCCTCCTCCGCGCGCTTGCGGGCGGAGATGTCGGTGTTCACGCCGAACCACTCCCGCACCGACCCGTCCGGGTAGAAGAAGGGGACCGCCCGGATCGACATCCACACGTATTCGCCGTCGTGGCGGCGGAGGCGGACCTCGGCCTCGAAGGGCGTCTTCGCCGCCTTGGCCGCCGGCCACTCCGCCCGCATGCGCGGGAGGTCGTCCGGGTGCACCGGGTCCCACCCGCGCAGGCCGCGCCACTCCGCCTCCGTTTGACCGGTGAAGGCGCGCCAGCTGGGCGAGTCGGCGTTGGGGCGCCCCGCGCCGTCCGTCGTCCAGACGATGGTGTTGGTGGTCTCGATGAACGTCCGGTAGACGGTGTCGGTGAGGTCCCGCGTCACCTTGGCGAAGCCCACGTGCCGGCCGGACGCGTCCTTGAGCGCGGTGAGGACGGCGTTCGCCCAGAACTGGCTCCCGTCCTTGCGCACCCGCCAGCCCGCGTGCTCCGCCCGCCCGTCGCGCAGCGCCGCCACCATCTCGCGCTCCGGCACGCCCGCCGCCACGTCCGCCGGGGTGAAGAGCGAGGAGAAGGGCCGGCCGATGATGTCCGACGCGATGTAGCCGGTGAGCCGCGCCGCGCCCTCGTTCCAGGAGCGGACGACTCCCTGGGGGTCCAGGAAGAAGATGGCGTAGTCGCGGACGCCCTCGACCAGGATGCGGAAGTAGGAGTCTGAAAGTGTCGACGGCTCGACGTTCGAATGGGAGGAGGTCATGACCGAGAAGGGCGGCGGCTGAAGATTTTCGGTGGAGTTGATGCTCGCCACGGCGCCAGTCGCGGCCAGTGTCAGCGTTCGGACAGTTTCTCGCGGTGAAAGCAGGCCCATCGCGCACATGCACCGTCGGATCGAGACCATGGGGCTGCTCTTCGTCCCGCGGGGCGCGCCGCGGGGGCTGGTCTGCTTCCTCCACGGCGTCGGCGAGTCGGCGGAAGGCGCCGGCCACACGTACGACCGGCTCCAGCGGTTGCTGCGCCACGGCTCCCCGGCCGCGCTGGCGGACGGCGGCTCGCCGCTGGTCGAAGGTCACCTGGTGCTCTGCCCGCAGCTTCCCGAGCGCCGCTCCTGGGAGCAGCGGGAAGCGGAGTGGGTGGACCTGCTGGTGAGCGACGCCCTGCGCGAGCACGGGGGCGGCGCCGGTCCCCTGCCCCTGCTGCTCACCGGCTTCAGCCGGGGCGGGGAGGGCGTGTTCCAGCTCGCCGCCGCCAGCAAGCACCGCTGGTCGGCGCTGTGGGCGGTGGACCCGGCGCTCCGGCCGGACACGCCGCCGCCGCCGCCCGCCGGCGCGCGGGTGCTGGTGCACCACGGGACGGAGCAGCCCGGCGCGGAGCACCGGCCGGCCTTCAACGCGCGGATCGAACGGGCCGGGGGCGCCGTCGTCGCGCTGGCCGCGGACCACACGCAGACCTGCCGCCAGGCATACTCGGATCCGGAGGCCTGGGCGCGGCTGCTGGGCGCGAGCTGAGCCTCCGCCGAGGGGTGCTCGATGCGCGCGCTGCTGGTGGCGACGTTGCTGTCGTTCGGGTTCGCGGGCTGCGACTGCGGCTCCGGCGGTGGCGGGGACGGCGGCGACGACGGTGGCGACGGCGGCGGCGACGACGGTGGCGACGGCGGCGGCCAGGATGCGGGACAGGATGCCGGCCAGGACGCGGGAGGGGACGCCGGGAGCGACGGCGGCTCCGGGCAGGACGGAGGTT
>DASRBA010000355.1:0-12953 GCA_035637895.1 Myxococcaceae bacterium
GCAGACCAACTTCGCGTCGTCGATGAACTACACGACGGAGGAGTACGCGAACGACGTGGTGTTCTCGATCCTGGAGGCGTGCGACCTGGCGAAGGTCCCCCACCCGTCGATCGTGTCCGAGTCCGGACGCGCGGTGGTGGCGCACCACGCGGTGCTGATCACGGAAGTCCTCGGGACGTCGGAGCTGGACGCGGCGCAGGTGCCGGAGCGGATCCCGGACAACGCGTCGATCGTGGTGAAGAACCTGTTCGCCACGCACCGGGACGTCACGAACAAGAACCTGCTCGAGGCGTACCACGACGCCATCGAGTACAAGGAGGAGTGCCTGACGTTGTTCTCACTGGGGCACCTGTCGCTGGAGCAGCGGGTGCTGGCGGAGAACATCTTCTGGGCGACGTGCAAGAAGATCATGCGCATCGCGCGTGAAGGCCCGGAGGTCCCGGAGGAGCTGGAGGCGCTGGAGCGGCAGCTCTCCGACACGTACTTCTGCAACTTCTCCGTGTTCCAGTCGCTGCCGGACTCGTGGGCGATCGATCAGCTGTTCCCGGTGATGCCGGTGCATCGGTTGGGCGACAAGCCGACGCGACGGGCCGTCCTCGCGGACATCACCTGCGACTCGGACGGGAAGATCGACCACTTCATCGACCGGCGCGAGGTGAAGGACGCGCTGGAGCTGCACGCGCTGAACGACGACGACTACTACCTGGGCATCTTCCTCGTCGGGGCGTACCAGGAGATCCTCGGCGACCTGCACAACCTGTTCGGTGACACGAACGCGGTGCAGGTGTCGTTGGGCCCCAACGGCGGCTACCTGATCGACCACGTCGTCGAAGGCGACGCGGTGACCGAAGTCCTGCACTACGTCGGCTACACCAAGGACGACCTGGTGGCGCGCGTCCGCCGCTTCGCGGAGAACGCGCTCCGCGGAGGGAAGATCACCCTGGACCAGTCGCGCCAGTTGCTGAGGGCGTTCGAGGAAGGGCTCTCCGGCTACACGTACCTGGAGCGCGAGGTGGATGCGAAGTTCCACGGCGCCTCCGGCCAGCTCCGGCTGGTGCCGGCGACGGACCCGGCCAAGAAGGCGACGCCCACCGGGACGTAGCGGCGGTCAGGGTGCCGAACAGGACCCGGCGGTGCTATATGGCGGGTATGGCGCGGCGCCGAACCACCGTGGTGTTGGATCCAGAGGACGAGCGGGCTTTGCGCGAAGCGAGCAAGCGCGCTGGAGTCTCGCAATCTGACCTGATCCGAAGGGGTATCCGCACGGTCACCGCCGCGTACCGCAGGCGCCCCAGGCCCTTGGTCGGCTGGCTGAAACTTTCGCCCAGTGAGCGGAAAGAGATCCTGCGAGAGCAGCTCGGCGATCCCGATCAGTGAGCGACCCTCTCATCCTGGATACGGGCGGTTGGCTGCTCGCGCTGGCCGGGGAAGCCGAGTATGCCAGTGCTCTGGAGGCGGCCTCGCCTCTCTATGTTCCAAGCCTGGTGCTTGCAGAGGTCGACTATCACCTCAGGCGACGCCGGGGCGAGATGCGGCGCTTGATCTCCGACCTCGTACAGGGTGCGTACCTCCTTGAACCGATCACGGCGGATGACCTGGCACGTGCGGATGAGATCGACCGGAAATTCGCTTCGCTGGAGCTGGGGCTGGTGGACGCGACCGTCGCTGCTGTCGCCGAACGTCTGAACGTGCGGCGAGTCCTCACCACGGACTCCGACTTCGTGGCCGTGCGCATCGGGCGCCGCTGGGACCTGGCGCTGGAGTTGGTGGTGCCCCCTCCCAGGCGGACTCATCGGAGGAACTGAAGGTCGAGGCCGAGGCCGCCAGCAGGAGCGACACCACGACGAGAAGACCTCTCATATCGAGCTCGATCTCCACCCGCCTGCCCGACGATAGCCGCGGCCTTCGCGGGGTTGCGCGACCTTCGCGGTAGAATCCATCTCCGGGAACCGCCGGATGCCGGACCTCGTGCGAGTCTTCATCAGCTACAGCCACGACTCCGAGGCGCACCGCGAGCGCGTTCGCGAGCTCGCTGCTCGCCTTCGCGGCCACGGCATCGACGCGTGGATGGACCAGTTCACTTCCCCGCCGGTGGAGGGGTGGCCCCGGTGGACGGAGCAGCAGTTTGCCGGCGCCCGCTTCATCATCGTCGCCTGCACTGAACCGTACGCTGAGCGGTTCAATGCACCTCCAAGCAGCGGCTCCGGGGTCGGCTGGGAGGCCACGCTCATCCGCCAAGAGTTGTACGACCAGGGCGTCAACACCCGCTTCGTCCCGGTCTACTTCGATGACGATGCCAAGGCTGTTCCGCTCGTGCTGAGACCGTACCCTCGGTACCTTCTTCCCAGGGACTACGAGCAGCTCCGCCAGCACCTGATGGGCGAGACGAAGGCCGTGCCGCCCCTCGCCTCGCCCCCGACATTCGAGGGTGCACGCCCAGGTGCATCCGGGCTACGCGCGCCGGTCCAACTCTGGAACGTTCCGCCGCGGCCAGCGCAGTACCTTCCACGCGACGGGCTTGATGCTCTCAAGGTGAGCCTCATCTCCAGCAGGACGCAGACGGTGGCCATCGCCGGAGAGCATCACCGCCTCGGCATCCAGGGGATGCCTGGAGTCGGGAAGACGGTGCTGGCCGCTGCGCTCGCTGCTGATGCAGACATCCACGAGGCATTCCCTGGAGGGGTGTTCTGGCTCACCCTCGGCCGGACACCCGACGATGTCGCCGTCTGGCAAGGCAAGCTCGCTCAGGCGCTTGCCGGCCATCCGATAGAAGTCCGGACCGCCCGGGAGGGGAAGGCCACGCTAGGCGAGTTGTTCGCCGCCCGTCCGCCTTCATTGCTCATCCTCGACGACGTCTGGAATGTCGCTGACGCGGATCCGTTCGACGCTCCGGCTGCTCCAAGTCGGCTGCTGATCACCACGCGCAACCAGGAGGTGGCCAAGGGTCTCGGCGCCACCGTCCGGGAAATCCGGGAGCTCAAGCCTGCCGACGCCCTGGCAATGCTGGCCGCCTACGCTGGGCGGGCAGTCGAGGCTCTGCCGAAAGTTGCTCACGATCTCGTCCGCGAGTGCGGCGAGCTCCCGCTCGCAGTGGCCATGGCCGGCGCCATGCTGCAGCAGGACCGGCCCGAAGACCAGTGGCCCACCCTTCTTGAGCAACTCAAGAGCGCTGACCTGGAGTACCTCGCCGCCGCGCTTCCGCAGTATCGCCAGCACCGAAGCATGCTCGCCGCCATCGAGGTGTCGGTGCAGGACCTGCCCGAGGACGTCCGGCTCCGTTACCTCGATTTCGCCGTGTTTCCCGAGGACACCGAAGTACCAGAGCGCGTCCTTCACCGGCTCTGGGTAGCTACCGGCGCCAAGCTCTTCACTGCCCAGCAGACTGTGAACATGCTGGCAGATCGCTCGCTGGTCCGACGCGTCCGACGCGCCCGCTCCCGCGATGGCGATCGCTGCGCCGACCAGCCGGCACCTTCGCCAAAGGACGAGGAGGTGTACCTCACCCTTCACGACTTGCAGCACGACTACGTGCGTGCCAGGGGAGGAGAACTTGCTCCACGGCATGCACGCCTCGTCGAGGCGTACCGGAGCACCTCACCTGACAAGGCTCTTCATGCCGTCGCGGCCGACGGGTATTTCTTTGAGCACATCGCCAGGCACGTCCGCGATGGAGAGGGAGCCGCCGCCCTTCGTGCCCTGTTGTTCGATCACCGCTGGCTGGCGGCCAAGCTGAACGCCGCTGGCGTGAACGCCCTCATTGCGGACTTCGAGCTTCTCGATCTCGTCTCGGAAACACCCCTTCGCCTCCTCCGCGACGCGCTCCGGCTTTCCAGTCACGTTCTGGCCCGACATCCCGAAGAGTTACACTCTCAGTTGCTTGGTCGCCTCCGGGGTGCGCCCGAGCACGAGTTCCATCGCCTGTGCATACGCGTCGAGGCTGATGCCGCCTCGCCTTCTCTCTTGCCAGTGTGGTCGAGTCTCGAACGGCCTGGAGGGCCGCTCCTGCGCACGCTGGAGGGCCATGCTGGCCCGGTGAACGCGGTAGTGCTGAGCGCGGATGGGAGGACAGCCGTCTCCGGCTCCACAGACAGGATGCTGAAGGTGTGGGACGTGGAGACTGGCCAGGTACGCCACAAGCTAGAGGCCCACGTGGGCTCTGTGAATGCGGTGGTACTGAGCCCAGACGAGAAGACGGCCGTCTCTGGTTCCACCGACAGGACACTGAAGGTGTGGGACGTCGAGACGGGCCAACTGCGTCGGACGCTGGAGGGCCACGCTGGCCCGGTGAATGCGGTTGTGCTGAGCGCGGACGGGAGGACAGCCGTCTCCGGCTCCGCCGACAGGACGCTGAAGTTGTGGGACGTAGAGACTGGTCAGGTGCTTCGGACGCTGGAGGGTCATGTTGGCCGGGTGAATGCAGTTGCGCTGAGCGCAGACGGAACGACGCTCGTCTCCGGATCCGGCGACTTGAAGGTGTGGGACGTGGAGACTGGCCAGGTCCGCCGGACGCTGGAGGGCCATGGCGGCTGGGTGAATGCGGTGATGCTGAGCGCGGACGGGGAGATGGCTATCTCCGGCTCCACCGACGGGACGTTGAAAGTATGGGATGTGAAGACGGGCCAGGTCCGCCGGACGCTGGAGGGCCATGCCGACGAGGTGAATTCAGTGGTGCTAAGCGCGGACAGGAAGACAGCGGTCTCCAGTTCCGAAGACGAGACCCTGAAAGTGTGGGACACGGAGACCGGCCAAGTGCGCTGGACGCTGGAGGCCCACGACGACAGTGTAAATGCGGTGGCGCTGAACGCGGACGGTAATATCGCCGTCTCCGGCGCCGACGACGGGACGTTGAAGGTGTGGAACATAAAGACGGGCCAAGAGCGCCGGACGCCGGAAGGCCATGCTGATTGGGTGAATGCGGTGGTGCTGAGCGTCGACGGGGAGACGGCCATCTCCGGCGCAAGAGACAGGACGCTGAAGGTTTGGGACATAGAGACGGGCAAGGTGCGCCGGACGTTGCAGGGCCACACCGATGGGGTGAATGTCGTGGCGCTGAGCGTGGACGGGAAAACGATCGTCTCAGGCTCTTTCGACGGGAGGCTGAAGGCATGGGACGTGGAGACTGGCCAGGTCCGCCGGACGCTGGAGGGCCATGTTGGCGGGGTGAATGCGGTGGTGTTGAGCGCGGATGGGAAGATGGCCGTCTCTTGCTCCGACGACCGGACGCCGAGGGTATGGGACTTGGAAATGGGCCAGGTGCACTGGACGCTCGAGGGCCATGTTGCCGCGGTGAATACGGTGGTGCTGAGCGCGGACGAGAAGACGGTCGTCTCCGGCTCCGACGACGGGACCCTGAAGGTGTGGGATGTGAAGACGGGCCAGGTGCGCCGGACGCTAGAGGGCCACGCTGGCGGGGTAACTGCGGTGGTGCTGAGCGCGGACGGAGAGACGACTGTCTCCGGCTCCGACGACAAGATGTTAAGGGTGTGGGACGTGGAGACAGGCCAGATGCGCTGGACTCTGCAGGGCCACGCGGGCTGGGTGAATGCGGTGGTGCTGAGCGCGGACGGGAAGACGGCCGTCTCCGGCTCCACCGACAGGACGCTAAGGGTATGGGACATAGAGACGGGCAAGGTGCGCCGGACGTTGGAGGGCCACACCAGCGGGGTGGGAGCGGTGATTCTGAGCGTGGACGAGAAGACGGTCGTCTCCGGCTCCGACGACGGGACCTTGAAGGTGTGGGACATCGAGAGCGGCAATTGCCTGGCCTCGTTCACTGGGGACGCCGCGTTTACCACCCTCGCGCTCAGCGAGCGGATGCGCCTCTTGGCCGGCGATTCAGCGGGCCACGTTCACCTGCTGGAACTGCGCCTTGCCCCTGAAGGGCCCGAGGGCCGCGTTCTTAGCCGCCCGGCCCTCGTCGGGTGAGGGCGCCAGCCGAAGTGAACGTAACTGGGCCATATCGGACGTCAGAGCTGATCCGTCGTACCTGGCGGCGGCCGACCTCCGATCGCTGGTCACTGCCAATTTAGCTGCACATCATCCACCCAGAGCGTAGTCGGATCCGTGAACCCATCGCCGTGGGCGTTGAACCACACGCGCACGGTCTGGCCGCGATACGCCGACACATCCACCGTCCTCTGCGTCCACGCGCTGTTGCTCGTGCATTGGTGGAAGATGTTGATCAGCGTCGCCCCTGAGCTGCTCTGCAGCTGCGCGTCCTGCCAGTCGTAGGTGATGGTGTCCGTCGTGTACGTCGAGTACCAGAAGCTCAGCATCGCGGTCGTCGCGCTCGATGGGATCGTGACCTGCTGATATCCCCACGAGTCGCCGTCCGGCTCGGTGACGCCGCTCCCCGTCGTCGCCCCGACCCGCATCGAGTAGCTCCCGGCGTGCTCCCGGGCCGTCGAATCGATAGGGTTCTTCACCCCGCCCAGCGTCCACCCCGACAGCGACCCCTCGAACCCACCGTTCGAGATCAGGTTCCCGCCGCCACCACCCCCTCCCGATCCGGCGCAGTTCAACCCGAAGCAGATCGACGTGATGGCGTGCAGCTCGATCGCGTTCGGCGCCACCCCCGTCTGCCCGTGCTGCAGATCGAAGAACCCCGCCCCCACCACCGTCACCGTGTCGTTCGCCGTCTGGAAGCTCGTCGTCGCGGTGTGCTTCGCGTCGAACGCCGCCTTCGCCGCCGAGATTCCAGACGCGAAGATGCTCCCGCTCCCCACACACCCTGGGTTCGGGATCTCCGCGATCATCGTGTTCGCCCCATCCGACAGCACCAGGTGGTAGTCGCTGTCGCTCTCCAGCTTGTACTGCGTCAGCGTGACGTTCTTCAGTCGATACACCGTCGCCTCTTGCGGCAGGATCCGGTTGTTGCTTGGGAAACTGGACGGCGCCGGGTACCCGATCAGGGTCGCGATCGTCGTATCCACCGGCGTCACATTCACCAGCGCCTTGTCCGCGTCCGTCCCCGTCTTCACCGCCCACCGCTCCACCCCACACGTCAGCCCCTGGCTGGTCGTGCTCAGCTCCTCGTCGTCATCCTCCGCCGGGTTCCACACGTGCTCATTACAGCCGACCAGCACCAGGGCCACGGCCACGAGCGACACACCACGGAGCATGGGATTCCTCCCCGCGGCGCAGAGAGCAAGAGGGGACGCCGCAGTCTGGCGCGTTCACTACGCCCCCCGCAGCCGGCTGTCGAGACGCAGCGCGCGCTCACCTCCCTGCATTAAGGTCACCCGTATGTTGCTCGTCTCCACCCTCACCGCCCTCACCCTCGCGGCCGCCCCTCCCGGCCCCGGCATCGCCTGGAAGCTCACCGCCGAACAGCTCACCTCCCTCTGCCAGGCCGAGCTCTCCCTCGTCCGCTCCCGCGTCAAATCCGCCCTCGACACCACCGGCCCCGCCGCGCCACTCGACCGCCTCCTCGCCGTCGAGACCGCGGTGGCCAGCCTCGACGAGGCCTTCGCCGCCAACTACCCGCTCTCCCAGAGCGACGACCCCAAGCTCCGCGCCGCCGCCCACGCCTGCATCGACGCCCGCGCGGCCTTCTCCGTGGAGCTCTCGGCCAACTCTTTGCTCTACGCCGCCGCCACCGCCGCGCAGTCCTCCGCGCGCTCCGCCGCCAACCGCATGCTCGCCCAGCTCTACGCGGAGCAAGGCCGGCACGGGGGCGCGGCGCTGGACCCCAAGGCGCGTGCCGAGCTCACCGCCCTCCTCGACCAGATCCACGCCACCGAGGCCGCCTTCGTCCGCGCCCTCGAGGAAGACCAGGCCAAGGCCACCATCGAAGTCTCCCCCGAGGAGGCCGCCAGCCTCCCCGCCTCCTTCCTCAAGACCCTGAAGAAGACCCCCGGCGGCAAGGGCTACCTGGTCCCGGTGGGCCTCTCCACCAACGAGCTGGTGCTCAAGAACCTCCGCCCCTCCACCGCGCGCGAGCGCTACGCGCGCGCCTACTACACCCTCGGCGGCCCGGCGAACATCGACCGGCTGAAGAAGGCGCTCTCGCTGCGCCGCGAGGCGGCGAAGAAGCTGGGCTTCAAGAGCTGGGCGGAGTCCAGGCTGGAGACCGCCTCGGCCAAGACGCCGGAGCGGGCGCTCGCGCTGGCGCGCGAGGTGGACGCCGCGCTGCTCCCCCGCGCCCGGTCCGAGGTGGCCGCGCTGGCCGCGCTCAAGCAGCAGGCCGGCGAGCCTGGCCCTTTCGCCCCCTGGGACTACCTCTTCTACGAGGCGCGCCTGGAGCAGGCCAACTTCTCCGTGGACCCGGAGCTGGTCCGCCAGTACTTCCCCATCGACGCGGTGATGCCCGCCATCATCGGCGTCTTCGAGGAGCTGCTGGGCCTGAAGCTGGATCCGCTCCCGCCGGGCAGCGGCTGGGCGCAGGACGTGACCGGGTACGCGGTGAAGGACGCCGCCTCCGGCGCGCTGCTGGGGTGGTGCTACCTGGACATCGTCCCCAACCCGAACAAGTTCACCCGACCCTCGTCCGGACCCATCCGCCTGGGCCGCGCGTTGCCCGGCGGCGGCCGGGTGCTGCCCGTCGCGGTGATCTCCGGCAACGGCCCCTCCGCGGCGGCCGGTGAGCGCGCGCTCTTCACGCACCAGGGCGTGGTGGAGATGTTCCACGAATTCGGCCACATGATGCACGCCCTGCTCCACGCGGCGCCGCACGCCACGCTCGCCGGCATCGTCGGGCGCCCCGACTTCATCGAGGCGCCGTCGCAGCTGTTCGAGCCCTGGGCCTGGGACGGAAAGATCATCCGCCGCGTCTCCCGCCACGTCCGCACCGGCGAGCCGCTCCCCACCGAGACCGCGGAGGTGCTGGGCAAGCTGCGCCGCCTGTCCGTGGGCGCGTTCTGGAGCCGGCAGGCGTTCCTCGCCACCTACGACCTGGAGCTCAACGGGCCCGCCGAGGTGAGCGACCCGGTGGCCCTCTGGTTCGAGCTCTGGGGCCAGATGACCGCGCTGCCGGGGCTCCCCGGCACCGTCCCTCCCGCCAGCCTCCTGCCCGAGATGGGCGGCTACGACGCCACCTACTACGGCTACCTCTGGTCGCGCGTCTGGGCGATGGACATGGCCTCCATGTTCCAGAAGCAGGGGCTGACCAACCCCGCGGTGGGGATGCGCTACCGCCGCACGGTGCTGGAGCCGGGCGCCACCGCGGAGCCGGAGGCGCTGATCACCACCTTCCTCGGCCGCCCTCCAAAGCCGGACGCCTTCTACGAGGAGCTGGGGCTGGCGAGGGCCAAGCCGTGATCGCCGTGCTGGTCGCTGCGGCGCTCGCGCAGGCTCCTCAAGTGATCCAGCAGCAGCAGGAGGTGGACGTCGTCCAGACCGACGGCGGCACCTTCATCCCCTCCGGCGCGCCGCAGCAGAAGGTCACCCCGCCGGTGCTGCTCACGCCCTCGCCCGCGCCCTACCCCGACGCGCTCAAGGCGAACCCCATCTCCGGCGCCGTGGATCTGGAGCTGCTCATCAACGAGCACGGCGACGTCACCGAGACCAGGGTCTCCGCCCCCACCAACCCCGCCTTCGAGGAAGCCGCCCTCCAGGCCGCCAAGGGCCTCCACTTCACACCGGCGCAACTGGGCGACCAACCCGTCTCGGTCCGCCTGCACTACTCCTACGTCTTCGAGGCGCCACCGCCGCCGCCCGCGCTGGGCAAGCTCACCGGCGAGGTGCGCCAGAAGGGCACCCGCAAGCCACTCGCGGGCGCGACGCTCCTCGGCGAGGACGGCAAGTCCCTTGGCGAGACCGGCCCGGACGGCCGCTTCGACCTCCAGCTCCCGCCGGGCACGCGCACCCTCACCATCCAGGCGCCGGGCCACGTCCCGCTCAAGGCGGAGGAGTCGATCACCGCCAACCAGGGCGTGGCGGTCGTCTACCGGTTGGAGCCGCTCATCGTGGACCCGTACGAGACGATCGTCCGCGGCGAACGCGAGCGGACGGAGCTGTCCCGCCACACGCTCGAGGGCCAGGAGCTGCGCGAGGTGCCCGGCACGCAGGGCGATCCCTTCCGGGTGGTGATGCTCCTCCCGGGCGTCTCCAGCGTCGCCTCCGGCGTCTCCTACCCGGTGGTGCGCGGCGCGCAACCCGCGGCCACCGGCTACTACCTGGACGGCGTCCGCGTCCCGGCCCTCTTCCACCTCGTCCTGGGGCCGGCGGTCGTGCACCCGGACTTCCTGGAGCGGATCGACTTCTACCCGGGCACGCCGCCGCCGCAGTACGGGCGGGTGCTGGGCGGCGTGGTGGACGCGCCGGTGTCCCGCGCGCGCGACGACCGCCTCCACTTCTCCGCCTACGCGGACCTGCTCAACGCCGGCGGCTTCGTCGAATACCCCATCACGCAGACCGGGACGAACCTCACCATCGCGGGCCGCTACAGCTACACGCCGCTCATCGTCGCCAAGGTGGCGTCCGCCCTCTCGCCGGTGGACCCGGAGGGCTACCACCAGACCCCCATCGCCGACTTCTGGGACTACCAGGCGCGCGTCGAGCAACCCGTCGGCCCCGGCCGCCTGCGACTGCTCGCCTTCGGCTCCTCGGACACCGTGGGGACGGACTCCGACAACCCGCACGGGACGGACGCCACCATCACGCTCCGGTTCCACCGCGCCGACCTCCGCTACCGCGCGCCGCTCCCGCTGGGCGAGCTGGAGGGCGGCCTCACCTACGGCTTCGAGACGGTGCGCATCGACGGGGTCGTCGGCTTCTCCGGCGACTCCGGCGCCTACGCCCTGGCGACGCACAGCTTCTCGGCGCGCGCGGCGTGGCGCTACGCCATGGACGAGCACTGGACGTTCACCTCCGGCGTGGACGCCGAGCAGCGCCGGGCCGGCTCCGGGCTGAGCTACACGCGCCACCTGATCGACCCGGGCACGGGTGTGGACACCCCCATCACCCTGTCGTTCGACGACCCGCTCACCATCGGCTTCTTCGCCGGCGCGTACGCCAGCGCCGCCTGGGAGCCGACCAAGAAGTGGACCATCAGCGGCGGCGTGCGCGCGGACAGCTACCACCTGGTCCCCGGCATCGAGCGCGTGGGCGTGGAGCCCCGCCTCACCGCCCGCTACGCGCTGATGGATTCTTTGGCGCTCAAGGCGGGCGGCGGCATCGTCCACCAGGCGCCCACCATCTTGATCAACGTGCCGCTGCTGGACATCGCCGGCCTGAAGTGGGGCTTGCAGGAGGCGCGGCAGGTGGACGCGGGCGTGGAGTGGACCGTGTTCCCCGGCCTGGAGGTGAACGCGGACGCGTACTTCACCGACATCCCGTCGGCCATCGAGTTCGACCTGGGGTCGCTCCTGCGCAACCAGGACCTGTCCCCCCTCATCGCCCAGAGCCTGATCCACCGCGGGCGGAGCTACGGCCTGGAGCTGATGATCCGCCACCCGCTGGGCAACAACTGGTTCGGGTGGATCTCCTACTCGCTCCAGCACAGCGAGCGCCTGCAGCGCTACGTCCACTTCGACGACGCCTTCAACCCGGTGGAGGTCCGCCAGGGCTGGCTCCCGTTCGCCTTCGACCAGACGCACGTCTTCAACGCGGTGGTCAGCTACAAGTTCCCCGGCAACATCACCGCCGGCGCGGTGGTCCACTTCAACTCCGGGCGGCCGGAGTCCGGGCAGATCTCCTCTCGCACGCAGAAGGCGTGGACCGACCCGGCCACCGGGTTCGAGACCTGGCGCCCGGTGGGCCGCGACGAGGTGGCCCGGCTGCCCAACTTCTTCCGCATCGACTTCCGGCTGGCCAAGCAGTGGACGTACGACGACTGGCGCCTGGAGCTGTACCTGGACGTGCTCAACGCCACCGTCAGCAGCGAGACGCTGTCGTACGACTACTTCGTTCAGAGCGACGGGCTGGTGAAGACGCCGGTGCCGCTGCCGGTGGTGGTGCCGATGCTCGGGCTCAAGGGGGTGTACTGATGCTGATGCGCACGCGCCGCGCGTTGCTCCTGCTCGCCACCGCCCTCGGGCTGGGGTGCACGCAGGACGACCCGGACGACGTCTTCTACTGGCTGGGCCGCGTTGACGACGCCGGCGGGGCGCCTCGCCCGGGAGCCACCGTCGCCCTCGCCGATGCTCCCAGCCAGCGGACGCCGTCCTGCATCCCCACCGCCCGCCTCCTGCTGCAGTTCTCGGTGGTGGACAACACCTACTCGCTGGGGACGCTGGACTACCAGCCGCTCAAGGAGACGGCCGCCAACGAGGACGGCGACTGGTTCTTCGACCTGATGCGGTTCGAGATCAGCCCGACCCTGAACGACGCCCCCCATTGCTTCCTCATCTCTTCCCAGGGGCCGGGGGGCACGTCCATCCGCTCCACCACCCCCGGCCAGGCGACGGACCTGGAGTTCCCGGACCTGGTGCAGTGGGCGCCGGCGCTCGCGGTGCAGCCCGGCCCGCCCGCGAGCGTGGCCCCGCCCGATCTCCCGTGGGCGCCCTCGCGCGACGCGGTGGAGATCGACGTGGGCCACACCCGGACCTCCGCCTACGACTGGGTGATCGCCGGGCCGGGAGGGGAGATCGCCTGGCAGCAGATCACCCTCGGCGACCCGCTGGCGCTGGACCCGGACCTGCTGGAGGACTTCCCCGGGCTCTCGGTCGGGCTCGAGGCGTGGCTGTTCGACCAGGTGGAGCATCACGGGCCGTTCGGCAGCACCTCCGGCGCGGTGTACTGGACCGCCGTCCAGTCGCCCGGAACGGCGCTGGCCACCGGGACGGCGACGCCGGTCAGCCGCGGGGCCGCGTGCACCATGAACGGCGCGGCGCTCGCCGGCTGCCCGCTCACGGACGGCGCGCTGGCGCTGGCGTCGCTGCCGACGTGGTTCACGCCCGACTTCCACCCGGACCCCGGCAAGCCGGACGGCCCCCAGGACGTGGTGGTGCTGTCGCTGCCCAGGGCCGCCGTCCCGCGCCGCCTGGTGATGCGCGACGTCTTCTCCAACTACT
>DASRBA010000356.1:0-4502 GCA_035637895.1 Myxococcaceae bacterium
GGAGATCTCCGGCGAGAAGCGCACCCGGCGCTCGGTGGAGGTGGAGGTCCCGCCGCCGCGCTGCTCGTAGCGGGTCTGGGCGGGGAGGAGCAGCACCTCGCCCCCGTCCATGTCCGGCTCCACCAGCATCGAGGTGTTGAAGACGATGTCCTGGTGCACGCGCAGCTTCACCCGCGAGAGCGAGCGCGCCGCCTGGAGCGGGTCCGGCATGGTGTCCAGGTAGTTGCCGCCCAGCGCGTAGAGGACGTCCAGCCCGGTCTCGCCGGCCTTGTCCAAAAGGTGCGCCGCCTTGAGGCCGGGCCGCGCCGGGATGGGGTAGTTCCACGCCTGGATGAGCATGGAGACGTTGACCGGGGTGATGTCCTTGGCGCCCGGCAGCTTGTCCGCGTCCACGCCGCACTCCGCGGTGCCCTGCACGCCGGAGTGGCCGCGGATGGGGACCACGCCCGTCTTCTCCCGGCCCACGTTCCCGCGGGAGAGCGCCAGGTTCACCACCGCCCGCACGTTGTCCACGCCGAAGCGGTGCTGGGTGAGGCCCATGCTGTAGACGATGACGGCGGTCTTGGCGCGGCCGTAGATCTCCGCGAACTCCTCCATCTGCGCCTTCGTAAGCCCGCTGGCGCTCTCCAGGTCCTTCCAGTCGAGGCCGCGCAGCTTGGCCTCCAGGTCCTTCCAGCCGGTGGTGTGCTCGTCGATGAACGCGCGGTCGAAGAGGTTCTTGGCGTCCATCGCCTTGAGCGTGCCGCTGATGAAGGCGATGTCGCCGCCGGGGGCGACGGGGAAGAAGTGGTCGGTGATGTGGGTGCCGAAGACGGCGCTGACGGGGACGGAGGGGACCCAGTAGCGCTCCAGCGCCGGCTCCTTGAAGGGGTTGATGAGGACGACCTTGGTCCCCGCCTTCTTGGCGTAGTGGAGGTACTTCATCGTCATCGGCTGGTTGTTCGCCAGGTCGGTGCCGAAGAGGACGATGAGGTCGCTGCCGATCCAGTCCTTGAGCGAGCACGTCCCCGCGCCCCAGCCGATGGTCTCCTTCAGGCCGGAGGAGGAGGCGGCGTGGCACAGGCGCGCGCAGCTGTCGACGTGCGGGGTGCCGGCGATGCGGGCCAGCTTCTGGAACGTGTAGTAGGTCTCGTTGGTGATGCCGCGGCTGGAGGCGAAGAAGCCCATCCGGTCCGGCTCGGCGGCGGTGAGCGCGGCGGCCACCTTCTGCAGCGCCTCGTCCCAGGTGATGCGGCGGAAGCCGGCGTCGCCCTTCTTGAAGAGGAGCGGGTAGGGGACGCGGCCGATGGCGTGGAGCTGCTCGTTGGTCTTCCCGCGCAGGGCGCCGATGTCCGCCCAGGTGGGGTCGGGCATCGCGTCCATGGTGTTGAGCTTGAGGAGCTTGAGGCGGGTGAGGCACAGGTGCGTGCCGGGGATGACGTTGTCGCGCAGGCCGTACGGGCCGAGCGAGCACCCGTCGCACACGCCGTGGCGGAGGATGCGCCAGGCGTAGCCGAGCTGGCCGCGGTTGTCCCAGGCCACGCCGAGCATCTCGCGGAAGTGGCGCGGCTTGGCGCGGACCAGGAGCCCGAAGGGGAAGTGGGTGACGAAGTACTGCCAGGCTCGCTTGAGGAAATTCATGGTCGGGGGGGCGGCGCGCCGAGGATGCGGTCGGGGCGAGAATACACGTTGAAGGTGCCGCCGCGGACGAAGGAGCAGAGGGCGATCCCGGCTCGTTGCGCCAGGTCCACCGCGAGGGAGCTGGCCGCGCCCACCGCGGCGATGGCGGGGATGCGGGCGGCGGCGGCCTTCTGGACGATCTCGAAGCTGGCCCGGCCGGAGACGGCCAGGAGGGCGGGCGCCTCGCCGGGCGCTGGGGAGGGAGGGCGCGTGCCCAGGGGAGGGGCGGTGGCGATGGCGCCCCGCCGGACGAGCGCGCCGATGGCTTTGTCCACGGCGTTGTGGCGGCCGACGTCCTCGGCGGCGGAGAGGAGGCGCCCCTGGACGTCGAAGACGGCGGCGCCGTGCGTGCCGCCGGTGCGGGCGAAGGCGCGCTGCTCGGCGCGGAGGCGGTCCGGGGCGGAGGCGATCAGGTCGGCGGGGATGGGTGGGGCGTCGGGGACGCGGCCCACGCGGGAGAGGAGGTCGTCCACGCTGCGCCGTCCGCAGACGCCGCACGCGGAGGTGGTGAGGGTGCCGCGGCGGGTGGCGTCGATCTTCTCCAGCTCCAGTTGGACGCCCGGGGCGGGGGTGAGCTCGACGAGGTTGCCGTAGCCCTCGTCGTCCGGGCGGCCGCAGTGGGCGACGGAGCCGAGGTCGGCGGAGGAGTGGATGACGCCTTCGGCGAACAGGAAGCCCACCGCGAGGTCGAGGTCGTCGCCGGGGGTGCGCATGGTGACGGCGATGGACTCGCCGGAGATGCGGATCTCGAGGGGCTCCTCGACGGCCACGTCGTCGGATGCGTCGGCGTCGCCGCGCCTGACCGGGCGAGCGGTCACGGGCTGGCGCTCCAGCGGGATCATCGCGTCCACAGTATCCTGAACCCCCGTGGACGCCACGTTGGCCATCCTTGGGGGCGGCAAGGGCAAACGCCTCGGGGGCGCGCCCAAGGGCCTGATCACCCTCCACGGCCGGACCATCCTCGAGCTCCAGCTCGTCCTGCTCCCCGCCTTCACCGAAGCCCTCTTCGTCGCCACCGATCCGTCCCCCTACGCGACCCTCCTCGCCGCCCACCCGGAGGTCCGCGTCGTCCCCGACCTCATCCCCGACAAGGGCGCCCCGGGCGGGGTCCACGCCGCGCTCGCCGCCGCCCGTTCGGAGTGGGTGGTGACCCTGGCCTGCGACATGCCCTTCGTCACCCCGAAGGTCATCCAGCTCCTCCTCTCCGAGCGCGCCCCCGACGTGGACGTGGTCGCCTTCCAGGCCGGCGGCCGCTTGCACCCGTTGCTGGCCGCCTACCGCGCCTCCCTCCACGCCGCCTGGGGCCGGGCGCTGGCCACGGATCCACCCCTGCGCCTGCTCATCGGCAAGTTCCGGGCGCGGCTCCTCCCCGAGGATCGCCTCCAGCGCGTCGACCCCAAGCTGCGCTCGCTGGAGGGCATCAACCAGCCGGCGGACCTGGCGCGGCTCGGTGCGTCACTGCCGCCGGTTGCCTCCTCGCCCGGCCCGCGCGGCTTCCGCCGCTGACCGGCTCCGGTCACGAAGCGTCACGAGGAGTGGCCGGTTCCTTGATCCCCTGGATCTCTCGCTGTTACCGTGCCCGCGGCGATGGCGAAGACGTTCGAGAAGGCCGTCACGGGCTTCAACCACAACATCAAGCACAAGGGGAAGGTCTACCACGTCCAGACCGAGGACTCTGGCGTGAACAATCCCCACATCATCACGCACCTGTTCGTGGGCGGGAACATCCTCGCGTCCAAGAAGACCTCCTACGCGGACATCCTCAACGCCGAGAACCTCGCCGAGGTGGTCCGCGAGCTGATGGAGGAGCAGCACAAGGAGATGCTGCGGAACCTCATCAACGGCGTGTACGACAACGTCGAGACCGGCGTCTCCAAGCACTACCAGCCCGGGCAGTTGGGCACCGAGGAGGACGCCCGCCGCGCGCGCGGCTCCACCGGCGAGCGCCCCGCCCTCCAGCCGCTCCCGCCGGAGGTGCTGGCGGCCCGCGAGCTCAAGGAGAAGCCGAGGATCAAGGAGGAGGGGGTGGAGACCCTCTTCGGCGAAGACCTCATCTCCGAGAAGAGCCTGGACGAGGTGATCTTGAGCTACCTGGCAGGAGACGGCGACACCCAGTAGACGCGCCGCGCCCGGGCAAGGTACACCGCGCGCCTCACTTTCCGGAGGCGCGATGCCAGGACCGTCCACCGCCGAGGCGCAGAGCGAGGTACAGCGCCTCCAGCAGCTCGCCCACAAGCTGCGGATCGACATCATCGAGACGATCGCCAAGGCCGGCTCCGGCCACCCGGGCGGCTCGCTCTCGGCCATCGACGTCATCACCTGCCTGTACTTCTCGCGGATGAAGCTGGACCCCAAGCGCCCTGACTGGCCGGAGCGCGACCGCTTCGTCCTCTCCAAGGGGCACGCCGTCCCCGCCCAGTACGCGGCGATGGCGGAGGCGGGCTACTTCCCGAAGGAGTGGCTCAAGGGCCTGCGCACCCTGGGCTCCCCGCTGCAGGGGCACCCGGTGAACCACCTCCTCCCCGGCATCGAGGCGTGCACCGGGTCCCTGGGGCAGGGCCTCTCCGTGGCGCAGGGGATGGCCCTGGCGTCCAAGCTGGACGGGGACAAGTTCCACGTCTACTGCATCATCGGCGACGGCGAGTCCCAGGAAGGGCAGGTCTGGGAGGCGGCGATGAGCGCCCCCAAGTTCAAGCTCGACACGCTCACCGTCATCCTCGACTACAACCACGGGCAGATCGACGGCCCAGTGGAAGAGGTGATGCCGCTGGAGCCCGTCGCCGACAAGTGGCGCGCCTTCAACTGGAACGTCCTCTCCATCGACGGCCACAACATCGGGCAGA
>DASRBA010000357.1:0-4762 GCA_035637895.1 Myxococcaceae bacterium
CGCCGAGGCGCGGGAGCTGGCGGAGCGCGCCCGGCGCCGGGCGCTGAAGCCGCAGGAGTACACCGGCGGGACGATCGCCATCTCCAACCTGGGGATGTACGGCATCGACTCCTTCGTGGCGGTGATCAACCCGCCGCACGCCTCCATCCTGGCGGTGGGCACGGTCTCCGAGAGGGTGGTGGTGCGCGACGGGCAGCCCGCGGTGCGGAAGATGATGTCGGTGACCCTCTCCGGCGACCACCGGGTGATCGACGGCGCGCTGGGGGCGGAGTACCTGAAGGAGCTGAAGGCGCTGTTGGAGCACCCCATGAGGCTGCTCTTCTGAGGTGAAACGCCGAGCTCACCTGTGGGCCGCGCTCCTGTGCGCGTGCGCGTCCGGGCCGGCCCCCGCGCCCGTCCAGCGCACGCGCTCGCTCTCGTCCGTGCCGGTGCGCGCCCTGATGGACGTGTGCTGGCCGCGCACCGCGGACCCTTCGGAGCGGGTGCGGCTCACCTTCTACCTCTCGGGCGGCAAGCTCCAGGACGTCCTCTTCGAGACCGGCGGCGGCGCCTCCAACGCCACCGGCCGCTGCCTCCAGCAGATCGCCTGGCAGTACCCCTGGGCGCAGGCGGCCGAGGGCATCCCGGAGAAGATGGACGTCACGCCGCCCGCGTTCCGCCCCAGCGGCTGGAACGAGCTGGCCTACCTCTCGCTGCTCGCCGAGGGCGCCTACAGCCCGGACCGGGGGCTCCTGGACGCGGCGCCGCTGGTGCGCGCCTGCATCGAGAACGGCGCCGGGCTGCGGCCGCACATCCGCTTCCGCGTGCGGGCGCATCCAGTGCGGGTGAGCGTGTTCTTCGAGCTGTCGGAGGTGGAGCGCCCGGAGCAGTGGCGCACCGAGGCGGAGCTGGCCACCACGGACAGCGAGCGCTGCATCAAGGCGGTGCTCGGCTCCACCGTGTTCCCGGGCACCCGCAACTTCGAGATGGAGTTCTCCGACACCTCCGGCGCGCCGCCCGCCGCTCCTGACGCCGACGTCTCCGCGTACTTCCCGCCCCGCAACGCGCCCGCGGCGGAGGTGTCCGGCACCATCCAGCCCCTGGCGGTGCGGGACGTCCTCTCCGAGCGCACGGGCCAGGTGACGGCGTGCTGGG
Source organism: Myxococcaceae bacterium (assembly GCA_035637895.1). Lineage (GTDB taxonomy): Bacteria > Myxococcota > Myxococcia > Myxococcales > Myxococcaceae > DASRBA01. The sequence goes on from DASRBA010000357.1 coordinate 1,135, forward strand.
AGGAGGCGCTCCAGCGGCGGTCCGGCCTGTTCGGCGGGCGGACCTTCCGGATCCGGGTGGGGGCCGGCGGGCAGGTGGACTACGCGCACGTGGTGGCCAACCGGAGCGACCGGGATGACGAGGCGGAGGACTACCTGCTCGACCGCTGCGTCGCGGCCGCCCTCCGCACCGCCCGCTTCCCGCCCGTGCGCGGGGGCGGCGCGGAGGTCGCGTACTCGTTCGCCTTCGAGCGGCGCTGAGGTGGCCCTCCGGGGCAGGTTGCCGGGTCGGGCGCGGTGCCTACCTTGACGGGGAGCGGGAGCGGCCCTTGATGGACTCGGACGAGGTGGAGCGAGCGGCGGAACCTTCCTTCCCCCTGGCCAAGCAGGTGGCGACCGCGCTGGAAGGCGCCGTCTACCCGCTCACCCGGCGAGAGGTGGTCCTGGTCGCGCGCGCCAACGAGGCGCCGAAGACGCTGATCTCGATCCTGGAGGGGATTCCGGACGCGCGGTTCCGCTCCCTGGACGAGGTGCAGGTGGCGGTCAGCCCGCTACCGGATCGACCGCCAGCTTCACGGTGAGTGGCGCCGGGCGGGTGGTCCGCGGCGCTTGCTGCCCTCGTCCGATTCGAATGGATGTCGGAATTTTCTGTTTTCGACGGAATTTCCCCCTTTAGCTCCCCCGGACGCCCGGTCTCCTTGCGGGCGGGGTGCGTAAGACCCTGTGCGCCTCGCGTTCACGGGACGGTTCTCGCCTCGGGCCCAGTTGAATCCGGTCCGTTTTTCCTCGAACCTTGAGGGGAAGACCCCCAGCGGTGCCCCCTGCTGCCGGCCATCGGCAGGGTTGGTCAGCGGTTCTCGGTCCTAGAGGCTGAGCGGTCGGCTCGCGAACGGCGCGCCCTCCGCTCGGAGGTCAACACGTGGCGATCCCACTGCGCTCTCTACATTCGCCCAAGCCATCGCGGGACGTGCAGTCCCCGCGAATTCGCGTGGCCGACATGGTGGTGAAAACGCTTACGGAGCTGGGGGTATCCACCTACTACGGAATTCCAGGCGGCGCGATCGCCTCCGTCTATGACGCGCTCCTCGACTGCCCCGAGAGTCGGGTCATCAACACCCGCCACGAGACCGGCGCGGTGTTCGCGGCGATGGGGCACTCGCGGATCGGTGGATCGCTCCCCTGCGTGCTGACGACCTCCGGCCCGGGCGTGACGAACGCGCTCACCGGTCTGGCGGCGGCCCAGGCAGATGGGGTCCCGCTGATCGTCATCGCCGGTGAGGTGCCGAGGAAGCACTTCGGCCGGGGCGCGTTGCAGGAGGGGAGCCGCTACCATCTGGACGTGCTGGGGATGGTGCGGAGCGTGACCAAGTTCGCCGCCGAGATCACCAACCCACGAGCGACGGCCACGCTGGTCCGCAAGGCGGTGGCCACCGCCCTCTCCGGGCGCCAGGGACCGGTGTTCCTCTCCCTACCGCTGGACGTCGCCAACGAGAAGGTCCCGCTCACCAGGACCTCCAGCAACGCTTCCACCCACTTCGAGTTGGACGAGGAGATGCTGGACGCCGCCACCGAGGCACTCCAGGCCACCGAGCGCGGCGTGATCGTCGCCGGCTCCGGCGCCCGGCACCCGGAGGCGGTGCGGTGGATCGGGCTGTTGGCCTCCACCCTCCAGATGCCGGTGATCACCACGCCCAAGGCCAAGGGCGTGTTCCCCGAGAGCGACCCGCTGTCGCTGGGCGTGTTCGGGCTGGGCGGGCACCCGTCCGCCGTCGAGTACCTGGAGCGCGGCGTGGACACCGTGCTCTGCGTCGGGTCCGGGCTGAGCGAGATCAGCACCAATAGCTGGAGCCCGATGCTGCAGGCCTCTCGCGCCTTCATCCAGGTGGACATCGACGGGGCGCAGATCGGCAAGAACTACCAGGTGGACTACGGCTTGGTGGGGCCGGCGCACCTGGTCCTCGAGGGGATCGGCAAGCGGCTCCGGCGGGGGCTCACGCCCGCGGCCAGCGTCTCGGGCATCCGCTACTACCCGTCCGAGGTGCAGCTGGCGGACAGCACGCCGCTCAAGCACGGCCGGGCGGTGCAGCTCCTCCAGCAGGTGATGCCCAGCGACACCGTGTTCACCTGCGACATCGGCGAGCACACCGTCTTCGCCATCCACTACCTGAAGGTGGACCGCGCGGACGGCTTCGTCCTCAACAGCGGGCTGGGGTCCATGGGCAGCGGCCTCTGCGCGGCGGTGGGGGTGAAGGTCGCCCGCCCGCACCGGCCGGTGGTGACGATGTGCGGCGACTACGGCTTCCAGATGTATGGGATGGAGCTGGCTACCTGCGTGCACCACCAGATCCCGGTGGTGTTCGCCGTCTTCAATGACGCCCGGATGGGGATGGTGGAGAGCGGCCTGCTCAAGATCTTCGGGCGCAGCGGGGTCATGCACTCGCACCGGGTGGACTTCGCGGCGCTGGCGCGCTCGGTGGGCGCCGTCGGCTACACCATCCGCTCTGCCGAGGACTTCCACCAGCTCCACGACAACCTGGCCAGGACGGAGGTCCCGGTCGTGCTCGACATCCACATCGACCCGGCCAGCAGCTTCCCGGTCAACGGGAGGGTCGCGCACATCCGCAACTTCTCCGCCGAATGAGCTCCGGCGAGCTAGGATCTGATCTGCGAGGAGCAAGTCCATGGCCGCAGTAGGAATCCTTGGGATCGGCGCCTACCTGCCGGAGCAGGTCCGCCGGAACGACTGGTGGCCCGAGGAGGTGGTGGCGAAGTGGCGGGCCAGGGCCGCGGAGAGCCTGGTCCGACACGAGCCGGACTCGCCGCAGCCCCCGTCGGAGGGCGTGCGCCGCATCCTGGCGGCGATGGCGGAGCTGAAGGACGACCCGTTCCAGGGCACCCGGGAGCGGCGGCTCATGACGCGCGGGATGACCAGCTCCGACCTGGAGGTCGAGGCGGTCAAGGACGCGCTCGCCCGGAGCGGCACGCCACCCGGCCGTGTGGGGCTCCTGCTCACCGACAGCCAGCTTCCGGATTACCTGGGCGTGGCCAACGCGCCCTTGGTGCACCGCAAGCTGGGCCTGCCTGCGGGTTGCCTGGCCTTCGGGACGGTGGCTGCTTGCAACTTCCTCACCCAACTCCACGTCGCCGCCCCGCTGGTCGCGTCGGGTACGGTGGAGGTGGCGCTGCTCGTCCAGTCGTCCGGGTACGCGCACCTGGCCCAGATGCAGGACGCGCACTCGCCCTGGTTCGGGGACGGCGCCACGGCCGTGGTCGTGGGTCGCGTGGCCGACGGCTTCGGCGTGCTCTCCGAGGCTCACCGGACGAACGGCGAGTTCTTCGAGGCGCTCGTCGTCGGGTGCCCTGGGAGCACCTGGCATTCGAACCTGGACCGGGGCGTCGCCCTCTACGTGCAGAATCACCAGGCCGCCCGGAAGATGCTCCTCGCCATCGCCGACCATGTGAAAGAGGTGGTTGGTGAGGCACTCGCCAGGGCGGGGCTCTCCGCCGGCCAGATCGACTTCTACGCGACGCACCAGGCGACCGCCTGGTTCCGCCGGGCGACCCAGGAGTACCTGGGCTTGAGCCGCGCCCGGTCTTTCGACACGTTCGGCTGGACCGGCAGCCTCGCGGGCGCGAACGTCCCGTTCAGC
>DASRBA010000358.1:0-27462 GCA_035637895.1 Myxococcaceae bacterium
CTGTTCATCGTGTTCGACGTGGAGGCGGTGTTCCTCTACCCGTGGGCGGTGACGTTCCAGGAGCTGCGGTGGTTCGGGTACGTGGAGATGCTGGTGTTCGCCGCCACGCTGGTGGTGGGGTTGATCTACATCTGGAAGAAGGGCGCGCTGAACTGGGAGACGTGAGGCATGGCTGAGCTGGACGTAACCCCGGCGATCGCCACCCGCCGCGAGGAGGCGGTGGGCTGGCTGGGGCGGATGGTGTCGAAGGGGCTGGGGTGGGCGAGGAAGTACTCGCTGTTCACCTACCCGTTCGCCACCGCCTGCTGCGGGATGGAGTACATGTCCGTGGCCGCCAGCCGCTACGACATCGCGCGGTTCGGCGCGGAGTTCCCGCGGTTCTCGCCCCGGCAGGCGGACCTGTTGATGGTGATCGGGACCATCAACATGAAGCAGGCCCCCATCCTCAAGCGCGTCTACGACCAGATGTGCGAGCCGAAGTGGGTGGTGGCGTTCGGGGTGTGCGCGTCGTCGGGCGGGTTCTACGACAACTACGCGGTGCTGCAGGGGATCGACCGGATCATCCCGGTGGACGTGTATATCCCCGGGTGCCCGCCGCGGCCGGAGCAGGTGCTGGATGGGTTGATGCTCCTGCAGGACAAGATCACCAGGCAGGTGCACAAGGTCGGGGACCGGTCGCCGGCGCCGCAGCTCGTCGGGCCGGGCGGGAGAGATCTCCTCGCGGAGATGAACAAGCCGTAGGCGTCAGCCGGACCTCTCCACCTTGGAGATGCGGCGCTCGTGATCGTCGAAGCGAGTCTTGGTCGCTTGGACCGACTCGGCGAGTGTCTTCACGATCAAGGCAAGGGTCTCCTTGACGTCGCGCATCTGTTCCGAGAAGCGATCGAAGAAGTGGTCGCACCTCTTCTCCAGCCCGTCCACCTTCCCCGCGACCTGCAGCAGCAGTCCGACCTGCGACTCCGAACCATTCCCATTCCCCGTCGCCACCCGTTCACCTCCCTGGAAAGCGCACAGTCTACCGCAACGGCTGACAGGCTGCCCGCGCCGGGCTACAGCGTGGGCCCGTGCGGCTGATCAGCTTCCTCTCCGACTTCGGGACGTCCGACACCTACGTGGGCCAGGTGAAGGGCGCCATCGCCACGGTGGCGCCGGAGGCGGTGGTGGTGGACCTCACGCACCAGGTGCCGGCGCAGGACGTCCGGGCGGGCGCGTTCCTGCTGTGGACGGCGGTGGAGGCGTTCCCGCCCGGCAGCGTGCACCTGGCGGTGGTGGATCCGGGGGTGGGGACAGCGAGGCGCGCGGTGGCGGTGCGGTCGGCGCGCGGGGACGCCTTCGTGGGCCCGGACAACGGGCTGCTCCCCATGGCGGTGGCGAAGCTGGGCGGCGCGCAGGCGGTGATCGAGCTCACCAACACCGAGTTCCACCGCCTCTCGAGCTCGGACACCTTCCACGGCCGCGACCTCTTCGGCCCGGTGGCGGCGTACCTCGCGCGCGGAACGGACGTGGAGTTGCTGGGAACGGAGGCGGGGGCGCTGGCCTCGCCGTACGCGCTGCCCGCCCCGCGCAAGGAGCTGGACCACTGGGTGGGGCAGGTGCTGCACGTGGACGCGTACGGCAACCTGGTCACCTCCTTCACGCCGGATCTGCTCCCGCCCCGGTTCGAGGTGATGGTGGGGGACCGGCGGATCCGCGGCGGGCTGGCCCACAGCTACCAGGCGGTGGACACCGGCGAGCTGCTGGCGGTCGTCGGCAGCGCGGGGCTCCTCGAGCTGTCGGTGCGGGACGGGAGCGCGGCGATGATGCTGGGCCTGGAGCGCGACGCGCCGGTGGTGATCCGCGCGTTCGGCGCGTAGATCTCACCAGCGGTGATACGCGGGGTGCCCGGGCTTCACCGCCACGAACACGCCGGAGCACTGGGCGGTGACGTCGCCGCCGGCCTCGATCGTCCCCTCCACGACGACCTTGCTCCCCTTGATGGAGACCACCTTCGCGTGGAGGGTGAGCTCGCGGTCGGTGGGCGTGGGCTTGAGGAGCTTCACCGTGTACTCGGCGGTGACGGTGCAGGGCGGCGACTCCAGCTTCTGCGCCTCCATCAACGCGGTGGCCGCGCGCCAGTTCAAGTGGCAGTCGAGGAGCGATCCGGTGATGCCGCCGTTGAGGACGCCGGGGAAGGCCTCGTGGTGGGGCTCCGGCTTCCAGCGGGCGACGAAGTCGTCCCCCTCGACGAAGCTGCGGATGTGGAGGCCCTTGGGGTTCGCGGGGCCGCAGCCGAAGCAGGCGTTGTGGGGGGCGTACCGCTCCTGGACCGAGGGCTCGCTCATGGTGGCGCGCCCATAGCAGAAAAATTGCCGTGCCACAGGGCTGTGCCACCGTGTCGCGCGTGAGCAATCGCCGACTGATGATCCGCCGCCGCCGCCGTCTGCCGGTCACGCTGGGAGGCCGGCTCCCCGCCGTCACCGCCGAGGTCTCCGAGATGGGCTTCTCGGCGGAGATGATGCAGGTGTTCCTGCCGGGCTCGAAGGTGCACGGGACGATCAACTGCGGCGAGCGCGAGCTCCCCTTCCGCGGCGTCGTCTCCTGGGCGGAGCCGGGCCACCCCCACCTCTCCATCACCAGCCGCTTCGGCGTCCGCTTCACCTCGGAGGTGGAGGGGCTGTCGGAGCTGCTGGACCGGAACCTGCCGCCGAGCCGCCCGCCCCTGCTGCGGCCGCGGACGTGCCGGGGGCTCAGGTCACGGGGGTGAAGTGGGCGCCGACGACGCCGGCGCGCTCGAAGGCGTCCTTGATCTCCTCGGAGGCGATCAGCGCGACCTCCCAGTCCTTCACGCGGAAGAGCTTGTGCCCGCCGGTGCGGGTGGGATCGATGACGAGCTTGCCGATGACCTCGTACTGACCCGCGAGATCGGGGCGGATGCCGTCCTTCGTAAAACGCCGCACGTCCACCGAACGCTTCTCGTCCACGCAGACGCAGGCGTGGACGGCGTTGGCGATGAAGTAGGGCTCCCGCCGCCCTTGCACGGTCACAGGGAAAAGCTGCACGTCGTCGGGCGCCAGGTCGCGGAGAATCCGTGCGACCTTCTCGCTCACCACCGGCATCGCGTAGTCGCCTTCAGTCCAGTCCATGGCATTCCCCGATCGCAGCAGCGGGACGGTGAGGGGACCCGGATCGGGCCGCTGAACTGCTTCCGTGTAGTCTCGTGCGTCGAGATCCTCCTTCGCCCGAAATGGACCTCGGAGGTACCAACGTTTGGGGACGCGCTTGTCGTCGACGAGGCGAAAGAAGATCGCCATCACAGCTTCCCTCTCGCGATGAGCAGGTTGAGTCGCGATCCCTTCGTCTGGATCTCCTTACCGAGCTGTTTCAGGAGATTCAGCACCGCCTCCCGATACTCAGGAGTGCCCGCCTTCAAGCCACGCGTCGCCCGAATGAGCCGGTCGTACACCTCCTGGTGATACTCGAGCGGATGCGGCCCGGCGTGCCCCTCTACCCAGACCTGGTTCGCTGGATCGCTGAACTTCAGCCCCGCTTTCTTGAGAAAATCCTCGAAGAGGGGCGACCATGGTCCGCCCGTCTTTCCAGACACGTAGTTCTTGTCCGTGAGGATGTGGTGGTACGAGCCCCGCGCCATCGCGAACAGCATGTGCGCAGTGGCCGAGAGCGCCCCGACGCCCACCAGCGCCTCCACCTCCGCCACCGTGACCGTGATCGAGCCGGCACCAGCCACGGCCTGGATCGCGACGCCACCACCCTCCACGGTGGCCACCAGCGCCGCCGGTTGCCCCGCACCCTCGAGCCAGGCGATCAGCCGCGCCAGTGCTCCCGGCGCCGCCCGCGCGAGGTTCACGACCGAGAACGCCCCTGTATAGATGGAGGCTGCCACCACGCCGGACTTGAGGACGTTGGTCGCTGGAGCCGCCAATCCCGCCGACATCCGGCACCGGAGCATCAGGTTGATCGCGTCCGCGACCTCCTGCGGGCTTCGCGATACCCAGTCCGGATCCTCATGGAGACGCTGCATGGCGGCGAGCCCCGCCGTCACCCCGATGCTCGATGTCTCGTGAATCGTGCCGCCGAAGCCGCGCGCGGTGGCCTCCAGGTCGATGCGAATCAGGTCGTACTCGAGCCCGCCAAGGTGGACCATCGCGGACGCCGGCCCCAACCACTGGTAGTCCCCCAGCTCACCCGCCACCGCGAGCCACTCGGCGACCTTCTCCAGGTGCCCGTGGATCTCGTCCAGCCGACCCTCCGACCACGACCGCCCTTTCAGCGCCTGGGTGAAGGGCCGGAGGTTCTCGATATCGAGCTCCAGCTGAAGCGCGGCGCTCGCGATCGTCCGGAGCTGCTCCCCCTCAGAAGCGGAAAGGGGTCTTACAGGTTCCGTCTCGCACGCAGTCAGGCTCACGGCCGCAACCAGCGCCAGCCGACGGATCGAACAGCGGCGGATCGAACGTGACCTCATTGGGCGGCTCCGGGTAACCGGCATCCGGCGTGCACTCGAGCACCTCGACCACGCGCGAGCCCGCATCATATCGGGTGGCTCTGGGGAAACCCGTCTCCAGCAACCCGCGCGAATCCCCGAGTTGCCAGACCGAGAAGTGACCTGGCCCCTGCGGTGGGTCCTCCAGGAGCTGAAAGTGACACGGATCGACCTTCCGGGAGCGGAGGTGCGTTTGCTCGAAATTCACGTAGTACCAATGCGACGCAACCAGATGGAGGAATGGATCGAGCCACACCATCGCCACCGCCGCGATCAAGGTCAGCAGCCCGAGGGACGCCCCCACCCGAGCGCCGGCCTCCTCACAGCGTGATGCTCTTCCGCTTCACGTCGCTGTTCGGGTACACGCCCGCCGCCTTCAGCTTCTCGAGCAGCGCGTAGCGCTCCGGCTGCCGCTGGGCCCACTCCATCTCCGGGCGGGTGATGCCGATCGCCCGGAGGATCCCGAACTTCTTCCGCCCGAAGGGGACGGTGACGACCCGGTCCAGCACCACGCCCTGCAACCGGTCCTTCGGCTCCGCGAACGTCCCCAGGTCGAGCGTGTGCCCCGGCCCGAGCGCCGCCTCGAACGAGACGCGACCGACGCCGGTGAAGGCGCCCAGCGCCCACGGCAGCTCGTTGGTGGTGATCAGCAGCTCGTACGGACCGCCGCCGTCGTCCGCATCCACCTGCTCCGGATAGCAGGCCAGCTCGCGCGTCACGTAGGTGGTGAAGCCGCCCCGGGCCCGCCCGACCGCGGAGAGGCTGGGAGGTCCTCCGCCCGAAAAGCCGATGATCGGCACCATCGCCTTCTCGCTCACCTTGCCGAGGTCCGCTTCGAGGGGCTTGAACAGCCTCCGGTAGAAGGCGTCCCAGTCATTGATTTCAGGGCGGCGATCGCCGGTAGGTTCCATGGTCAGCGGGCTTCTGGCCCCGTCTCGTCCAGCCACCTCGACAGCGCGGGGCAGTGCGGTCCCTGGCAGTGTTCCATAACAGACCCGTCCCGCTGCGGCGACCGCACCAGCCAGCCCTCGCCGTCGAACGCGCCGATGTCCTTCTCCCGCAGCGACGCCTCGTGCGCGGGGCCGGACATCACCACCACCCCGTCGTCTCGCACCTGGTACGCCTCGAACGACCGCGGGAAGCCCTTGAGGTGGTCCGGGTCGAACACCTCCGGGCTGGCGTGGCTGAACCCCGTCTCCGCGTAGAGCACCAGCGGCGGCCGCGCCTCCCCGCGCAGCAGCGGCATCAGGCTCACCCCGTCCGCGCCCGGCAGCGGCGGCGCGCCCTCGTGCTCCAGCAGCGTCGGCCCCACGTCGATCAGCCGCACCAGGTCATCCACCCGCGCCGGCGCCTTCTCCCCCCGCGGCAGCTTCACCGCCAGGAGCACGTGGTTCTCCTCCTCCGACAGCCGCGCCCCGTGCACCGACGTCGCCCCCTCCAGGTTCGGCCGGTCCGCGTAGAAGTCCTCGCCGTGGTCGGAGAACACCACCACCAGCGCGTCCTCGTACCGGCCGGACCGCCTCAACCCGTCCAGGATGATCCCCAGCTGCTCGTCCGCCTGCGCGAGGAGCTCGTCGTACAGCTCCTCCGACCCCTCGCGCGACCAGCTCGCCCTCGTCTCCGGGGACACCGGTTCGAAGACCATCCGCAGCCGCCGCGACAGCGGCGCGCCCTCGGGCACGAACTGCCGGTAGTGCGGGTACACCGGGTCGCCCGGGAAGTGCGCCGCGGTGGCGTGGTACGCCAGCAGCGCCGGCCCCCGCCCCGCCTCCTCCGACCAGTCCGCCGCCAGCCGCTCCGCGTACGCGCGCGGGTCGTGGATGCCCGCCAGCGCCCGGTTGTCCACCAGCTCCGGCAGCCACCACGCCCCCAGCCGGTTCGAAGCCACCATCCCCACCCCGCGGTAGCGCAGCTTCTCCAGAAGGAAGTTGATCGCCCCCCGCGGCGGCTGGATCCGCTCCTCGAAGCCCGACGCCGGCAGGCTGTAGTGCCACCGCGAGCAGTCCGTCCGGAACGACGTGAAGTACCCCTTCTCCCGCAGCGCGCCGGCGAACGTCGGCAACGGATCCACCTGGTCGTCGGACGTGAGCGGGTGCCGGACGCCCGTGTGGTGCGGCCAGCGCGCCGTGAGCAGCGTCCGCCACGCCGGCTCCGTCTGCGCGATGGGCGTGTACGCCCGCGTGAAGAGCGTCGCCTCGCGCACGAACGCCTCCAGGTGGGGCGCCACCGCGCCCGTCCCTCCGAACGCGCTCAGCCGATCCGGCCGGAACGCGTCGATCCCCACCATCACCACCAGGGGAGACCTCCTGGAGCTCCCGGAGGCCTCGGGGATGGCCGGCAACCACCACAGCCCGACCACCCCCCCCATCGCCCCCACCGCGGCCAGCGCCCGCCCCCGCCCGTGCACGCGCGCCGCGACCCCCGCGTGCGCCGCCAGCCACGCCGCCCCGAACGCCGCCGCGTGCCAGGGCCGGCCCGCGTTCACCACCCACTCCAGCGCCGCCGTCCCGCCCGGCAGGTCGTCCAGGAGCGCGGGCCGCTGGATGGCGTGCCACCAGCACAGCAAGAAGCCGAACCCCGCCAGCTCCGCGGCCACCGCCAGCACGCGCGCCCGCCGCGGCGCGCCCGAAGGCAGCACCAGCGACGCCAGCGCCGCCGCCGCCACCCCGAACACCGCCCCCGCGACCGCGTACGTCAACGCGATGCGCCCGATCAGCGCGGGGAGCTGGGGCCGGACCGCGCGCAGCACCGCGGCCACCGGGCCCTGCACGTCGATGTTCACGCCGGCCATGCCCTCGGCGTGGAGGATGAGCCCCGTCTCCACCCCGAACGCGAACAGCCCCGCCGCCGCCCCCAGCACGACCGCCTCTGAGATCCATCTCCTCATCCGCGCGGCGGGCAGCGGTACCACGGTCCAGCGCCGTTCGCCTAGCAGGCTGCCAACCTGGCCGTTCAATAGGGCGCCGCGGATCTCCGGGATACGATGGCCGCCATGGATGCAGCGCATGCCTCCGTCGGCCGGGTGCTCGCCCAGGAGCGGCTGAACAGCGTCCGGAGGTTGTGCACGCTGCGGTTGGTGGCGGTGACGGTGCTCGCCATCTTCACCGCGGTGGTGCACGCCACCAGCACCGACGCCGGCTGGGCCTCGTACACCCAGTCGCTCCCCATCTACTGGGTGGCGTCGGTGGCGCTCTTCGTCCTGGCGCGGCTGGTGCCGGGCGCGCCGCGGATCGCCGGCCTGGGCATCGCGGTGGTGGACGTGCCGCTGGTGTTCGTCCTGCAGTACCGCGTGGTCCTGGTGAGCGACGCGCCGGCGGCGGTGGCCGGCTTCACCATGGGCCTGTACGTGACGCTGGTGCTGATGGCCGCGCTCACCCTGGACGACTGGGTGGTGTGGTTCGTGGCGGCCGACGCGTCCGTGGGCCAGGTGCTGCTGATGCAGTCCGCCGGCGTGAAGGTCGCCCCGCGCGTGGTGGCGGTGGTGATCTGCCTGCTCGCCGGCGCGCTGGCCAACTACCTCCTGCGCCGGATCAAGGTGCTCTCCCGCTCGGTGGCGGCGGAGGAGCTCAAGCGCGAGAAGCTGGGGCGCTACTTCTCCCCGCGCGTGCGCGAGCGCCTGCAGGGGGACGTGCGGCAGAGCCCCTCCGCCCGCGACGTCACCCTCCTCTTCTCCGACATCCGGGACTTCACCGCGCTGTCGGAGAAGCTCACCCCGGAGCAGGTGGTGGCGCTGCTCAACGAGTACCACTCCAAGATGGTGGAGTCCGTATTCCGCCACGGCGGCACCCTGGACAAGTTCATCGGCGACGGGCTGATGGCCTACTTCGGCGCGCCGCTGGACGACCCCGAGCACGCCCGCAACGCCGTCCTCTGCGCGCTGGACATGGTGAAGGAGCTGGGGGCGATCAACACCACCCGCCAGGGCCGCGGCGACCCGGAGCTGCGCATCGGCATCGGGCTGCACACCGGGACGGTGGTGGTGGGGGACATCGGCTCGCCAGAGCGGCTGGAGTACACCGCGGTGGGGGACGCGGTGAACCTCGCCTCCCGCATCGAGGGCCTCACCAAGCTGCAGAAGGTGGTGGTGCTGGCGTCCCAGCAGACGCGCGAGCACGTGGGCGACGACGGCTTCGCCTGGGACCCCCTGCCTCCGATGATGGTGAAGGGCAAGACCGAACCGATCCACACCTTCGTGCCCCACCACGTGGCGGTCCCGCCCGCGGCCCGCGCTGTAGGAACCGGGTGAGGCGCGGGAGGTTTTGCCGTAGATTGCGCGCGTGATCGGACCCACCTTCGCGCTCGCGCTCGCGCTGTTCTCCGCCGGTCCCGCAGCGCCCACCACCGCACCTCCCGAGGACGTGACGCTGGCCGCGCCTCCCTTCGAGACGCACGGCTTCTCCAAGAAGGACAAGGACGTGTCCTTCTACTCGGAGCACTTCGCCTCGCGGCTGAGCGCCAACGGCGTGCAGGTCATCACGCCGCAGCAGATCGCCTCCGTGAAGGAGATGGACAAGCTCCGGCAGCTCGCCGGGTGCCCCGCCACCTCCGCGGACTGCATCATCGAGCTGGGCCACATGCTGGGCGCGCAGGGCGTGGTGCGCGGGACGCTGGCCAAGGTGGGGGACCTCTTCCAGGTGGACGTGCGCGTCTACAACTCCAGCGACGGCAAGGTGGTCGTCGCGCGGTCGGTGAGCACCCGCAGCAACGAGGGGCTGGTGCGGGCGCTGGACCTGCTGGCGGTGGAGATCGCCGCGCAGGTGAAGAAGGGGTTCGGGGTGGCGGAGCCACCACCGCCGCCCGACGGCGGGAAGAAGACGGTGACGCTGACGCCCCCGCCACCTCCGGTGCCCGTGGCGCCTCCCCCTCCCCCGCCCCCTCTCGACCTGCGCACGGTGGCGTGGGCGCCGGCGCTGGGTGGCGTGGTGGCGGGGGTCGCCGGGGGCGGGCTCCTGGTGCTCTCGCAGCTCGCGCGCTCGGATCTGGCCGGCGGCGGGCCCACCTACGACAAGGCCGTGGCCCTCCGGCAGCGCGGCGAGCTGATGGGCGACATCGGCACCGGCCTGGTCATCGCCGGGGCCGCCGGCCTGGCGGTCGGCGGCGGACTCCGCTTCTTCGGCGCCCCCAAGTCGCCGGCGACGGTCAAGGTGTCCCCCACTCCCGGGGGCGCGACGCTGGAGGTGAAGTTCCCGTGAAATGGCGCGCGCTCGCGGTGGCGGTTGCTTGCCTCTCCACGGCCCTCTGGGCCTGCAGCTTCCAGAAGGAGTGGGAGGCGTACTGCGCCCACCCCGGCCGGTGCGCCAGGTTCGACGCCGGCGACAACGACACCATCCAGATCGCCCAGGGGAGCAGCAACCGGAAGATCCTCCTCGGCGGCCAGTACCTGGAGGGCGCCACCGTCTCCCTGAACCCGGCGGACAGCGGCATGGTCTCGGTGGTCCCGGTGGTCCCGGCGGTCCAGGACGGGATCCTCCTCGACGTCACGGTGAAGCATGGGGTGGGCGTGGGGGAGCGCCTCACGGTGCACTTCCACTGGGACCGGGACAGCGAGGACCAGGATTCCATCCCGCTGGTGGTCACCCCGATCACCGCCACCGCCGACCCGATCGCGGACGACGACGCGGGCTTCGGCACCCCGTTGAACCCCTACCGCACGCTGCTGCGCGCCAGCCAGCACTCCGACACCGGCGACATCATCCACCTGGGCGCCGGCACCTTCAGCTCCATCTGCACCACCAGCCCCGGCCTCAAGCTGGGCGTCACCGTGGAGGGGGAGCCCGGCCTGCCCGACGGCGGAGGCCGATCGATGGTGGAGGGGCCCGGCCCTTGCGGCTTCACCCTCTCCGACCCGGCCCAGGCGCTGCGGTTGGTGACCATCTCAAACTTCGATGCGGGCCTCGTCGCCACCGCCGACGCCGGGCGCCCCACCGCCTCCGGCGTGACGGTGACGTCCTGCGACACCGGGGTGGTCGTCTCGCCCGGCGGCCAGCTCCTGCTCGAGGGGGCCCACCTGACCCTGAACGGGGAAGGCCTGGTCGTGAACGGGGGCGACGCGGTGGTGCAGGGCGGGGTCATCGACTCCTCCGCCCGCAACGGCGTCCTGATGAAGGGGACCGGCGGCTCGCTCTCCCTCACCGGCACCGGCGTCAATGGAAACGCCCCCTCCACTGGCGACGAGGTGACGGGCGCGGGGGTCCTGATCGCTTCCTCGGGCGGGACGGCGACCATCGGCTCCCTCATCATCGCCAACAACGGCCAGACCGCCGTCACCGTCGCCGGCAACTCGAACCTGGTGACCTTCGACGCGGCGGACCTGCGGGGCGGCTTCATTGGGCTCGTGGTGCAGGACCCCGGCGCCGGGGTGTCGATGCGGAACACCACGTTCCAGTTCTGCCCCACCGCCGGCCTCAAGGTGGAGGGCCTCGCCTCCTTCAATGGAGGAACGGGCGACGGCGGGTACGGCCACAACGCCTTCTCGTGCGGCAGCACCGAGATCTGGGACGCCCGGACCAGCAACGGCCCGGACATGGACTTCGCGGACACCCGCATCCGCGGCCAGCTCATGGACGCGGGCGTGGACATCGGCGCCAGCAGCGCCCAACTGGGGATCACCGTCGGCAGCGCCCAGAATCCGATTCACTTCCACTGAGGGCCCCGCGCGTCTATAAGACCCCGGCCCGTGAGCGTCTTCGCCCTCGACCGAATCGCGCAGAAGTTCCCCGACGCGCTGGCGCACCGCTACACCGACCGCGGGGGCGGCGCCTGGGGCGTGGTGAAGATCGGCGCGCTGCGCGAGGTGATGAGCCAGCTCAAGAACGACCCGGAGCTGGACTTCAAGCTCTTCCTCTCCGCGGACGCGGTGGACCGGCTCCAGCTGCCGGACCCGGCGCCGCGCTTCGAGGTGGTGTACCTGCTCAGGTCCCTCAAGCGGGGCGAGGTGGCGCAGATCAAGGTCCGCGTCCCCGAGGAGGCCCCGGAGCTGCCCTCGGTGACGCCCATCTTCCAGGGCGCCAACTGGTGGGAGCGCTTCATCTGGGACTTCTACGGGATCCGCTTCGCCGGGCACCCCGACCTGCGCCGCATCCTCCTGTACGAGGAGTTCAAGGGGCACCCGCTGCGCAAGGACTACCGGCTGCGCGACCGCCAGCCGCTGGTCCCCGAACGCCCGCTGCGCGACATCTTCCGCGGCCCCGGCACCTCCGGCGCCACCTAGGAGCTTTGGGAACGACCATGGCGGAACCTGTCGACGCGGCACCGCAGGCGGGCGAGTCCGAGCTGGAGGCCCACCTCGAGACGAAGCGGATGATCGTCAACCTGGGCCCGTCCCACCCGGCGATGCACGGGACGGTCCGGATGCGGGTGGAGCTGGAGGGCGAGACCATCGTCCGCGCCGACCCGGAGATCGGCTTCCTCCACCGCGGCTTCCAGAAGAGCTGCGAGAACGTCACCTGGACCCAGTGCCTGCCGTACACCGACCGGCTCAACTACGTGTCGGCGCTGATGAACAACTTCGGCTTCCTCAACGCGGTGGAGAAGCTGATCGGCCTGGAGATCCCGGAGCGCGCCAGGTTCATCCGCACCATCGGCTCCGAGCTGCACCGGATGGCGGACCACCTCACCTGCGTGGGCGCGGTGGCGCTGGAGCTGGGCGGCTTCTCGGCCTTCCTCTACGCCATCGAGGCGCGCGAGCTGCTGGTGGACCGGGTCACCGAGCTGACCGGCGCCCGGCTCACCACCGCCTTCGGCCGGGTGGGCGGGCTCAACCGCGACCTGCCGGACGGCTGGGTGGAGAAGGTCCTCAAGTCGCTGGACAAGATCGCCCAGCTCCGGGACGAGGTGGACGCGCTGCTCACCAAGAACCGGATCTTCGTGGACCGGATGAAGGGCACCGGCGTCATCGCCGCCGAGGACGCGCTCGACTACGGCTTCACCGGCCCCTGCCTGCGCGCGTGCGGCGTCAACTACGACGTGCGCAAGGCCCACCCGTACTGGATCTACCCGGCGCTGGACTTCGACGTGCCGCTGGGCGCCAACGGCGACAACTTCGACCGCTACATCGTCCGCATCGAGGAGCTCAAGCAGTGCGACCGGATGGTGCGGCAGGCGCTGTCCATGCTCCCGCCCGGCCCGGTCATCATCGACGACTGGCGCATCGTGCTCCCGCCCAAGCCCGAGGTGTACGGCACCATCGAGGGCGTGATGGCCCACTTCAAGCTGATCATGGAGGGCATCCAGGTCCCGGTGGGCGAGATCTACGACTGCACGGAGGCCGCCAACGGCGAGCTGGGCTGGTACCTGGTGAGCGACGGCGGCGGCCGGCCGTACAAGGTCCACGTCCGCGCGCCCGGCTTCTCCATCCTCTCCGGCGTGCCGCGGATGATCGAGGGGCGGATGCTGGCGGACCTGATCCCGACCTTCGACACCATCAACATGATCGGCGGGGAGGTGGAGCAGTGAGCGAGAAGGGCGAGAAGGGCGAGAAGGAGCAACCCAAGGCCGCGCCCCCCCCGGGCCCGCCGCCCAAGCCGCAGCCGAAGAACCCGGGCTTCGTCACCGCCACCGTCGACGGCCGCGAGGTGGTGGTCAAGCCGGGGACGAACATGATCGAGGCGGCCAAGACGGTCGGCTCGGAGATCCCCTACTACTGCTACCACCCGCGCCTCACCATCGCCGCCAACTGCCGGATGTGCCTGGTGGAGGTCTCCAACGCGCCCAAGCTGGTCCCCGCCTGCCAGACCCCGCTCTCCGAAGGGCTGGTGGTGAAGACCGCCACCCCGCGCGTCCAGGAGCAGCAGCGCGCGGTGATGGAGTTCCTCCTCTTGAACCACCCGGTGGACTGCTCCATCTGCGACCAGGCCGGGGAGTGCAAGCTGCAGGACTACTACATGCGGTACGACCACAAGCCGTCGCGGCTGGAGGGTTCGAAGATCCTCAAGTCGAAGCGGAAGGTGCTCGGGCCGCAGGTGGTGCTGGACCAGGAGCGCTGCATCCTCTGCACCCGCTGCGTGCGCTTCATGCAGGAGGTGGCCAAGGAGCCGCAGCTGGGGCTGTTCGGGCGCGGCTCCAACGAGCGCATCGACACCTTCCCCGGCGCCGCGCTGGACTCCAACTACTCCGGCAACACGGTGGACATCTGCCCGGTGGGCGCGCTGCTCAACCGCGACTTCCGCTTCCGCGCCCGCGCCTGGTTCCTCTCCTCGGCGCCCAGCGCGTGCACGGGGTGCTCGCGCAACTGCAGCACCTTCGTCGACTTCTACGGGCAGGACGCCTACCGGTACCGGCCGCGCGAGAACGAGGCGATCAACAAGAGCTGGATGTGCGACCAGGGCCGGCTCACCTACAAGGAGATCAACCGGGAGCGCCTGCTGCAGCCGCTGCTGGGGCGCGGCCCGGAGGCGCGCGACGCGGCGAAGGCGGAGGCGGCCAGGGTGGCGGCCACCAAGCTCTCCGCGCTGGCGGGGACGGACGGCCTGGCGGTGACCATCTCCCCCAACTGCACCAACGAGAACATCGCCGCGGCGATGAGCTTCGCCAAGGACGTGCTCAAGGTGTCGCGCGTCTACGCCTCCGGCCGGCCGATGGGCGCCGCGGACCATTACCTCCTCACCGCGGACCGCAACGCCAACCGCAAGGGGCTGGAGTGGATCGCCGCCGGCTTCGGCCTGACGCTCCAGCCGTTCGACGACCTGCTCAAGGCCATGGAGGGCGGCCAGGTGAAGGCGCTGTGGGCGGTGGGCGGCGAGGTCCCGGTGGACGACACCGCCTTCCGCCAGGCGGCGGAGAAGCTGGAGCTGTTCGTCCTCCAGGCGCAGAACGAGTCGTCGATCGCGCGGCTGGCGGACGTGCTGCTGCCGGCCTGCAGCCACGTGGAGGACGAGGGCAGCATCGCCAACCTGGACGGCATCGTGCAGCGGATCCGCCAGGCCTTCCCGCCCAAGGGGGAGAGCCAGCCGCACTGGAGGTGGGTCAGCGACCTGCACGCGGCGCTGGGCATCACCACCACCTGGGCGTCGGCGCGGGAGGTGTGGCGGGCGCTCTCCAACCGGGTGCCGGAGCTGGCCTCCTTCGAGTGGGACACCAAGGCGCCGCCGGCGCGCGAGGCCCGCGGCCTCAAGCCCATCCCCGCCGCGGCCGACGGGCGGCCGCCGGGCTACCGCGAGTACGGCGCGCCCAGGGTCAGGGGGATCTGAACGATGCGCTGGCTCACGGTGACGTCCGCGATCGGGTTCATCATCGCCCTCCTCTTCGGGCTGATGGCGGCGGCGTACGCGATCTCCGCCGCCCTGGAGGACCTGGGCTGGCTGAGCAACCTGGTCCTGCTGATGGTCGTCTTCGTGATGATCATCGCCACCCTGCTCACCGTGGCGGAGCGGAAGTG
The DNA here is from genome assembly GCA_035637895.1 of Myxococcaceae bacterium. Lineage (GTDB taxonomy): Bacteria > Myxococcota > Myxococcia > Myxococcales > Myxococcaceae > DASRBA01. Next base: position 14,853 of record DASRBA010000358.1, read on the forward strand.
GAGCGCGATGATGCAGGACCGCATCGGCCCCAACCGGGCGCGGATCGCGCTGCCGGGGCTGAAGGACCGGTCCCTGGGCGGCCTGCCCCACGTGGCGTCCGACGCGCTGAAGATGCTCTTCAAGGAGAGCTTCATCCCCAAGAACGCCAACCGCGTCCTCTTCAACCTGGGGCCGGTGCTGGCCTTCGCGCCCGTGTTCGCCCTCTTCGCGGTGGTGCCCGCCGGCCCTTCCGTGATGGTGGGCGGCCAGCGGGTGGACATGGTCGTCTCCCAGCCGGACTTCGGGCTGCTCTACGTCTTCGCCATCGCCTCGCTGGCGGTGTACGGGACCTCGCTCGCCGGTTGGTCCTCCAACAACAAGCTGGCGCTCCTGGGCGGGGTGCGCGCCGCCTCGCAGATGATCTCCTACGAGGTGGCGCTGGGCCTGTCGCTGGTGGGGATGATGGTGGCCATGTCCACCGTGCAGCTGCCGGCCATGGTGGCGGGCCAGGAGCGCTACCTGTGGGAGGCGACGCTGGACCTGGGCGGCTCCTCCCTCACGCTCGGCGTCCCGGCGTGGGGCATCCTCCTGCAGCCGGTGGGCTTCGTGCTCTTCTTCGCCGCCGCCTTCGCGGAGACCAAGCGCGCCCCCTTCGACGTGCCGGAGGGCGAGAGCGAGATCATCGGCTACTTCGTGGAGTACTCGGGGATGAAGTTCGGGATGTTCATGATCTCCGAGTTCGTGGAGATCGTGATCCTCTCCGCGATCACCACCTCCATCTTCTTCGGCGGGCACGCGGTGCCCTTCGTCGGGGCGGCGCTGGCCAGGAGCGACTTCTTCCTCTCCCACCCCATCCTCTGGGGCGCCTTCTCCGGGACGGTCTTCTGGGTGAAGGTGCTGATGCTCTGCTGGCTCCAGCTGGTCATCCGCTGGACGTTCCCCCGCTTCCGCTACGACCAGATCCAGGCGCTGGGCTGGAAGATGCTGCTGCCGGCGGGCCTTTTGAACCTCTTCGTCTCCGCCGCGCTGGTGCTGTGGGACCCGTCGCTCCGGCTGCTGGCCGTGCTGGGCCTGCTGGAGATCGGCGCGGTGATGGCGCTCACCACCACCCGGCGCGCGCCCGAGGCGGACCACCCCGCAGAGGCCGCCCCGGCGGATGCTGCGCACGCGGCGCCGCCGCACTAAGGTCTCCCCAGAGAGCGCCCATGAGCTACCAGGCCAGCCAGAACCCCCGCGAGGACGTCCGCGAACGGCTCTACATCCCGGAGCTGCTCAAGGGGCTGGCGATCACCACCCGCCACTTCCTCCGCAACCTCTTCGGGACGCGGGACACCAACGCCAGCGTGGTGGACCGCAAGGGCGCCAACCTCGTCACCACCATCCAGTACCCCGAGGAGAAGGTGCAGTACCCCGAGGGCTACCGCGGGCTGCACCGGCTGGTCCCGCGCGAGGACGGCAAGCCGCGCTGCGTGGCCTGTTACATGTGCGCCACCATCTGCCCCGCCCAGTGCATCTACATCGAGGCCGGGGAGTACGACCCGGCGGACGGCGCCTCCGAGTCGCGGGTGATCGAGAAGTACCCCACCGCCTTCGTCATCGACGAGCTGCGCTGCATCGTGTGCGGGCTGTGCGTGGACGCGTGCCCCAAGGACGCCATCCGGATGGACACGTACGCGCACACCCCCAGCGAGTACACGCGCGAGGGCTTCGTCTACGACATCCCCAAGCTCCTCAAGGGCCCGGCCGTCTCGCACAAGTCGGACCCGTGGAACAAGCGGCCCGGGTCGGACGAACCGGAGCGCCAGCACCTCGAGCCCCACGTCCGGGTAGGCGAGGGCCTGGTCCAGCTCAAGGCGCCCGAGCACCACTCGCCGAAGATCATCGTCTCCACCGACCAGCCCGTCCCGGTGGTGAAGTTCATCAAGTAGCGTTATCTACGGGCCTGTGAAGCGGTACCGGGTTTCGGTCTGCAAGGGCCCCGACTGCCGCGCGGGCGGCGCCGAGGAGGTCTTCACGGCGCTGCGGAGCGCGGTGCAGGCGTCCCCGGTGAAAGCCACCTGCGCGGTCGGCCGCGGCGGCTGTTACGGCCTGTGCCACCTGGGGCCGAACGTGGTCATCCGCCTCGACGACGGGCGCCCGAAGGATCCGCTCTCCCGCGAAGACTTCCAGCTGATGGGCTGGGACGGCGAGACGCACTACGGGAACATGACGGCGGCCCGGATCCCACGCCTGGTGGAGGAGCACCTCCAGGACGACCGGGAGATCGCGGACTACGCGCCGGTCGACAACGGGCGCCAGCCGCCGCCTTCGTCCACGGGCTGAAAAAACGCGCGTCCGAGTGCTCGGCAGCGAACGCCGGGCGCGCGCCCCGTGTTCATCAGATGGCTGAGGCCGAACGAAACGCTCGCCGCGAACCGTGGCTCCGCGTCCAATTGACACCGGCCACCACCAATGCCACGCACTGACCTTTCGAAGCGCGCGACCGGGCGACGGACCCGAAGCCTCGCACCGCTGCCCAAGGCGCCATCCGGCATCAGGGGGCTGGATGAGCTCACCGGCGGCGGGTTGCCTCGCGGCCGCCCCACGCTGGTCTGCGGCGGCCCCGGCTGCGGCAAGACGCTCTTCGCCATGGAGTTCCTGGTCCGCGGCGCCCTCGAGCACGGCGAGAACGGCGTCTTCATGGCGTTCGAGGAGACGGCCGAGGAGCTGGCCGCCAACGTGGCGTCCCTGGGCTTCGACCTCCCGACGCTGGAGGCGAGGAAGAAGCTGTCCATCGACTACGTGCGGGTGGAGCGCAGCGAGATCGAGGAGACCGGCGAGTACGACCTGGAGGGCCTGTTCGTCCGGCTCGACTACGCGGTGAAGCGCGTGGGCGCCAAGCGCGTGGTGCTGGACACCATCGAGTCGCTCTTCAGCGGGCTCCCCAACCCGGCCATCCTCCGCGCGGAGCTCCGCCGCCTCTTCCGCTGGCTGAAGGACCGGGGGCTGACGGTGGTGGTCACCGGCGAGAAGGGCGAGGGCGCCCTCACCCGCCAGGGCCTGGAGGAGTACGTCTCCGACTGCGTCATCTTCCTCGACCACCGGGTGGTGGAGCAGGTCTCCACCCGCCGGCTGCGGATCGTGAAATATCGGGGCACCCTCCACGGGACCAACGAGTACCCCTTCCTCATCGACGAGGACGGGTTCTCCATCCTCCCCCTCAGCTCGCTGGGGCTGACCCACCAGGCGCCCACCCGGCGGCTGTCGTCGGGCATCCCCCGGCTGGACGAGATGCTGGGGGGCAAGGGCTACTACGAGGGCAGCTCCGTCCTGGTGAGCGGCACCGCCGGCACCGGGAAGACCAGCATGGCCGCGCTGCTCGCCGCCTCCGCCTGCGCGCGGGGCAAGCGCTGCCTCTACTTCGCCTTCGAGGAGTCGGTGGACCAGCTGGTCCGCAACATGCGGTCCATCGGCATCGACCTGCGGCCGTGGCTGGACCAGGGGCTCCTGCGGATCGTCGCCTCGCGGCCCACCATCCAGGGGCTGGAGAGGCACCTGGTGGCCATGCACCGGGAGGTGACGGCCTTCCGGCCGGCGGTGGGCGTGGTGGACCCGATCACCAACCTGATCGACGTGGGGACGAACGCCGAAGCCCAGTCCATGCTCACGCGCCTCATGGACTTCCTCAAGGTGCAGGGCATCACCACCTTCTTCACCAGCCTGACCCAGGGCGGGGTGGCCCTGGAGCAGACCGAGATGGGCATCTCCTCGCTGATCGACACCTGGCTGGTGCTGGCGGTGGTGCGCTCCGGCGGCGAGCGCAACCGCACCCTGACCATCGTCAAGTCGCGCGGGATGGCCCACTCCAACCAGGTGGTGGAGTTCGGCCTGACCAGGCGGGGGGTGGAGCTGATGGACACCTACCTGGGCCCCAGCGGCGTGCTCACCGGGTCCGCGCGGCTGGCGAAGGAGGCGGAGGACCAGGCGGTGATGGAGGGCTACGAGGACGACCTCGCGCTCCGCCGGCAGGAGCGCACGCGGAGGGAGAAGCGGGCGGTGGCGCAGCTCACCGGGATGAAGGAAGAGCTGGCGGCGGACCTGGTGGAGATCGATCGCGGCATCAACGACGTGGCCCGGCAGCGGGAGCGATTGGTCGAGGAGCGGAAGGCGATGGCGCGCAGCCGCCAGGCCTTCTCCGGGACGCGCGCCCGGGGCCAGGGGGGCCAGCCGTGAAGTCACTCCCCCGGAGGGCCCGGGCGCCGAGGCGCCGGGCCGAGCTGCCGCCCCAGTGGGACCTGCGCCTGTACGTCGCCGGGCAGACGGCGCGCTCGGCGATCGCCCTGCAGAACCTGAAGCGCATCTGCGAGACCCACCTGAAGGGCAAGTACCGGATCGAGGTGGTCGACGTGATGAAGAACCCGCGGCTGGCGCAGGGCGACCAGATCCTGGCGCTGCCCACCCTGGTCCGGAAGCTCCCGGAGCCGATGAAGAAGATCATCGGCGACCTGTCGAACGAGGATCGCGTGCTGATCGGCCTGGACCTGCGCGAGGCGAGGTCCCACAGGTGAAGCGCGCCCGGCGCCATACCCCGCCGCCCGACCGGCCCCGGGCCCGCCCCAGGAAGGAGCCGGGCTGGGTGCTGCGGCTGTACGTCGCCGGGATGAACCGCACCTCGGCGCGCGCGGTGGAGCGCGTCCACGCCATCTGCGACGAGTACCTGGCCGGGCGTTATGAGCTGGAGGTGATCGACATCTACCAGTTGCCGGCGCTCGCCCGCGGCCACCAGATCGTCGCCACCCCCACGCTGATCCGGCTCCTGCCGGCGCCGCTCCGCCGCTACATCGGCGACCTGTCGAACGAGAACCTGGTGTTCGGGCTGGACCTCAAGCCGCGGGGGGGCGTGACGTGACTCCTCGCCGCGCCGCCTCCGCCGACGCCCTCCACGCCCTCGAGCGGAGGCTGGCCGAGGCCGAGCAGACGCTGGAGGCGATCCGCGCCGGGGAGGTGGACTCGCTGGTGGTGGAGGGCCCGGGCGGCCTGCGGGTCTACACCCTGGAGAGCGCGGCCAACACGTACCGGGTGATGATCGAGGCGATCAGCGAGGGCGCCGCCACCCTCACCGAGGACGGCCTCATCCTCTACTGCAACGAGCGGCTGGCGCGCATGCTGGGCCGCCCGCTCCAGAAGGTGATGGGCGCCCCCCTCCGGGACCTGGTGGCGGAGCGGTCGCGCCCGGGCGTGGACGCCCTGCTGCACAGCGCGCTGGAGGCCGAGAGCCGCGCCGAGCTGACCATGGTCGCCGCCGGCGGCCAGGAGGTGCCGGCGTACCTGTCGGTGAGCTGCATCGAGGACGAGGGGCGGCGCGTGCTCTGCCTGATCGCCACCGACCTGCGCGAGCAGAAGAAGAGCGAGGAGATCCTCGCCGCGGAGAAGCTGGCGCGGTCGGTGCTGGAGCAGGCGGCGGAGGCGATCGTCGTCTGCGACGGCCAGGGGACCATCATCCGCGCCTCCGGCGCCGCCGCCGAGCTGTGTGGCTGCAACCCCCTCCTGCGGCCGTTCGACGAGGTCTTCCCCATCCCGGCCTCCGGGGAGAGCGTGGCGGCGGCCGCGCTGCGGGGCCGGGTGCTGCGCGCGGTGCCCGCCACCCTCGCCCGCCCCGGCGGCGCGCCCGCCGAGGTGCAGGTGAGCGCGACGCCACTCAGCGGGGCCGGCGGGGGCGTCATCGGGTGCGTGGTCACCCTGGTGGACGTCACCCAGTCCCGGCGGGCGGAGGAGGCGCTCCGCCAGGCGGTCACCCTGAGGGACCAGTTCCTCTCCGTGGCGGCCCACGAGCTGCGCACGCCGATCACCGCGCTCAGCCTCCAGTTGGAGGGGCTGGAGCGGCTGCTGGTGAAGGAGGCCGGCGGCGACGAGCGCGCGCTGAAGAAGGCGCGGAGCGCGATCCGGCAGGTGGACCGGCTGGGGATGCTGGTGGAGGGGCTGCTCAACGTCTCCCGCATCGTCTCCGGGCATTTCGAGCTGCAGCTGGAGCAGTTCGACCTGGGGGAGGTGGTGAAGGAGATGCTGGACCGGATGAGCGACCTGGCCGCGCGCTCCGGGTGCGAGCTGCGGCTGTCGCCGGACAGCTCCGCGGTGGGGACGTGGGACCGCTCGCGGCTGGAGCAGGTGGTGACCAACCTGGTGACCAACGCCATCAAGTACGGCGCCGGGAGGCCGATCGACGTGTCGGTGGAGCAGGCCGAGGGCTCGGTGGAGCTGCGCGTGCGGGACCGCGGCATCGGCATCTCGCCGGCGGACCAGCAGCGGATCTTCGATCGCTTCGAGCGGGCGGCCCCCGCCAGCCACTACGGCGGGCTGGGGCTGGGCCTGTACATCAGCCGGGAGATCGCGCTCGCCCACGGCGGCAGCATCCAGGTGACGAGCGAGCCCGGGCAGGGCGCGACGTTCCGGGTGCGGCTGCCGCTGGCGGCGCGGCCCTGGCGGCGGGGGGCCGCATGAGCGCCAACGGCCACGCGCGGATCCTGGTGGTGGAGGACGACCAGGACGTGCGCGACACCATCCTGGACCTGCTGTCCGACGAGGGCGTGCCGGCGGCGGGCACGGCGGACGGCGCCTCGGCGCTGCGCTTTTTGCGCTCGGCGCCGGTGAAGCCCAACCTCATCCTGCTAGACCTGATGATGCCGGGGGTGAACGGGTTGGAGTTCCGGCGGCTGCAGATGGAGGACCCGTCGCTGGCCAACATCCCGGTGGTGCTGCTGAGCGCGGACGTCACCACCGAGTCGACCGCGGGGGTGATGCGGGCGGCCGGCTACCTGCGCAAGCCGGTGAAGCTCGCCCACCTGTTGGAGGTGGTGCAGCGCTACGGCGCCCCCGAGGCCTGAAGCGGCGTGACGGGCGGGTGGCGAACAGGGGGCGCGGGCCGCGACGGAGGCTGATGAACGCGGCGGCCGGCCCGGTGTCCTGCAAGGGGATGTCCCGGCGGTTCTGGATGAGGGCCCTGGGGTGCTCGCGCTCCTGGCGATGCTCGCGGCGTCCGCGGACGCGGAGCCCGTTGGCGGCGCTCCGCCGGGTGCTCCAGGCCGCGCTCTACATCGACCCCTGAGCGCGACGGAGCTCCGCGCGGTCGTAGCCCTTGCGGCAGTGCTCCACCCCGTTGACGTGGGCCTCCACCCAGGTCCACACCGCGCAGGCGGTGGGGGACAGCGAGAAGCGGGGCTCGCGTTCGAGATGTAACGAAACGTCGCACCCGGTCGTGGCGACAATGGGGGACCCGCAGGTCCCCAGCCATGACTCGCATCGACCGTTCTGCCGCCCGCGCCATCGCGCCCGCTACCGCCGCGCCGGCGGCGTCTCTCACCGTGCGAGACGCTGAGTCTCCTCCTTCGATGGCCCCGCCCGCCCGTGACTTCGGCGCGATCCAGGGAGCGTCGCCGGTGCGCTTCACGCCCGCGACGTCCGCGCCCTACGAGTGCACCATCCACACCCTGCAGATGAAGGGGAGCGACGGGCGGACGTACAACGTGGTGCTGGACCTGATCCGTTCGGACGAGAACCCGCTGTGGGGCGTGAGCCAGGACCGCACCGCGCTGCGCGCCGTGGTCTCGGACGCGGCGACGGGCGAGGTGGTCGCCTCGCGGTTCGTGGACGCGCCGCGGGAGGAGTTCCAGGAGAAGGTGGGCGACCTGGGCATCATGGACGGCCAGGGCGGCATCTCGTTCGCGGCGGCGGACGGGCAGATGGCGTTCGACCTGGGCGTGAAGATCGAGCCCTCGACGCTGGTGCAGACCGCGGGCGACACGCTGAAGGAGCAGGTGGAGAAGGCGGTCTCGAAGCTCCCGCCCGACCAGCGGAGGCAGGTGATGGAGCGCTTTCCGCTGCAGTTGCTGGTGACGGACTACCCGAAGACGCGCCACACCGGGACGATGACGGTCCAGGTCCCGGGCCGCGGCGAGCCGCTCACGCTGACGGCGGACGACACCCCGAGCACCGTCTCGCACCACTTCGGCAACTCGCTCACCGACTACGTCTTCCTGGCGTCGGTCCCGAAGGAGCACGAGCCCAGCTTCATCGCGGTGGTCACGCGAGAGCAGGTGGACCTCGACCCGTCGAAGCCGGGCGGCGAGGCGTCCATCCCGTTCGGCTACCTGATCCGGACCGACGCGCAGGGGCGCAGCACGTTCTCGTTCCTCACCCCGGACGCGGACAGGGGCGGGCGCCCGGGCGAATTCGACCTCGGCTCCGACCTGCTGGGCACCGCCATCGACGTGAAGGTGAAGCACGAGGCCGGCCAGGTGGTGCTCAACGACGGCCACCTCCCCACCCGCACCGGCTTCGGCGAAGCCACCATCGAGGACAGCCGGCTCCTGAGCGAGCTGGGGCTGGGCAAGGAGCAGCACTTCTCCGACGTGGTGGTGGACATCACCGGGCGCTTCCTGGACGAGACGGGCCGGAAGGCGCCCTGATCAGGGTGCCCTGCGCGGGCGCGACGTCCTGGCGCTGGGGAGCTGGGTCCGGTGCGCTCGTGGGCGTTCCTGCAGGCCAGGGCGCTGGCCCAGGCGGCCCCGAGGTGATCATCACGCCGCCGGCGTCGACTTCGCGGTGGCCGCAGCAGGCACTGGAGGCTCCGCCTCCGTCCACACCCCGTCCCAGTCTCCCGGCGGCGGCCGCTGGAGCAGCTTCGCGCAGCGCATCGTGTACAGCGCCGCGATGGGGTCGTTCCGCTCCGTCGCGCACTGCTGCATCAGCTCCAGCGCCTCCGCGAACCGCCGTTCGTGGTACGCGACCAGCGCGTGCTCGTACTTTGCGAGGTGGTCCACCGCCCGGTCGTCGAGTGAGCTCCGCGCGCCCCACAGCTCGAAGATCTGGTTGGGCAAGGTGCTCCCTGGCGGGCGGATGCGATCGACCTCCCGGAACGCGAACTCGTCCGTCGCCACCTTCGCCGTCCCCTCCCCCACCAGGATGCGCGCGCCGTACCGCTTGGTTTCACCACACAACCGCCCGCTCATCCGGACCGCGTCTCCCAACACGGTGTAGTTCGACTTCGCGTCGCTCCCCAGATCGCCCACCAGCGCTTCGCCGCTCTCGATCCCGATCCGGATGTCCACGTCGTGCCCGTACCGCTCCAGCCACTCCGCCCTCCCCCGCTCCAACCTCCGCATCAGCTCCATCGCCGTCTCGCACGCCAGCTGCGGGTGCCGGTCCGTCCTCACCGGCGCACCCCAGAACGCGATCGTCTCGTCCCCCAGGTGCTTGTCGATCTGCCCTCCCGCCGCGTGCACCACCTGCGTCACCTCGAACAGGTACTCCTGCAACAACCCCGCGATCTTCTCCGGCGTGGCGCGCTCGAGGATGACCGAGAACCCCTCGATCCTCACCCTCAGCACCGTCACCTGCCGCCGATCCGGCTGGAGCAACTCCGGCTCCTGGCTCAGCACCCGCACCGTCTCCTGCGACACGTTGTGCCCCAGCGCAGCGTGGAGGAACTCCCGGAACCTCCTATCCATCCGCAGCGTGGACGCCATGGAGAAGAAGGTCGTGAGCGCCATGGCCAGCAGCGGGCCCGCCACCGACAGCCACAGCCGGTCCTCCACGAACGACTGGTACGCCACGTACAGGTAGACCGCCGCCACCGCGCCCACCGCCCCGAGGTACGAGAACAGCCCGCCCGCCGTCCGCAGCGACGTCGCGAAGGTGAGCGCCAGGAACGCGCCCAGGAACGCCAGCGCGAACGCCGCCACCGCGTCCCACTTCGGATCCACCCGCTCCACCCCGTCCGACTTGAGGAGGTTCACCATCGCCTGCGCCAGCACCGACCCTCCCGGCACCCCCTCGCCGATCGGCGTGGACACCCGGTCCGTCGAATACCGGGTGGCGTCCTCCAGGATGACCACCCGCCCCTCCAGGTCGTTGAGGTAGCGCGGCGGCAGCCCGTGGCGCGCGTCGTCCAGGTTCACCAGCAGCCGCCACGCGGACACCACCCGCTTGAGCGACCCGCGCGCGTCCTTCGCCGCCTCCTCCGCCTCCCAGCGCGCCAGCCCGAACCCGGACTCGTCCACCGGGATGGAGTACCGGTCGCCGATGAACAGCCGCCCGCCGCGCATCCGCAGGTCGCGCCTCTCGGCCAGCAGCATGCCCGCCTCCAGCACCGCGGACGGCATCAGCCGCACCTGCCCCTCGCGCGGCGCGTAGTTCGTCAGGTGCGGCACGCCGCGCACCTTCCCGTCCGGGTCGGGCTGCAGCCCCGCCGCGCCGTAGCCGCTCCGAGCGCCGAGCAGCGGGGCGAACGGAGGCTCCAGCGAGCGCGCCCGCGGCACCTTCGCCACGTCCAGCCCCTCCACCTTCACCTCGGCGAGCGAAGCCATCAGCTCCACCGGCGTGATCTCCGACGCCCGGTCGGCCGGCGTCAGCTCGCGGACCACCAGCGGCGCCTTCGCCTCCCACCTCCGGATCAGCGCCCGCCCCTCCTCCTCGCTCTGCACGCCCGCCCACACCGCCACCCGCGGCCCCTCCTGGATGACGTACGCCGGCCGGCGCTCCGCCAGCACGCGCCGGACCGACTCCCGCGCCTCGCTCTGCGAAGGCCGGTGGTCCACCAGCGCCAGGAACGGCCGCACCTGCGGCACGCCCGCCGCCGGCTCGTCGCGCGCCTGGAACGCCAGCACCGTCTTGCCCGGGTGCTTGTCCAGCGCCGCCCGGAACGCCTCGTCGTCGCTGGGGCCGCCGGCCGGGTCGTCGGTGGCGGGCGCGCAGGAGGGGCTGGCGTCCCAGAGCGGGAGGTCGATCACCACCAGCTTCGCTTTCTCGTCCAGGATGCGATCCACCAGCTCGCCCAGCACCTGCCGCGGCCACGGCCGCTGGGCCAGCACCGCCTGGTCGCCGCGCCGGGCGTTGGCCAGGGACTCCTCGTCGACGGCCACCACCGCCACCTCGGCGTCGGAGCGGGTGGACTCCCGGCCCAGGGCGCGCGCCCGCCAGTCGTAGAAGGCGGACTCCATCTGCTCCAGCATCTGGTGCGCGCGGGTGAGCGCGTGCGAGGCGATCGCCTCCCCCTCCTCGTCCGCCACCCGCGGGGCGCGGAAGTAGAGCAGCGCCGCCACGGTGGAACCGATGACCGCCGCCTGGAGGAGTGAGTAGCCGAAGGTGGCGAAGAACCGCCGCCTCGGAGTGAAGGGCGCCGCCAAAGCCGGCGGAGATTACCGCAACCGGCCAGGGGCGCCGAGTGCGCCGCGTCCACCCGAACCTGCCGCGCCTCCCCGGAGAGCCTTCAGCCCGCCCCGAGGTCGAGCTGGATCCGCCCGTCCACCTGCAACCGCAGCAGCGCCCCCGCCACCCGCTCCGCCTCGTCCTGGGCGAGCACGTTGCGGAACTGGTCCCCGTCGGCGATCTCCACCTCCATCACCGGGCCGCGCTCCAGCATCCGGTGCAGGACCGGCGGGCCGCCGCCCTCGGAGTGGATGAACAGCGGGAGGAACCCCTTCACCGGGACGTACGACTCGGTGGCCAAGAGCCGCTCCGCCAGCTGGTCCGGAGGGGGCCGCGTGTCGTCGGGCCGCACCCCCTCGTCGGTGTAGAGCCAGGGCGGCGGCCGGGAGACGTCCTCGGTGGAGTCGTCGAAGAGGAAGCCGTAGCGGGTGGGCAGCTTCCCGGAGAGCAGGAACATCAGCACCACCGAGTCGTCCGGGCCCACCCGGTCCGCGTGGAGGATGGTCCTCGACGCGCCCGCCGGGTGCCGCCGCAGCGCGACCCGCGGCCGGGCGGTGGCGGCGTAGCGCTGCACCCGCGTCTTGATCACCGCCCGCACGTGCAGCTCCGCCTCCGCGAACTCGGCGTCCGTCTTGAGCGCCTGCGACTCCACCGACGCCGCGGCGGCCTTCAGCTTCGCCTCCGCGTCCGCCGCCGCGCGCTGCAGGGGCGGCGCCTCCGCCAGCGCCTGGCCCGCCTCTCCGGCGGACACCTTGGCCTCCACCGCCGCCCGGGCCGCGCCCACCCAGAAGCCGGCCTGCTGCCCCAGCCGCCGCCCCTCCTCGGTGAAGCGCTCGTACGCCAGCGCGCGCTCCAGCCGCAGCTCGTCCCAGGCGTGGTACGCCGCCTCCAGCGTCTGCGCCAGGGCGAGCCGGTGGAGCACGCCCTCGATGGAGCGGGGCCCGCGCCGGCGCTCCTTCTGCACCAGCGCCTCCGCCTGTTCGCCCGCCTTGGCCAGCGCCTGTTCGGACCGCTCCGGCCGCTCCGCCTTCGCCGGCGCCGCGCGCTTGGGGGCCGGCTTGCGCTTCGACGCCTTCGGAGCCGCCGCCTTCTTCGGGGCCGCGGCCTTCTTGGTCTTCGTCCCCTGCTGCTTCTTCCCCGTCAGCCGCCGTTCGCTGCGAGCCATTGGTCCACCCTCGCCGCATCGCGCTCGATGCCGATGCTCCGGTACTCGTTCCGCGCCTTCACCGCGTACTCCCTGGCGTGCGCCGCCTCGCCGCGGATGCCGCGGTTCACCTGCGCCAGGTCGAAGCGGACGTCCGCGGCGAACACCGGGTCGTCCGGCGCCAGCTCCAGCGCGCGCTCCAGGTACGAGACGGCCTTCTTGCCGTTCCCCATCCCGGACCAGGCCAGGCCCAGCCAGCGGTAGGTCAGTCGCAGCCCGGACGGGTTCGTCCCCGGCTTGGAGCG
>DASRBA010000359.1:0-3223 GCA_035637895.1 Myxococcaceae bacterium
GCGGGGACGAAGACGTAGTCGGCGCCGTCCGGGTGGCGAGCGTCGAATTCGGCGGTGGTCGCCTGGGGCTCGACGGTGAGCGCCGGCCAGAAGGTGATCGGGCCCGGGCGGGTCCCCAGCGCGACGACCTCCGCCACCCCGGATTGCTGGAGGACGGCGTAGGGGATCAGGTAGTCGGTGGTCTCCGACCCCTCGTTGGCGCCCACCACCGCTACCACCGGCCGGGCCGGGTGCTTGGGGGGCCTGAGCGCCTTCAGGGTGGCGGCCTGCTCGGCGTCGCCCGGTGGCTCGCGATGGGGTGGGCGCGGCGGGGCGCCGGCGCAGGCGGTGAGGAGCGCAACGAGGAGGACGGGAAGGCGCATGGGTGGACTCCGGGTCTGGTTCGGGGTGAAACTTCGCGCCCGGGCGGGTTGGCCGCCATGACGATGAGGCCGCACTTTCTGCCATGACCGTTTCTGCGAGGCGCACGAGGACCGTCGCGGTGGTCGCCTTCGAGGGCGTGCAGGCGCTGGACGTCACCGGGCCGGCGAGCGTGTTCACCACCGCCAACCGCCACCGCCCCGGCGCCTACGAGGTGGTGGTCGCGTCCCCGCGCGGCGGCGAGGTCGCCTCCAGCTCTGGGGTCACGTTCGGGAGGACGGTGGCGCTGGCGGCGCTGCGGGGGCCGCTGGACACGGTGCTGGTGGCGGGCGGCGACGAGGAGGCGCTCACCCGCGCGGTGCTCGAGGGCGGGCTGGCGGAGTGGCTGCGGAAGGTGGCGGGGACGGCGAGGCGGATGGGGAGCGTGTGCACCGGGGCGTTCGCGCTGGGAGCCGCCGGGCTGCTGGACGGCCGGAGGGCGACGACGCACTGGAGGGCGTGCGGCCTGCTCCAGGAGATGATCCCGGCGGCGAAGGTGGAGCCGGACGCGCTCCACACGTTCGACGGGAGCGTGTGCACGTCGGCGGGGGTGACGGCGGGGATCGACCTCTCGCTGGCGATGCTGGAGCGGGACCACGGGCGGGAGGTGGCGGCGGAGGTGGCGCGCGACCTGGTGGTGTTCCTGCGGAGGCCGGGCGGCCAGTCGCAGTTCAGCGCCGGGCTGGCGGCGCAGGCGGAGGCGTCCGACCGGATGTCCGACCTGGTCGCGTGGATGGTGGAGCACCCGGAGCGGGAGCTGAGCGTGCCGGCGCTGGCGAGGCGGGTGGCGATGAGCGAGCGCAACTTCGCCCGGGTGTTCGCGCGCGAGGCGGGGATGACGCCGGCCCGGTTCGCCGAGCGCGCGCGGATCGACCGGGCGCGGATCTACCTGGAGGACAGCGACTGGCCGCTGAAGCAGGTCGCGGATCGCAGCGGCTTCGGGTCGATCGACGGGTTGCAGCGCGCGTTCCGGCGGCTGCTGGGGGTGACGCCGGCGGAGTACCGCGCGCGGTTCACGTCGCCGCGCGCGGAGGCTCAGGCGGAGGCGGAGGGCGGCCTCAGAACCGGACCGGGACCTCGCCGAACCCGCGCAGGAAGCTCCCGCTCCAGCGGAGCTCGTCCGGCGGCACGGCGGTTCGCAGCTCCGGGAATCGCCGGAAGAGCGCGGTGACGGCGACCTGTCCCTCGACGCGCGCCAGCAAGGGCCCTGGCGCTATGGCTGCTCGAGGTGGTAGCTGCGGTGGTAGCCGCCGTAGTCGCTGGACTTGATCCCGTGTCGATCGCTTCCCCGGTATGCCGGGCGACCCGGGTCGAGGATCACGGCGACCCTTCCACCCGCGGCCGTGAGGAGCCCGGCGTGGATCGCGGCGCGGCAGATGGTGGAGTCCGCGGTGTACACGTCGGTTCCCCACGTCGATCCAGTCCGGGCGCAGTCGGCGGGACAGGCCACGATGTGTCTCGACCCCACCTCGCCCTTGATGTGGCCCGCGTTGAAGCTGCAGCCCGCCTCGATGACCTGCGCTTCTCCGCCTGGAGGCGCGGGGGGCGCCTCCGCCGCGTTGAGGACCCGGTAGCTCCGGTGGTAGCCGCCGTAGTCGCTGGACGACACCCCGTGCTGGACGCTGCCGCGGTACGCCTGTCTCCCGGGTTCGATCTGCACCTCGACGACGCCGCCCGCCGGCGAGATGGCCCCCGCGTGGATCCCCGCCCGGCAGATCGTCGAGTCCGCCGTGTACACCCCCGTCCCCCACGTGTTCCCCGTGTCCATGCAGCCGCCGGGGCATGCGATCCGGAAGACCGCGCCCGCTTCACCCTGGAGACTGCCCGCGTTGTAGGTGCAGCCCGCCTCGATCACCGGACCGACGGCGCTGACGGCGCCGACGGCGCCCATCACGCTCCCGGGGAGCGCCCTCGGGGCCACCACGAGGCAACCGGCAATCCCGCCGGTGAGGACAAGAACAACGACCAGAACGCGGCTCGATCGCATGGGGCCCCCTCTTGTTCGTCGATGCGCGCCGAGTCTACCGGCCCCTGGAACCGCGAGCCCGCCTTTCACCATCAGCTCGCGCAGGTCTGCTCCCACGTCTCCGAGCACCTCCCCGTGGCTTGACACATGCCGATATAGGAATATGATTCCGTCATGGCACGAGCGGCGACGACGTCGGACGTCTTCAACGCGATCGCCGAGCAGCAGCGCCGGGAGATCCTGGTGCTGCTGCGGGCGGGTGAGGTGCCGGTGGCCGAGTTGGCCCAGGAGTTGGGGATGACCCAGCCGGGGGCGTCCAAGCACCTGCGGGTGCTCCGGGAGGTCGGACTGGTGCGGGACCGAAAGGCAGGCAAGCAACGCCTGTACAGCCTTGACGCCCGCGGGCTGCGACCGGTTCACGAGTGGACCGGCGGGTTCGAGCGGTTCTGGAACGAGCGCTTCGACCGGCTGGACGAGTACGTGCAGGGCCTCAAGCAGGCAAGGAGGAGGAGGAGCTGATGAGCGCGACGGGACGAGGAGCGCCGGCGCAGTCCGCGACGGCCGACCGCGAGATCGTGATCTCCCGGGTCATCAGTGCCCCACGGGAGCTGGTGTTCGAGGCGTTCACCGAGGTGCGGCACCTGTCGAAGTGGTGGGGACCGAACGGGTTCACCACCACCACGCGGGCGTTCGAGTTCCGCGTCGGCGGCGAGTGGAACTTCGTGATGCACGGACCGGACGGGACGGACTACCAGGAGTGGATCTCCTGGACCGAGATCGCCCCGCCGGAGCGGATCGCGCTGCTGCACGGTGAGTCCCGCGGCGACCCGAACGCCTTCGTGTCGGTCTTGACGTTCG
>DASRBA010000360.1:0-32637 GCA_035637895.1 Myxococcaceae bacterium
TACCTCCATGGGATCGAGCCGCACATCCGGTTGGGCGACGCCATCTACGAGCCGCCGCAGTCGGAGCGGTTCGACGTCATCCTCACCAACCCACCGTTCGGGACGCGCGGCGCCAACCAGAGTCCCGGCCGCGACGACTTCACGGTCGCCACGTCCAACAAGCAGCTCAACTTCGTCCAGCACGTCCTGACCCTGCTAAAGCCCGGAGGGCGCGCGGCGGTGGTGCTGCCCGACAACTGCCTCTTCGAGGACCAGGCCGGAGAGGTGTTCAAGATCCTGATGGAGGACTGCGACCTCCACACTGTGCTCCGCCTGCCGCGGGGCACGTTTACCCCGTACAGCCAGGGAGTGAAGGCCAACGTGGTCTTCTTCACCAAGGGGACGCCCACCCGCACGATCTGGATCTACGACGAGCGTACTAACGTGCCGCAGGTCACCAAGAAAGGCCGCCCACTCACCGAAGACCACTTTAGGGAGTTCGAAAAGTGCTTCGGCGCCGACCCCAACAGGCATACGAAGAGGAGAGAGAGCGACTCGACGGAAGACCGCTGGCACAGCTTCTCCATCGAGAAAGTGAAGGAGCGAGCCTACAAGCTGGATGGCTTCAAGTGGCTTAAGGACGAGAGCCTCGACGACGGCGACGATCTGCCGGAACCGGAGGAACTGGTCACCGAAGCGATTGGTCATCTTCAGGGAGCAGTGGCCGAATTGAGCACGGTGCTCAACGTGCTCAGCGATGACCGCCCAGGGACAACTCGTGAACCATGAGACTCCAGAGGGCTGGGCCAGGACTCCCCTCGGCCCCCTGCTTCGAGAACCGCTGCGAAACGGCCATTCAGCAAAGGCTTCAGGCAACGGAAAGGGTGTCAGAACATTAACGCTGACCGCGGTTACATACTCTGATTTCAACGAGACAAATACTAAGCTGACCACTGCGGATCCAAGGAAGGTGGCTGATCTCTGGCTGCAGCCAGGGGATATTCTCGTGGAACGTGCGAACACCCCGGAATTGGTGGGCACCTCCTGCCTCTATAAAGGGTCGAGCGGCTGGGCGATCTTCCCGGACTTGCTAATCCGGGTTCGCGTCGCGAACGAGAAGATCCTTCCCGAGTATTTGGAGGCGTTCCTCCGCTCCCAAGAAGCAAGGCATTACTTCATGAATGCTGCCCAGGGTACCGCTGGTAGCATGCCCAAGATCGATCAAAGCAGTATTGAGAGACTGGACATACCGCTACCCCCGTTCGCCGAGCAGCGCCGCATCGTGGCCAAGGTCCAGGTGTTGCTGGCCCGGGTGAGCGCGGCGCGCGAGCGGTTGGAGAAAGTGCCGATCCTGTTGAAGCGGTTCCGGCAGGCAGTTCTGGCCAAGGCGTTCCGCGGCGAACTCGTGCCCACCGAAGCCGAGCTGGCTGCGCGCGAGGGCCGCTCGTTTCAGTCGGCGGTTGAGTTGCTCGGTCAACCCACCGACGCCGTGAATGACGAACTGCCAGAGGGTTGGGCAGAGATGCCATTCCGCTCACTTTTGCGAGTGCCTCTCCGTAACGGGCACTCGGCAAAAGCTTCGGGCAAACCGAGCGGGGTCCGGACACTGACACTGAGCGCCGTAACCTACGGTTTGTTCACTGAGGCTAACACGAAGCTCACGGTCGCGGACCCCGAGAAAGTGACCGACCTTTGGCTTGAAGCTGGTGACATCCTGATCGAGCGCGCGAACACGCCAGAACTGGTCGGAACCGCACGGCTCTACCGAGGGCCGAAGCGATGGGCCATCTTTCCGGATCTCATCATCCGGGCGAGAATTGCCGACAGGTTTGCCGCTCCTGAGTACGTGGAGTTGTTCCTGCAATCTGAAAGCACGCGGCGGTATTTCCAGGAAGCTGCGCAGGGAACAGCCGGCAGCATGCCGAAGATCGACCAAGGAGCCGTAGAGAGGCTCAGAGTCGCGCTGCCCCCTCTGACGGAGCAGCGCCGCATCGTTTTCAAAGTAGAGGCCCTCCTGGCAGCAGCCGCGAAGGTCGAAGCCGAAGCGAATCGTCAGCTGAGGGTCTTGGAGCGTGCACCGCAGGCCATCCTCCAGAAAGCATTCGCCGGTGAGTTGGTGCCGACAGAGGCGGAGTTGGCCTCTGCCGAAGGCCGCTCCTTCGAGAGTGCCGAGGAACTGCTCCACCATGTCGCCGCCACCCCCGCTTCCCGACACCCTGCGGAGGTTGCTGCCCCGCGAGCGAAGCAGCGAGGCAGGCCGCGTAGGACGATCGGGCAGTCGGTTTGATTCTCGGCGTGTGGGCATTGCCCTCGTTCTGAAGACTCCGCTTTGGCGGCCTATCCTTGGCGGCACTTGGTAACCTCCGGGCCCGTTCTTCATGGAGGTGGTCACGATGACCGGACCTTGCCGAATGCTCTGCTCCCGAGGAAGACCATGAGGCTCATCCCGCGCCTGCTGGAAACCTATGAGGAAGCCCGGTTGCTGTTGGAGGTGAAGGGGTGGGGAGTGGCGAAGGCGGCGGACCACCTCGCCGAGATGGAGGAGCTGGCGCCCTTCAACATCTCGCAGGCCACGCTCTCCAGGAAGACGATTCCGGGAAGCAAGTTCCCCATCGAGCCCGAGGTCGCTACAGCGATCGAGGGGCTGGAGACGCGGATCGGGTACGAGCGGCAGGCGGACATTGTCACCAGGGGGCTGCTGGCGCTCCACGGCGACCCGCCCATCGTGGATGTGGACCGGCTGGCGAGGGATCTGCGCGAGCACCTCCCGGCCAGCGAGCTCATGCCCAAGTTCGTCCAAGCCCTGGAGGGGAAGGCCAGCGCTCGGGCGACCCGTGGTCTTTTCGAGCGACTCGGCCGGGTTTCCTGGAAGCAGATCGCCATCTCGGCCGGGTCGGGAGCGCTGGTGGGCTGTTTCGCCCTCCTGATGGCACCGCTCCTGCCCGGCCGTGCGAACGCCGCCGCCCAGCCCGGCCCACCCATGGTCATCGTCTCTGGGCCTGGCGCCGACTATTCCACCGTGTGGTTGCGGTTCGAACCCGAAAGCGTGCTCGCCGCAGTCGCCTGGGGCGAGAAGATGCCGCCTGAGCAGCAAGTACCCAGGTTCACGCTGCCCGGGCAGAAGGTGGCGCCGTGCGATGCCGAGGCGGGTGAGGTGGATATCCACGGCAACTGCTGGGCCAACATGGGAGACGTGAAGCCCCCATGCGGGCGCCGCACCTTCCGGCATGGGGACAAGTGCTACCGCCCCGTCGCCCCAGACCCGAAGAAGCCAGTCGGGCCAACTCCCTGATCGCCCTTCAGTGCCGGGTCGGTTCCCCTTCCAACACCTCCCCGAGCACCACCTCTGACCCGTCCAGGACGGCGAGGGCGGACGCCAGGACGCGCGCAGTCCAGGAGGCGCCCTCCTGCTCTCTCCACAACCGCGCGGCGTCCAACACCAGGTCCTTCGCAGTATCGCGGAGCGTGACGATGGACTCCTGGAGGTACGTTGTTGGTGGTGTGCGGGATGGCCTTCGCTGCTTCTTCTTCATGGGTGCCCCTCCGGTCAGGACCGAAGGCACGGTGCGCCCGGCTTGGGCTGGCGCCGATGAATGCGGCATCCAACCGCCCGTGAATGCCGTATCCAGCCGTCAGGTCTGATTCACCAGCCTCCGCAGATGGTGTCACCCATCCATTCCGGACTCCGGCCCCTGGACCCTGCACATCCAGGGCCATGACCAGACCCGCCAAGAGGAAGCGTCCGGAGACGGAAGATGCTCGGGAGAGAATCGTGGTGTCCGAGGTGATGCTCCGCAGCGCCGCGCTCGCTTACGCCGCGTTGGCCAACCTGGACCCCTCCGATCTGCGCTGGCATCGCTGCTGGTGCGCGCTGCGCCTTGCGGCAGCGGGCATGGTTGCGGCAAGGCGGCCTGGGATAGGTCGATGATCGCGCCCGCGCTTGCTGGAGTTGCACGCGTGCGCCTTTGGGCGAGGGCGTGATCGACGCGCTCGCGGCGACCATCGCGCGCGAACACCCCGGCCTGCGCGGTTCACTCGCCGCAACCTGTTCCGGATGCGGCACTTCTACGAGCCCTACCGGGGGACGAAAAAGTGTCACCACTGGTGACACAATTGCCGTGGGCTCACCACCACTTGCTCCTGTCGGTCACGAGCACCGTTCCCCCCCGGTCGTTCGCACTCCCGCAACTATTCGCGGGCGAGCGGGTTGCACTGGAGAGGTTCTCCATGGCGACCACGATCTCCCCGTTGCTCGATGCCCTGTTTTCGCGGATTTCCAACGCTGTTCAGGCCCTGGAAGCCCCCCCACCTGGAGCGGACGCGCGCGCCCCGGTGTGGCCCGCCGGGTTACAGCAGAACGACGTCTTCGAACCCGCTGCGCAGCGCGTCGAAGTTCGGCAGACGGCGCGGACGCTGAACCAGGGGACGGAGGAGGGGGTCCAGGCGCCGGTCGTGCTGGGCGGGACGCTGCCGGCGATCGATCAGCAGACGCCGGACGGGAACGGGCGGTACCTCAACGGCAACGCCAACTGCGGCCCCACGTCGATGGCGATGATCGCCCGGACGGACCCGAACGCGACCCTCTACGGCGTCCCCGTCTCCAGCATGACCGACGCGCAGCTGGTGATGGCGCTCGGAATGGTGGGTGGCACCGGGACCACCGGCACGTGCCCCAACGGGGAGATCGCCATGGCCCAGGCGATGGGCTACCAGACCGCCTCCGCGCTGGGCGGCTTCCACCCTGGATTCGTGGACGCCACCCTCGCCGCGGGCGGCTCCGTCATCGTCAACGGCGCCATCCCCGTCGACGGCCAGATCTCCGGCCACTACATGGTCGTCAGCGGCAAGGACACCCAGGGCAACTACGTCGTCAACGACCCGTGGACCGGCGAGACGCTGACCATGACCCCGGACGCGCTCGACGAGTTCCTGAAGGCGAATCCCGTCAACGGCGGCTGGTCCATCGCCGTCTGGTGACGAGCGATGGTCGACGCGTCCACGGTCGAGGTGAAGCGCCAGGCGAAGCTGGAGCCCCTCTGGCTCACGGCGATCGTCGAGGGCCGCCCTGGACCGAGGCTGCTCCTTGGCGAGGAGAAGGGCAGGGCGACCATCGGCCGCGCGGCCGGGAATGACGTCGTCGTGGAGGACCGCACCGTCTCCTCCCGCCACCTGGAGGTGGAGCTCGTCGCCGGCGGCGTGCGCGTGCGCGACCTCGGCGCGAAGAACCGCGCCCGCTTCCAGGGGTCGGAGGTGACGGACGCGCTGGTGCCCCCCGGCGCGGTGCTGCGGCTGGGTGGCGCGGAGCTGCGCATCGAGCGCGCCGCCCTCCCCGAAGCCGTCTCGGTGGGGCCGTTGAGCTCCCGGTCGCGGCCGATGCAGCAGGTGATCGAACAGATCGCCCGCATCGCCCCCACCGACGCCACGGTGCTCATCCAGGGCGAGACCGGCACTGGCAAGGAGGTGGCGGCGCGCGCGCTCCACGGCGCCAGCGCCCGGAAGGGCGAGCCCTTCACCGCGGTGGACTGCGGCGCGCTCCCCCGCGACCTCGCGTACAGCGAGCTGTTCGGCCACCTCCGCGGGTCATTCACCGGCGCCGATCGCGACCGCCCCGGCGCCTTCGAGCGCGCCGCCGGCGGCACCCTCTTCCTCGACGAGATCGGCGAGCTGCCCCTGGACCTGCAGCCGCTCCTGCTCCGCGCGCTGGAGCGCCGCGAGATCCGGCGCCTGGGCGACGCCGCGTACCGCCCGGTGGACGCGCGGGTGATCGCCGCCACCCACCGCGACCTCGAGGAGGAGGCCCGGCAGGGACGCTTTCGAGGCGATCTCCTCCACCGCCTGGCCGTCATCCGCGTCCACCTCCCGCCCTTGCGCGAGCGCCCTGAGGATCTTCCGGAGCTCCTCTCCACCCTCCTCGCCGGGATGGGCGAGCGCGCCCGCGACTTCACGCCCTCTCCGGAGTTGCTGGCGGCGCTCGAGGAGCACCCCTGGCCCGGCAACGTCCGAGAGCTGAAGAACCTCGCCGAGCGCGCGGTGGCGCTCGAGGGTGGCTCTCCCGAGACGCTCGGGCTGCGTCCCGTTCCTCCGCCCGCGCGGACCACCGATTACCGGACCGCGCGCGAGGACGCGCTCCAGCGATTCGAGCGCCAGTTCGTGGTGCAGCTCCTCCGCGCCGCGGACAACAACGTGTCGAAGGCCGCCCGCGAGGCAGGCATCGATCGCGTGTACCTGCACCGGCTCATGCGCCGGCACGGGCTGTAGTCGTCGCGCCACTCACGCCGGCCCGAATCCCGCATCGCACGTTGCGCCCGAGGCCGGCGCGCACGAGTGCCGCCTGTAGGCCTCTCTCTCCTGTGAACCAGCGGTCCACGCGTGCGGTGCGCGAGCGCAGGCCCGGCCCCGCCTCTCGATCGCCTAACTCCCTGATACCACCCCCTCACCCGCAGGCACGGACTTCGCTCTTGTCCCTCTCATCCGGCCGCCATCCCGGTGGCCCCAACGAACAGGAGCAACTCCCATGTCCATCACTCGGCTCGTCGGCACCCAGGCTCACCAGGCGGCCCGCATCTCCGCGGGCGTCCAGGACGGTTCCCTCACCAGGCCCGAGGCGAAGCAGCTCGTCTCCAACCAGGTCTCCACCGACAAGGCCCTCGTCTCCGCCAAGCGCGACGACGGCGTGGTCGGCCCCAAGGAGCGCGCGCAGATCCGCGGCCAGCAGGCGCAGAATTCCAAGGACATCTTCCAGGCCCGCCACAACGACCAGACCCAGCCCGCCCCCACGCCCCCCTCCTCCGAGCACCCCCGCGTGGACCGCCAGCAGAACCAGGCTGCCCGCATCCGCGACGGCGTGCAGGATGGCTCCCTCACCAAGGGCGAGACCAGCCGCCTGGTCAAGGCCGAGGCCCGCACCGACGCCTACCTCGCCAAGTCGAAGCTGGACGACGGGAAGATCGGCCCCCACGAGAGCGCCGTTATCGAGCGCCGCCAGGACCGCGCCTCCGCCGCCATCTACGCCGCCAAGCACAACGACCGCACCCAGCAGAGCTGAGCCGTCACTCGCAGTCGATGGCGAACGACGACGACTGGTCCGAGCACAGCACCGGGTCGCCGTCGCAAGTGTACGTCTGGAAACAGTCCGCCAGGTACGCCGCGGACGACTTGCAGTACGACCCGCGGGACTCGATCTTCCCCAGGCAGTCCGCCTGGCAGCTCGGTCCCGCGGCCAGGGAGCTTCCGTCGATGGCGAACTGACACTGGGCCATCTCGTCGCAGATGGCCTGGCAAGACTGGTCGGGGGTCAAGCTCACGCCGCACCCCGCCATCAGTGCCGCCACCACTGAAATTCCAGCCACCCTCCCTCGGTTCATCGCTCGCACTCTAGACGACCTCTCCCCCTGGCATGGCATCATCCAGGCCGGTCACAGAGTGCGTGCATCACTCTCGCGAGGGCGTCCCCAGACCCTCGTCCAGCTCCTCCAGTTGCGCGCAAGCCAACGCGGCTCGGCCGTGGCCTACCACTTCCTCCCCACCGGCGACGTCCCCGGCGAGGTGGAGGAGCTGACCTACCAGGAGCTGGACCGCCAGGCCCGGGCCATCGCCGCCTCCCTCCAGAAGCTGGAGGCGCACGGCGAGCGCGCGCTGCTCCTCTTCCCGCCGGGTCTTGAATTCGTCGCCGCCTTCTTCGGCTGCCTCTACTCCGGCACCATCGCCGTCCCCGCCTACCCGCCGCACCCGGCGCGCCTGGAGAAGACGCTTCCGCGCCTGAAGGCCACCGCCGCCGACTGCGGCGCGCGCTACGTGCTCACCACCGCGCAGCTCGGCCAGCGCGCCGGGGCCGTGCTCCCCCGCACCGAGGGACTGGGCGCCCTCACCTGGATCCACACCGACGTCATCGCCCCCGGCACCGAGGACGGCTGGCGCGCGCCCCCGCTCACCTCCGAGAGCACCGCCTTCCTCCAGTACACCTCCGGGTCCACCGGAAACCCCAAGGGCGTCATCGTCAGCCACGGGAACATCCTGCACAACGAGTCGCTCATCATGGCGGCGTTCCCGCAGAGCGAGCGCTCGGTCACGGTGAGCTGGCTGCCGCCGTACCACGACATGGGGCTCATCGGCGGCATCCTCTACTCGCTCTACTACGGCGGGACGAGCGTGCTGCTCCCCCCCTGGTCCTTCCTGCAGAGCCCCCGGCGCTGGCTGCGCGCCATCGGCACCTTCGGCGGCACCATCAGCCCCGCGCCCAACTTCGCCTACGACCTCTGCGCGCGGAAGGTGAAGCCGGAGGAGATGGAGGGCATCTCCCTCCACACCTGGGAGCTGGCGCTCAACGGCTCCGAGCCCGTCCGCGGCGACACCCTGGAGCGCTTCCACCAGCGCTTCGCCCCCCACGGCTTCCGCAAGGAGTCGCTGCGCCCCTGCTACGGCCTGGCGGAGGCGACGCTGGCGGTGTCCGGCGTCCAGCTCGCCGGCGCCCTCTCCACCGTCAACGTCCAGCGCGAGGCGCTCGAGCGCGGGCGGGTGGAGCCCGTCTCCTCCGAGGACTCGCGGGCGCGGCTGCTGGTGGCCAGCGGCGCCGTCCCCGAGGACCAGCAACTGGTGGTGGTGGACCCGCTCACCGGCAAGCGCATCGAGCCCGGCCGGGTGGGAGAGCTCTGGATCCGCAGCGAGAGCGTGGCCTCCGGCTACTGGGGCCGTCCGAAGGAGACCGAGGAGACCTTCGGCGGCACGCTCGAGGAGGAGCCGGGCGCTCGCTTCCTCCGCACCGGGGACCTGGGCTTCGTCGAGGGCGGGGCGCTCTACGTCACCGGCCGCAGCAAGGACCTGATCATCGTCCGCGGCCGCAACTGCTACCCGCAGGACGTGGAGCTCACCGTCGAACGCGCCCACCCCAAGATCCGCCCCTCGGGCGCCTGCGCCTTCTCCGTCGAGGTCGGGGGCGAGGAGCGGCTGGCGGTGGTGGCGGAGGTGGAGCACCGCCGCGGGACGCTGAACGCCGAGGAGGTGCTGTCCGCCATCCGCCGCGCGGTGATGGACGAGCAGGAGCTGGACGCGCAGGCCATCGCCCTCGTCGAGCCGGGCACCATCCCCCGCACCACCAGCGGGAAGGTCCGCCGCCGCCCCTGCCGGGCGATGTTCCTGGACGGGAGCCTGCCGCTTCTGGGCCGCGCCGACGCCCCCGCCCGCGCGGCCGAAGCGCCCAGGCCCGTCGTCCCCCCCGCCGCCGGACCCGCGCAGGCGCGCACCGAGGCGGAGATCGCCGCCTGGCTCCTCGCCCGCGTGGCCGAGCTGCGCGGGATGGACGCGCGGCAGGTGGACCCCGGCATCCCCTTCGCGCACCACGGCCTGGAGTCGCGCGACCTGGTGGGCCTCACCGGCGACCTGCAGGTGTGGCTGGGCCGGCCGGTCCCCGCCACCGCGCTCTACGACCACCCCACCATCGCGCAGGCGGCCAAGAGCCTGTCCCCCGCCGCCGCGCCCGCCATCGCCGAACCGGCGCCGCGCGCCAGGCCCGCCGCGCACGAGCCCATCGCCATCATCGGCATGGCCTGCCGCTTCCCCGGCGGCGCCGACACGCCGGACGCCTTCTGGAAGCTGCTGGAGGAGGGGCGGGACGCCATCACCACCATCCCCACCACCCGCTGGGACTTCGAGCGCTACTACCACCCGGAGCCCGGCACCCCGGGGAAGATGTACGCCCGCCACGGCTCGTTCCTGCCGCAGGTGGACACGTTCGACGCCGCCTTCTTCGGCATCTCCCCGCGCGAGGCGAGCGCGATGGACCCGCAGCAGCGGATGCTCCTGGAGCTGAGCTGGGAGGCGCTGGAGCGCGCCGCCATCGCCCCCGACGCGCTCAGCGGCAGCCGCACCGGCGTGTTCGTCGGCCTCTCCTCCAACGACTACGGGCGCGAGGTGCTCCGCGCCGCCGAGGACGTGGACGCGCACACCGGCACCGGCAACTCCACCAGCGTCGCCGCCGGGCGCCTCGCCTTCCAGCTGGGGCTGCACGGGCCCTGCCTCTCGGTGGACACCGCGTGCTCGTCCTCGCTGGTGGCCGCGCACCTGGCCTGCCAGAGCCTGCGCTCGGGCGAGTGCGACCTGGCGCTGGCCGGCGGCGCCAGCCTCATCCTGGCCCCAGACACCTCCATCTACTTCTGCCAGGTCCGCGCGCTCTCCCCGGACGGGCGCTCCTGCGCGTTCGACGCCAGCTCCAACGGCTACGTGCGCGGCGAGGGCGTGGGGATGGTGGCGCTGATGCGCCTGTCCGACGCCCGCGCCGCGGGCCACCCGGTGCTGGCGCTCATCCGCGGCTCGGCGGTGAACCACGACGGCCGCAGCAACGGCCTCACCGCCCCCAACGGGCTGGCGCAGCAGCGCGTCATCCGCGAGGCGCTGGCGGACGCGGGGCTGGAGCCCGGGGACGTGGACTACGTGGAGGCGCACGGCACCAGCACCCCGCTGGGCGACCCCATCGAGCTGACCGCGCTGGGCGAGGCGCTCGCCCGGGGACGGTCGCGCGAGCGGCCCCTGTGGGTGGGGTCGGTGAAGACGAACATGGGCCACCTGGAGGCGGCGGCGGGCGTGGCGGGGATGATCAAGACCGCGCTCGCCCTCCAGCGCGGGCGCATCCCCCGCCACCTCCACTTCGCCCGCCCCAACCCCGCCTTCGCGTGGGCGGACGTGCCGCTGGACGTGCCGCGCGCGGCGATGGCGTGGCCGGAGACCCAGCGGCCGCGCCGCGCGGGGGTGAGCTCGTTCGGCCTGAGCGGCACCAACGCCCACGTGATCCTGGAGCAGGCGCCCCCGGAGGCGCCGTCCCCCGGGCGCGCCCCGGCGGCGAGCCTGCTGGTCCTCTCCGCCCGCTCCGACGCCGCGCTCAGGGCGCAGGCGGTGAACCACGCGCGCGCGCTGGAGCCCAGCGCCGGCATCGACCTGGACGACGCCTGCTACACCGCCGCCGCCGGGCGGGCGCACCTGGAGCGGCGGCTGGCGGTGGTGGGCGCCTCCGCCGCCGAGCTGCGCGAGACGCTGGTGTCGTTCATCGCCGAGGACCCGTCCACCCGCGCGGTGACCGGCGTCGCCCCCGCCGGCGCGCCCCCGGTGGTCGCCTTCGTCTTCCCCGGCCAGGGCGGGCAGTGGGCAGGGATGGGCCGGTGGCTTCTGGAGCACTCCACGCCGTTCCGCGAGGCGATGGAGGCGTGCGAGGACGCCATCGCCAAGGAGGCCGGCTGGTCGCTGCTGGAGACGCTCGCCGGGCCGGACGCGGAGGCGCGGCTGCAGCAGATCGACGTCGTGCAGCCGGCGCTGTTCGCCATGGGCGTGGGGCTGACGGCGCACTGGCGCGCCTGGGGCGTGGAGCCGGACGCGGTGGTGGGCCACAGCATGGGCGAGGTGGCCGCCGCGCACGTCGCCGGGGCGCTCTCGCTGGAGGACGCGGTCAAGGTCATCTGCTGCCGCAGCGGGCTGCTGCGGCGGATCGCCGGGCAGGGGGCGATGGGCGTGGTGGGGCTCACCATGCACGAGGCGGAGGAGGCGCTCACCGGGTTCGAGAAGCTGCTCTCGGTGGCCGCCTGCAACAGCCCCCGCACCACCGTGCTCTCCGGCGACCCCAAGGCGCTGGAGGTGGTGCTGGGGCGGCTGGAGGGGCGCGGCGTGTTCTGCCGCCGGGTGAAGGTGGACGTGGCCTCGCACAGCCCGCAGGTGGAGCCGCTGATGGGGGAGCTGCGGTCCGCGCTGGCGGCGCTGAAGCCCGCGGCGCCGCGGGTGGCCATGTACTCCACCGTCAGCGGGCAGCAGGTGGAGGGCGCGGAGCTGGACGCCGGCTACTGGTGCCGCAACCTGCGCGAGCCGGTGTGGTTCGCCTCGGTGACCGGCGGGCTGATCTCCCGCGGCCGCACCTTCTTCCTGGAGATGAGCCCGCACCCGACGCTGGTGCACGACCTGGGCGGGCTGCTCCGGGACGCCGAGGCGGAGGGCGCGGCGGTGGGCTCGCTGCGGCGCGGGGAGGGCGAGGGGCCGGCGCTGCTGGAGTCGCTGGGCGCGCTCTACACCCGCGGGCTGAAGGTGGACTGGGAGAAGGTGCTGCCGCGCCGGCGCCGCATCTCGCTCCCCACCACGCCCTTCCAGCGCACCCGGCACTGGCTGGCGACGAAGGAGCGGCGGAAGCGGACCACCGAGCGCACCGCCCACCCCTGGCTGTCGCCCGGCGTGCCACTGGCCACGCCGCAGCCGAGCAAGGTGTGGACGGTGTCGCTGGGCACCGAGTCGTTCCCCTGGCTGGACGGCCACAAGCTGCAGGGCGCGGCGCTGCTCTCCGGCGCCGGCTTCGCGGAGATCGCGCTCGCCGCCGGGCGCGAGGCGCTGGGGCAGGTGCCGCTGGAGCTGCGGGAGCTGAAGCTGGAGCAGCCGCTGGAGGTGGCGGGCCGCGAGGTGTCGCTCCAGCTCCTGGGGACGTACGAGTCGCCGGGGCTGCTGAAGTTCCAGATCGCCAGCCCGGCGTCGTCGGCGGTGAAGCCGGAGCGGTGGATCGTCCACGCGCGCGGGGAGCTGCGCCGCGCCGACCGCGACGCCGGCGTCCCCACCGCGCCGCTGGAGCTGCGGGCCATCAAGGCGCGGCTGGGGCCGGAGAAGGACTCCGAGGCGCTCTACGAGGCGCTCGCCAAGCGAGGCCTCGAGCTGGGGGAGGCGTTCCGCGGCGTGGAGACGGTGCAGAGCGGGGCGGGCGAGGCGTTGGGCCAGGTGCGGCTGCCGGCGTCCGTGCTGGCGGGCCGCTTCATCGTCCACCCCGCCCTGCTGGACGCGTGCTTCCAGGTGGTGGGCGCGGCGGGCGCGGGCCCCGAGGCGTCGAGCTGGATATTGGCGGAGATCGACCGGCTGCGGGTGCTGGGCCCGGTGCAAGGCGAGCTGGTCTGCCACGTGAAGCTCCGGGGCGACGACTCCAGCGCGCAGCGGCAGGGCGCGGAGCTGGTGGTGGCGGAGGCGGCCACCGGGGCGGTGAGGCTGCTGGCCCGGGTGGTGCTGCAGCGCAGCGCGCCCAGCGGCGAGGACGACTGGTTCCTGGCGCTGGACTGGGAGCGCGCCGAGGCGCCGTTCCCCAAGCCGGAGCCGCGGAGCTGGCTCATCCTCGGCGGCGGCGGGCCCAGGCACCTGGGCTTCGCGCTCGCGCTGCGGAAGGCGCTGGAGGACCGCGGCCACATGGTGGAGCAGGCGTCGCTCTCCGCGCTCACCTCGGCGGAGAGCGTGGCGGACCTGCTCTCCAGCGCGTACGGCGACGCCGCGGGGCCGGCCGGCATCCTGTCTCTCCACGCGCTGGACCTGGGCGGGCTGGACCTGGAGCGGCCCGAGCACGGCTGCGACGCCGTCCTCCACCTGGTGCGCGCGCTGGCCCACCAGGACTGGAAGGAGCGGCCGCGGCTCTACCTCGCCACCCGCGCCGCCCAGCCCTTCGGGCACGACGCGGACCTGGCGCTGGAGCAGGCGCCCATCCTCGGGCTGGCGCGGGTGCTGGCGCAGGAGCACCCGGAGCTGCGCTGCACCCGCGTGGACCTGGACCCGGAGCGCCCGCCCGGCGAGGTGGAGGCGCTGGCGCAGGAGCTGTTGTCCGACGACGTGGAGGACGAGATCTGCCTCCGCGGGACGGAGCGGTGGGTGGCGCGGCTGGCGCGGCGGACGCCGGAGGCCGGGGCGCGCTCGCAGGAGAGGTCGGTGGCGCGGGCGGACGGGGCGTACCTCGTCACCGGCGGGCTGGGTGGGCTGGGGCTGTCGGTGGCGCGGTGGCTGGCGGAGCGCGGCGCCGGGAAGCTGGTGCTGATGGGGCGGACCCCGCCGCGCACCGGCGAGCAGGAGGCGGTGCTGCGGTCCATCCTCGAGATGGGCGTGCCGGTGGAGCTGGCGCTGGCGGACGCGGCGGACTCGGCGAAGCTGACCTCGCTGGTCAACGCGCTCAAGCGCGCCACGCCGCCCCTGCGGGGCATCATCCACGCCGCGGCGTCGCTGGACGACGGCGCGCTGATCAACCAGGACGGGGAGCGGTTCCGCAAGGTGCTGGCGCCGAAGGCCATGGGCGCGTACCGGCTGCACCAGCTCACCGTCGACCACCCGCTGGACTTCTTCGTCCTCTACTCGTCGGCGACCACGCTGCTGGGCTCGCCGGGGCTGGGGAACTACGTGGCGGCGAACGCGTTCCTGGACGCGCTCGCGCACCAGCGCCACCGGCAGGGGCTCCCGGCGCTGAGCGTGAACTGGGGCGTGTTCTCCGGCATCGGGCTGGCGGGGGTGGACGACGAGAAGCGCGCCGCGCGGATGGAGCACCACGGGATGGAGCGGCTCACGCCCGAGGCGGGCAACCGCGTCCTGGAGCGCCTGCTGCGGGCCGGCACCGTCCAGGTGGGCGTGGTGCCCATGGACGTGAGGACGTGGATCGAGTCGTTCCCCACCGCGGCGCACTCGCGGCTGGCGTCGCGGCTTTTGGCCGAGCACCGGGACGCGGTCGACAAGGCGGGGGGCGACGCCGCCTTCCTCAAGGCGCTGGGCGAGGCCACCGTCTCCCAGCGGCCGAAGCTGGTGGAGCACTACGCGCTGGCGCAGGCGGCGCGCGTGCTCCGTCTCCCCGCCGACCGCATCTCGCGCGACCGGCCGCTCACCGAGGTGGGGCTGGATTCGGTGATGGGCCTGGAGCTGAGGAACCGGCTGGCGCTGGCGCTCAACATCACGCTGCCGCCCACCATCCTGTGGACGTACTCCACCATGGAGTCGCTCTCGAAGTACCTGCTGGGCGAGCTCCTCCCCGAGGACGCGGCCCCGCGGGGCAAGCCGGCGGGGCCGGACGAGTCCGGGTGGGCGGTCCGCGAGACCGCCGGCGCGCTGTCGAACCTCTCCGACGCGGAGAAGGACCAGCTCCTGGCGGCGCGCATCGCCGACCTGGAGAAGCTGCTGGAGGGTGACCGGTGAGGCCGGGGTCGGTGGAGCACGCGCTGGCGGTGATGGAGCAGCTGGCGCAGAAGAACGCCGCCCTCGAACGCGCGCGCCGCGAGCCCGTCGCCGTGGTCGGGATGGCGTGCCGGTTCCCGGGCGGCGCCGACACCCCC
This sequence comes from Myxococcaceae bacterium, assembly GCA_035637895.1. Taxonomy (GTDB): domain Bacteria; phylum Myxococcota; class Myxococcia; order Myxococcales; family Myxococcaceae; genus DASRBA01. Next base: position 15,060 of record DASRBA010000360.1, read on the forward strand.
GCGGCCTTCTGGACGCTGCTGAAGGCGGGGCGCGACGCGGTGCGGCCGACCCAGGGGCGGTGGGCGTGGCTGGGCGTGCCGCCGCCTCCCGCGGAGACGCCGGGGTGGGCGGGGTTGTTGACGGAGGAGGAGCTGTCGGAGTTCGACGCCGCGTTCTTCGAGATCTCCGACCGTGAGGCGCGGAGCCTGGACCCGCAGCAGCGGCTGGTGTTGACGGTGGCCTGGGAGGCGCTGGAGGACGCCGGGGTGTCGCCGCGCGCGCTGAACGGCGCCCCGGTGTCGGTGTTCCTGGGGTCCACCGGGTGCGAGTACCAGCGCTTCGGGGAGCGCGCCGCGGAGGGCGAGCGCGACGCGTACTTCGCCACCGGGGCGATGCTGAGCGGGATCGCCGGGCGGCTTTCGTACGCGCTGGGGCTGCAGGGGCCGGCGGTGACGCTGGACACGGCGTGCTCGTCGTCGCTGGTGGCCACCCACCTGGCGTGCCAGAGCCTGCGCGCGCAGGAGTGCTCGCTGGCGCTGGCGGGCGGGGTGAACCTCATCCTGTCGCCGGAGGTGATGGCGGGGATCGCCCTGACGCGCGCGCTGTCGCTGGACGGGCATTGCCGCACGTTCGACGCCCGGGCGAACGGGTTCGTGCGCGGCGAGGGCTGCGGGGTGCTGGCGCTGAAGCGGCTGGGCGACGCGCAGCGCGACGGGGACCGGATCTGGGCGGTCATCCGGGGCTCGGCGGTGAACCAGGACGGGAAGTCGACCGGGCTCACCGCGCCGAACGTGCTGGCGCAGCAGCGGCTGCTCGAGGGCGCGCTGGCCGCGGCGAAGGTGGACCCGGCGCAGGTGGACTTCGTGGAGACGCACGGGACGGGCACGGCGCTGGGCGATCCGATCGAGCTGGAGGCGCTGCGGGCGGTCGTCGGCGCGCCGAGGGCGGACGGGTCGAGGTGCTGGCTGGGCGCGCTCAAGACCAACGTCGGCCACCTGGAGGCGGCGGCCGGGGTGGCGGGGTTGATGAAGGCCGCGCTGGCGCTCCACCACCGGACGCTGCCGCGCAACCTGGGCTTCGAGTCGCTCAACCCGCTCATCCGGCTGGAGGGGACGTCGCTGGCGGTGGCGGACCGGGAGACGCCGCTGGCGGCGGCGGGCCGGCCGCTGGTGGCCGGGGTGAGCGCGTTCGGGCTGAGCGGGACCAACGCCCACGTGGTGCTGGAGCAGGCGCCGGCGGTCGCCATCGCGGATTCGCCTCCGCCGCCGCACGCGGTGCCGCTCCTCCTCTCCGCCCGGACGCCCGAGGCGCTGGCGCGGCAGGTGGAGCGGATCCGCGCGCACCTCTCCGCGCACCCGGAGGTGTCGCTGCTGGACGCGGCGCACACCCTGGCGGTGGCGAGGCCGCACTTCGAGGAGCGCGCGGTGGTGGTGGGGTGGGACCGGGCCGCGGCGCTGGAGACGCTGGGCCGGGTGCCGGCGCACCGCGCGCGGCCGGCGAAGGACGTGGCGGTCCTGTTCCCGGACGAGAAGAGCGGGGACTGGGCGCGCTCGCTGCACGAGGAGAACGACGTCTTCCGCGCCGCGTTCGACGAGGTGTCCGAGCTGCCGGTGCCGCTGGCGCTGCAGGTGGCGCTCTTCCGGCTGCTCCAGTCGTGGGGGCTGCAGCCCGGCGCGGTGCTGGGCGTCGGGGCGGGGGAGCTCTCCGCCGCGTACGTGGCGGGGGCGCTGTCGCTGGAGGACGCGTGCCGGGGAGACATCGGCGCGCTGGCGATCCACCGCGCGGAGCTGATGCTCGCCGGCCAGTCGCCCCGGGGCTTCGGGAGCGGGATGCGGGCGCTGGAGGACGCCGGCTTCTCGCTCTTCCTGGAGCTGGGGCCCGGCGCCGAGCTGTCGCGCCTGGGGTCGGAGGGCCTGAGCGCGCCGTCCTTCTTCTGGAGCGTCGCCTCCGCCGACGCGCTCGTCGAGGCGCTGAGCGCGGTGCACGCGCGGGGCGCGGTGGTGGACTGGGCCGCGTTCTTCGGCCGCCTCGTGGGGCGGCGGGTGAGGCTCCCCACCACGCCCTTCGTGGGCCGGCGCCACTGGTTCGCCCCGCCGAAGGCCGCGGCGGCGGCGCCCCGCTCCGGTCCGCACCCGGTGCTGCTGGAGCGCTTCGACTCGGCGGAGACCGGCGCGGCGGTCTGGTCGGGGAGGCTGGACCCCGGCGCGCTCCCGTGGATCGCCGAGCAGGCGATCGGCGGCGTCGCCGTCTTCCCGGCCGCCGCCTCGCTGGAGCTGATGGCGTGGGCCTTCACGCGGGAGCGGGGCGCCACCGCCTTCGACCTGGAGGAGATCGGCGCGGAGCGGCCGCTGGTGCCGGAGCCCGGCGCCGTCCGCGAGGTGCAGGTCGTGGTGGGGACGCAGGGGGCGATCGACCTCTACAGCCGGCCGGGAGGGGGCGGCCCGTGGACGCGGCACGTGCGCGCCCAGGCTCGCGTGGTGGCCCGCGAGGCGGAGGCCCGCGCGCCCGAGCAGCTCCGCGAGGAGATGGAGCGCCTGCCGCAGGTCATGGAGGGCGCGAGGTTCTACGAGGAATGGAAGGCCCGCGGGAATTCCTGGGGGCAGACATTCCGCGGCGTGGAATCTCTGCGGTACGGGGATGACGTCTGCGTGGCGCGCGTCCGGGCCGGCGCCGCCGCCCAGCCGGTGCTGCTGGACACCTGCGGCCAGGCGCTGGCGGTGTTCGCGCTCTCCCGACCTTCAGGCCCGTTCGTGGGTCGTCGGATGGGCCGCTGCCGCCTGCACGCGCCGCCGCGGGGCGAGGCGTTCTGGAGCCGCGTCCATTTGCGGAGCGCCGCGGACCGCTCTCTCACCGGCGACTTCGCGGTGTACGGCGAGGACGGCGCGCTGGTGCTGGAGGTGGAAGGGCTGGAGATCGAGCTCAGCCCCACCGCGTCCGCGGCCCCGGAGCCAACGTCCACTCCGGCCGAGGCGTTGGAGCCGGCGCTCGTCGCGCACTTCGCGGAGCTGTTGGGGAACGCCGCCGCGGCCATCGATCCAGCCGAGAGCCTGCAGACGCTCGGGCTGGACTCCCTGATGGCCTATGACGCACAGCAGCACATCGAGCAACGGTGGGGCGTCCAGGTGCCCATGATGCAGATCCTCAGGGGCGCCAGCGTCAATGATCTCGCGCGCTTCATCCGCGATGCGACCGGAAAATCCCCTTCCGGTCCCGGCTCCGTGTAAGCCACGTACGCAGATTCACACACAACGCCAGGTTCGGGAGCCGCGACAACCGCATGTCCCCGTTCCCTACCTGGAGAGTTGGAACCATGTCCCCCGTCGATTCCAGCGCCCCTCGCGCGCTCTCGCAGCCTCCCGTCGAAAGCTCCTCTTCTCAGCCGGCCCAGCAGCCCGCCGTCTCGCAGCCGTCGCAGCCGCAGCAGCGCCCGTCCATCCCCGGCAGCCGCGATGAGTTCGTGGCGTCTCCCGCGAAGGCCCCGGCCGCTCGGCCCGACGTGTCCTCGCTCAAGCAGCACACGCTCCTGCGGCAGGGCGGCGCGGGCGAGGGCGCGGAAATCAAGGACCTCCAGAACCGCCTGGGCGTCTCGCAGTCCGGCAAGTTCGACGCCGCCACCGAGGCCGCGGTCCGGAAGTACCAGACCGACAAGGGCCTGAAGGTGGACGGCAAGGTGGGCCAGCAGACCTGGGGCTCGCTGATGGGCATCAATGGGCTGAAGCCGGGCAAGGAGATGCTGGGTACCCGCTCCGGCGGTGGCGGCGGCTCCGCGCCGGCGCCCGCCCCGAGCACCCCGGCCAAGCCGCCCTCGTCCAACCCGACCGCGCCGGTGGACCAGAAGCCGCCCTCGCAGGCCGCCGGCGGCACCGTCAACGCCACCGTCGACAAGATCACCAACAAGGGCGCCCGGAACCAGATGACCACCGGGAAGATCACCGTCAACGGCCACACGTACACGTACCGGAGCGGCGGCCACGGCCGCGGCAACCTCCCGAACGGCGACTACACGGTGACGCCGCACATGTGGAGCCGGAACACGCCGGGCATGGTGGTGGACGGCGTGGGCTTCAGCTTCGCCCTCTCCGACAAGTTCGACCCGCGCGTGGGCGGCACCCGCACCGAGCTGCGCATCCACCCGGACGGCGGCTCCGCCGGCACCAACGGCTGCATGGGCATCGTGGGCAACGGCGCCACCCAGAAGCAGTTCCGCGAGGACATGCGCGCCGAGCTCGCGCGCCGCGGCGGCAAGTTCACGCTGCACGTGGGGTAGGACGGTCGGACGCGGCGGCGCACGCCGCGCGGTGGCGCATCCCGCGCGCGGGTGCATCGTGCGCGGTGGCGTATCTCGCGCGGTGCATCGTGCGCGGTGGCGCGTCCCGCGCGGTGCATCGTGCGCGGTGACGCATCTCGCGCGGTGCATCGTGCGTGGTGGCGCGTCCCGCGCGGTGCATCGTACGCGGTGGGCGTATCTCGCGCGGTGCATCGTGCGCGGCGCCCCAACCCGCGCGGCAGCGCCCCGACACGATCCGGCCACTGGCCGGTGCTCTGGCGCCGTTCGCGCACATCGCGTAGTTCGGAGGGGTGCAACATCCCCTCCGATCAGCTCTCGTGGTGCTCGCCGCCGCCACCGCGCTCCAGGCTCGCGCGAACGGCGCGTTCCCCGATTCGACGCAGGTGATCCTCCCCGAGGACGCGCCGCAGCGGATCTACCTGGGCACCAACTTCGGCGTCCTCGTCTCCGACGACTCCGGCGCGCGCTGGACGCTCGCCTGCGAGGCCGCGATCGGCACCGCCGGGGCGATGTATCAGCTCGGCTGGGCGCCCGGTCAGCTCTTCGGCGCCACCCTCGAGGGCGTGGCGACCTCCTCGGACGGCGCATGTGGCTGGACCACCAGCGCCACCCAGGGGTTCACCGCCCCCAGCGACCTCTTCATCGACCGCGCCGGCCGCCGCGCCTTCGCCGTGGCCCGGTCGGGCTCCGCCACTGGAGGCACGGGTCCGATGTCGCTGTGGATCTCCACCGACGCGTCCGCCACCTTCTCCCGGACCTACGACGCGCCAGACGGCGCCTTCATCAACGGCGTGGAGAGCGCGCAGAGCGACCCCTCCCGCGTCTACGCCGCCGAGCTGCAGTTCGACCCCATCGCCCACGCCTACCTCCTCCGCTCCGACGACGGCGGCGCGCACTGGCAGCACTTCGACCTGAAGGGCGTCGCCGGCGAGGACGCGGTGCGCATCGCCGCGGTGGATCCGGCCAACCCTGACCGCCTCTTCCTCCGCGAGTCCGCCCCCAACGGCCGGGACGCGCTGCTGATCTCCGAGGGCGGCGGCGCCACCGTCCGCGTGGCGAAGGCGCTCTCCTTCCCGATGACCGCCTTCCTCCTCCGCGCCAACGGGGACCTCGTCATCACCACCAACATCGGCGAGGCGTGGCTCTCCCACGACCGCGGCGCCACCTTCGAGCGCCACCTCTGGCCGCACATCCGCGGGCTGGGCGAGCGGGACGGCGCGCTCTTCGCCGCCGCCTCGCACCTGCAGGACGGGTTCGCGCTCGCCCGCTCCGACGACGGCGGGAAGACCTGGCTCCCGCTGATGGACCTGCGCTACCTGTGCGGGGTGCTCTCCTGCGGCAACCTCGCCTCCACCTGCGCGGACCCGTACGCCAGCCTCGCCACCGCCCTGGCCATCGCACCGGACGCCTGCGACCACCTCCCGACCTTCCAGGCCTGGACGCCGCCGTCGGAGTGCGGTGGGTGCGGCGCGGCGGGCGGAGGGCTGGCGGTCGCGAGCGCGCTGGCGTGGATCGCCCACCGGAGGCGCCGCCGATGACCCCCGCGCTCCTCCTCGCCCTCGCCCTGGGCGCCGACACCCCCGATTCCCCGAGCGAACCTCCGAGCACGGACTGGTCGCTCTCCCGGATGATGGAGGACGTCACCGGCGCCCCGCGCGAGCGCGAGGCCTCGGGCACCGGCTGGCAGCCCGCCACCACGCCCATGCACGCGCACCACCTGCACGCCGCGGGGTGGATGGTGATGCTCCACTACTCGGTCTTCGCGGGGGTGGACTCCCAGCTCTCGCAGCGCGGCGCCACGCTCCCGGTGAGCGCGAACTGGGTGATGGCGATGGCGGACCACTCGCTCCTCGGCGGCCGCTTCAGCGCGCGGACCATGCTCACGCTGGAGCCGCTCACCGCGGGGGGCCAGGGCTTCCCGCTCCTCCTCCAGAGCGGCGAGACGTACAACAACCAGCCGCTGCACGACTTCCAGCACCCGCACGACCTCTTCATGGAGCTGGCGGTGAGCTACCAGCACGCGCTCCCCGCGGGCCTGGCGTTCGAGCTGTACGCCGCGCCCTCCGGCGAGCCCGCGCTGGGCCCGCCCGCCTTCATGCACCGGCTCTCCGCCTCCTCGGACCCGCTGCCGCCTTTGGGCCACCACTGGCAGGACTCCACCCACGTCAGCTTCGGCGTCCTCACCGCCGGCCTCTTCAACCGTTGGGCGAAGCTGGAGGGGTCCTGGTTCAACGGCCGCGAGCCGGACGAGTTCCGCTGGGACTTCGACTGGGCGCCGTTCGACTCCTGGTCCGCGCGGCTCTCACTCCAGCCCTTGGACTGGCTCTCCGCGCAGGTCTCCCACGGCTTCCTCCAGCAGCCGGAGGCGCTCTACCCGCTCAACCGCATCCAGCGCACCACCGCCTCGCTGATGGTCGTGCAGCACCCGCTGAAGTACGCCACCGTCGCGGTCACCGGCTCGTGGGGCCACAACGTCGGCTCGCAGGAGCGGCCCTCCAACTCCTTCCTCCTCGAGGCGAACGTGGAGTGCGCGCGGAACGACCTCTTCCTCCGCGCGGAGGCGGTGCAGAAGTTCGGCCACGACCTGGTCCTCCAGTTCGACCCGCAGCTCGCCTTCGAGCGCCTCTGGGTCGGGGCCCTCTCCCTCGGCTATCTGCGCGAGCTGTTCACGCTGGGGCCGGTGGTGATCGGGGCCGGGGGCAGGATCGCCGTCGACCTCATCCCCGCGGAGCTGGTGCCCTACTACGGCACCTCGTTCCCCCTGGGCGGGATGGCGTATCTGCGCCTGCGGCCGACGCTTCTGCCCGGGGAGGAGCGCCGGCTGGGGCTGGCGGGCGATCGCCCCTGACACTTCTTCACGCGGCCGATCGTTGATCCGGGAATATCCCTACAGTAGATAGTCCTCGATGGCGAATATCCGGGATGTGGAACGGCTCAAGGACCTGCTCCTCGAGCTGGGGCGGCGGCGGCCGCTCCGGGATCCGCTCTCGTCCAAGGCCGAGCTGGAGCTGGCCGGCCCGCAGCTGCACATCATCGTCTGGCTGGGTCACGACGGCCCGCTCACCATGGGCGAGCTGGCGAGGCGCCTGGGCGTCTCGCAGAAGGGCGTGACCGGCCTGGCTGACCGGCTGGGGGAGCACGGCTACTGCGAGCGCGAGGCGGACGACCGCGACCGCCGCGTGGTCCGCCTGCGCCTCACCGGCAAGGGCCAGGAGTTCTTCAAGGTCGCCCAGGTCCGGATGGAAGAGAAGCTGGGCTTTCTCCTCGGCGTGCTCTCCCCCGCCGACCGCGAGGCCCTCTTCCGGATCATCTCCCGCGTGAGCGCCTCTTTCGCCGACTTCCCGTCCAACGTCACCCCCCTTGCGAAGCACTCCTCCACCTCCAGGAGAAAGCGATGAAGCAGTCCACGTACCTGCTGGCCGTCCTGGTCGCCGCCGTCCTCGGCCTCGTCGGCTACCGGATCCGCGACTACCGGCAGAAGAACAGCGCTCCTGAAGAGAAGCCCTCGGAGGCGGTGCTGATCCAGGTCGCGCCCGCCTCCAGGGGCGACCTCACCGAGAAGCTGGCGCTCACCGGCAACATCCGCCCCCGCAACGAGGTGGACGTGTTCCCCAAGCTGGGCGGCCGGATCGAGTCGCTCGGCGCCGACGTGGGCGACAAGGTGAAGGCCGGCCAGCTCCTCGCCTCCATCGAGCACAAGGAGATCGCCTGGCAGGCCCGGGCCGCCGAGGCCGCCTCCCGCATCGCCCACGCCAACCTGGACGGGGCCAAGCAGGACATGGACCGGGTGAACATGCTCTTCCAGGGCGGCTCCGCCACCCAGGCGCAGGTGGACGGCGCCAAGCTCAAGGTCACCATGGCCGAGGCGCAGGTCGCCCAGGCGGAAGCCGCGCAAGGCCTGGCCGAGCAGAACCTGGACAACGCGCGCATCACCACGCCCATCTCCGGCACCGTCACCCGGCGCCCGGTGAACGTGGGCAACCAGGTGGGGCCGCAGAGCGCGCTGTTCACCGTCCAGGACATCCAGGCGCTCAAGCTGGAGAGCTCCGTGGACGCGTCCGTCTTCGGCCGGCTCTCCAAGGGCCAGGAGGTGGCGGTCACCGTGGACGCCTTCCCCGGGCAGGTCTTCAAGGGTGAGCTGGCGCTGCTGGCGCCGGCGCTGGACCCCACCACCCGCCGCGCCGCCTGCGAGATCCAGATCGACAACGCCAGCGGCAAGCTGCTGGCCAACGCCTTCGCCCGCGCCGAGCTGTCGCTGGGCAAGCTGCAGAACGTCCTCACCGTGCCGCGCCAGGCGGTGCTGGAGGCGCCGGGCGGCGCGGTCGTCTACCGCGTGGTGGGCGGGAGCAAGGTGGAGGCGGTGCGGCCGAAGCTGGGCGCGTCCGACGGCGCCCGCGTGGTGGTGGTCGAGGGGCTGAGCGAGGGCGACCTGGTGGCGGTGAGCGGAGTCGGGAACCTGGCGGACGGCGCGGCGGTGAAGGTGGCCCCGCAGGCCTCCGCGCCGGACGCCCCGGCGAAGCCACCCGCGGAGCCCACGACACCGAAGACCGCGCACGCGGACGCGCCGGCCGGGGGGCGCCCGTGATCCTCTCCGACATCAGCATCAAGCGGCCGGTCTTCACGGCCATGGTGGTGATCGCGCTGATGACGCTGGGCCTGCTGGCCGTGCGCAGCATCGGCGTGGACCTCTTCCCGGACATCTCCTTCCCGGTGGTGACGGTGGTGACCGTCTACCCCGGCGCGGGCCCGGAGGAGGTGGAGCAGCTGGTCACCAAGCGCATCGAGGAGTCGGTCTCCTCGGTGAACGGGGTGGACGAGGTGCGCAGCTACTCGCGCGACTCCGTCTCCACGGTGGTGATCCAGTTCAAGCTGGAGGCGGACGTGAAGGTCGCCACCACCGACGTGCGCGACCGCGTGGCCGCCATCCGCAACCTGCTGCCCACGGACGTCAAGGAGCCCATCGTCCAGCGGCTGGACCCGACCGCGCTGCCCATCCTCAACTACTCGGTCAGCTCCAACCGGCCGGTGGCGGAGACCCGCCGCATCGTCGAGGACGTCATCAAGCCCAAGGTGGAGGCGGTGGACGGCGTGGGCGCGGTGAACGTCATCGGCGGCAAGGAGCGGGAGATCCACGTCTTCGTGGACCGCTCGCGGCTGGACTCGCTGGGCCTGTCCATCTCCCAGGTGGCGCAGCAGATCGGCTCGGAGAGCTTCGACCTCCCCGGCGGCCGCGTCACCACCGGCGGCGCCGAGCTGAACGTGAAGACGCTGGGCCGCTTCCGGTCGCTGGACGACATGCGGTCCATGGTCGTCGCGTCGCTGGCCAACGGCTCCCAGGTCCACCTCTCCGACGTGGCGCGGGTGGAGGACGGCTTCGTGGACGCGCGCACCCGCGTGCGCCTCAACGGCGTGGACTCCGTCACCTTCGAGATCCAGAAGCAGGGCGGGTCCAACACCGTCGCCATCGCCGACCACGTCTACAAGGTGCTGGACACCCTCAAGGCCACGCTCCCGTCCGACGTGAAGATGGTCAAGGCCGTCGACGGCTCCACCTTCATCCGCCAGAACGTGTCCGACGTGACCGAGGCCATCGTCTACGGCGGCCTGATGGCGATCCTCGTCATCTTCATCTTCATGCTCGACTGGCGGTCGACGCTGATCAGCTCGCTGGCGCTGCCCACGTCGGTGGTGACCACCTTCCTCGCCATGTCCTGGCTGGGGTTCACCTTCAACATCATGTCGCTGCTGGGCCTGTCGCTCGCCATCGGCCTGCTCATCGACGACGCGGTGGTGGTCCGCGAGAACATCTACCGGCACATGGAGCGGGGTGAGGACCCGATCACCGCCGCCCAGCGCGGGACGTCGGAGATCGGCCTCGCGGTGATGGCCACCACCTTCACCGTGGTGGCGGTGTTCGTCCCGGTGGCGTTCATGGGCGGCGTGGTGGGCCGCATGTTCAGGCAGTTCGGCCTCACCGTCGCCTCGGCGGTGCTGGTCTCGCTGTTCATCTCCTTCACCCTCGACCCCATGCTCTCCGCGCGGGTGGTCAAGCCCATCCAGCCCGGCCACCACGAGCGCCTCAAGCACCACAAGGTGTTCGGCCCGGTGGTCCGCGTCTTCGACGCGCTCGACCACTACTACCGCGGCGTGCTGGCCTGGGCGCTGATGCACCGCTACACCGTGGTGGCGGCGGCGGCGGTGCTCTTCGTCGCCTCGCTGGCGCTCACGCCGATGATGGGCAAGGAGTTCTTCGGCGGCACCGACCGCGGCGAGTTCCGCGTCAACCTGGAGATGCCCGCCGGGACCTCGCTGGACCAGATGGACCAGGTCACCTCCCAGGCGGAGGCGCTGATCAAGCAGAACCCCGAGGTGCGCGACCTCTTCACCACCATCGGCCCCAGCGAGGAGGCGAACAAGGCCTCCATCCGCGTGCAGACCACCAAGAAGGAGAAGCGCAAGGTCAGCCAGGTGCAGGTCCAGGAGGACCTGCGCAAGCGGCTGGCCGTCATCCCCGCGCTCAAGTACGTGGTGGCGGACATCGGCTTCGTGGAGGGCCCGGCCACCGAGCTGCCCATCACCCTCTACGCCCGCGGCGACGACTACCGCGTGCTGCAGCGGGTGGCGCGCGACGGGCTGGACGCGATCAAGACCACCCGCGGCACCAAGGACGCGGACATGAGCTACCGCGCCGGCAAGCCGGAGACGGACCTGGCGGTGGACCGCGCCCGCGCGGCCGACCTGGGCGTCTCGGTGGGCTCGGTGGCGATGACGGTGCGCACCGCGCTGGAGGGCGTGGTGGTGGCCAAGTACCGCGACGGCGACCGCGACTACGACGTGCGCGTGCAGCTGCCGCCCGAGGACCGCACCACCACCGCCACGCTGGGCGAGCTCACCGTGCCCGCCACCGGGCGGCGGATGGGCACCAGCGCCACGGTGATGGCCGGCGGCCAGGGCCCGGGCGGCGGCGGGCCGCGGCTGGTGAAGCTGGCGGACGTCTCCACCATCAAGAACGAGACCGGCCCCGCCACCATCGAACGCATGAACCGCCAGCGGCAGATCATCCTCATGGCCAACGTCGCCGGCCGCTCGCTGGGCGAGGCGGTGGCGGACGTGGAGACGAAGCTGGGGAAGATCGACAAGCCGGCCGGCTTCCAGTTCGTCTTCGGCGGCCAGACCAAGAACATGCGCGAGACGTTCTCCAACCTCCTGCTCGCGCTGTTCGTGGCGGTGGTGTTCATCTACTTCGTGCTCGCCTCGCAGTTCGAGTCCTTCATCCACCCCTTCACCATCATGGCCGCGCTCCCGCTGGCGATCGTGGGCGCGCTGCTGCTGCTCTTCCTCACCGGCATGGCCATCAACATGCCCTCGATGATCGGCGTGGTGCTGCTGCTGGGCCTGGTGACGAAGAACTCCATCCTCCTCGTCGACTACACCAACGAGCTGCGGGCCCGCGGCAAGTCGATGGCCGAGGCGCTGCTGGAGGCGGGGCCCACCCGCCTGCGGCCCATCCTGATGACCTCCGCGGCGATGGTGCTGGGCATGCTGCCCACCGCGCTCTCCCGCGGCGAGGGCTCCGAGTTCCGCGCGCCCATGTCCACCGCCGTCATCGGCGGCGTCATCACCTCCACCATCCTCACCCTGGTGGTGGTGCCGGTGGTCTACACCTGGATGGACCAGTTCACCCTCAAGGACGACCGCAAGTCCAAGGCCACCCACGACCCGTCCAAGGCCGCGGCCGACGCGTCGCTGCACGCCGTGGAGGGCGAGGCGAAGACGGAGGTCGCTCGATGATCGCCGCGCTCGTCGCGCTCGCGCTCACCCAGGCCCCGGTGCTGACGCTGGACCAGGCGCTCAAGGACGCGCAGGCGCACAACCCCGACCTCCAGGTGGCGCAGGCGAGGTTGCAGCAGGCCAAGCAGCTCTCCTGGAAGGTGTGGGCGGGGTACCTGCCGCAGATCACCGTGGGCGGTTCGTACACGCACAACAACGTGGGGGCGAAGATCCCCTTCCCACTGGCGTACGTGGTCCGCAACGCAGGCGGCCCCACCAGTGGCCCGGACGACTACTCGGACCCGAACCTGCCCCCGACCAGCCCGACCACGTACATCGCGCTCCCGTCGACCACCGCCGTCATCAACGTGGAGATCCAGAAGCAGGAGCAGCTGGGCGCGCAGGCGCAGCTCACCCAGGCGCTGCTCGTCCCCGCGCTGTGGCCGGCCATCGCCAACGCGTACACCGCGGAGAAGGTGGCCACCCTGGGGACGGAGACGGCGCGCCGCGAGCTGCTGTTCGGCGTGGCCCAGCTCTACTACGGCGCCGCCGGGTTGAAGACCGCCATCGGCGTGCAGGAGCGGCTGCTTTCGCTGGCGAAGGACCGCGAGAAGGACGCCGACCTGCGCTTCCGCGCCGGCGCCTCGCTCAAGCTGGGGCTGCTGCGCGCGCAGATCGACCGCTCGCGCGCGGAGCAGGACCTCAAGCGCGCCCAGAACTCGTACGCCGCGGCGAAGCAGGGGCTGGCCACGCTGCTGGACCGGGCGCCCGACTTCGAGGTGGAGCAGCCGGCCTCGCCGGCGCTGCCGCCGGACCCGGCCACGCTCGCCGCGCAGGCCATGGAGCAACGGCCGGACCTGGCCGCGGTCCGCGCCCAGGAGGACCTGGCCCGCGGCGCGCGGACGGGCACCTGGTTCAAGTACCTCCCGGCCGTCGTCGGCACCGCCAGCTACCGCGTCTCCAACGTGAAGGGGTTCACCGGGACCTACGACGCGTGGGCGCTGGGGCTGGGCCTGAGCTGGACGATCTTCGACGGCGGCGCCCGCGAAGCCGAGGCGCGCGAGAACGACGCCAAGGTGACGGAGGCGGTGGCCGCGCGCCACGCGGCGGAGAACCGGGCGAAGGACGAGCTCACCCGCGCGTTCCTGGACCTGGACAACGCCCGCGCCAGCAAGATCAAGGCGGACGAGCAGCTCAAGCTGGCGCGCGAGAGCTACCAGCTGGCGAAGGTGAACCTGCAGGCGGGCGCGGCGAGCGACCTCGACGTCCAGGAGGCGCAGGCGGTCCTCACCGGCGCGGAGACGGCCGCGGTGGCGGAGGCGCTCAACCAGGACCTCTCCGCGCTGCGCGTGCTGAAGGCGGCGGGCGCGTTCAATCCCCAGTAGCGGGCGGGCGCCCGGACGTAGCAGATTGCGGCCCTCGACAGCGGGCGCGGGCCAAGGCGCGCTCCGGGGGAGACCGACATGAGTGGAACGAAGCGCCTGATGATCGCGGTGGCGGTGCTGTGCCTGGGCGTGAAGTGCATCATCGTCCCCCGCAACGGGTACGTGGTCCGTCCGCCGCCGCCCGTGGTGGTGGTCACGCCGCCGCCGGCCCACCCGGCCACGCCGCCGCCCGCCCAGCCGATTCCACCGCCCCCGCCCCGGTACATCTCCGAGGGCGACGCGATCAACATCGGCGTCCGCTACTGCCAGAGCCACGCCTACGGCTGCGACCTGCAGGAGGCGCACCTGTCGGGCGACGGCGTGTGGAAGGTGAAGTTCAAGATCCGCGGGCAGGGCGAGGGCGGGCACGTGCACATGGACATCGACGCGCGCAACGGGGCGATGATCCGGGTGGACGAGAAGGTGAAGGAGCGCGGCGGCATCGGCCACCACTGAGGGTGGCGGCGCTCACGGGTCGAACGTCGCGGTGACGGCGGAGGCGCCGGAGGCGGCGCCCGCGGCGCCCGTGCGGATTTCCGAGCGTGCCGAGGCGCGGGCGCGCCGCCCGCCCTCCGTTACTGGCCCGTGCCGTCGAGCGGCGCGGCGACCCCGTTCGCCACCACCGTTCCGCCTCGGGGCCCGCTCGCGGACGGCACGAAGCGGACGGTGGCGGTGCAGGAGGCGCCCGGGGTGAGCGCGGCGCCGCAGGTGGTGGAGCGGAGGACGAAGTCACTGCCGCCGGTGGTGCTCACGGCGACCGTGCTGGAGCCCAGGTTCCCCTGGTTGGAGAGCTGGAAATCGAAGTCGCCGGTCGCATCGTCCAGCCCCACCGGCCGGCTGCCGTAGTCGTGCGCCGGTGGCGACCAGGCGAGCGCCGCGGAGTGGAGCGCGGTGCCGGCCAGCCCGAGCACCAGGCCGCCCCCCATGTGGAGGGTCGCCGTATGCGCACCGGTGGCGGCGAGCGGCGGCTGGAAGGTCACCACGAACGAGCAGCTGGCGCCGGCGGCGAGCGACTTGCCGCTGCACTGGTTCTGACTCAGCACGAACATCGAGACGTCCGGGCCGGAGAGGGACACCACCAGCGGGGGGCCGGTCACGCCGCCGTCGTTGCTGATCAGGAACACCTGCGCCTGGCCGGGCCCGCCGGCGATCACCGCGCCGTAGTCATGCGGGTCGGAGGCCGGGGCGACGCGCAGCATCGCCGGATCCACGCCCTCGCCGCTGAGCTGCGCCGTCGCCGAGGAGCCGCCCGAGCGGACCTCGAGCGTGTCCTGGCGCGTCGCCTTGGCGTTGGGGGAGAAGGTCACCACCAGGCCGCAGCTGGCGCCGGCGGCGATCGACTGCCCGGGGCACCCGTCGGTCGCGACGGCGAAGTCGCTCTGGTTGGTGCCCAGCTCGACGACCAGGGGCTGCGTCGCCTCCGGGCCGTCGTTGCTGCAGATGAACAGGTGCGGCGCGGAGGTCGCGCCCAGCGCCACCGGGCCGAAGTCGTCATCGCCGGGGGCAAGATGCAGGTCCAGCGGCGTCTCCGTGCACCCCAGCACCACCGCCGCCGCGGCCACCGCCGCGCCTCGCCACGCTGCGCTCATGCGCGCATCCTAGTGCCGGAGACCTGGGGCAGACTGCGGGCATGTCCACCGCCCCCGCCCTGGCCCCGGCCGCTCCCGTCCCCGCCGCCGACGACGGGCAGCACGGCCCGCTCACGATGGTGATCGCCCGCCGCATCAAGCGCGGCATGGAGGCGGCGTACGAGGACTGGGTGCGCGGCGTGCTGGCGGTGGCGGAGACCTTCGCCGGCCACCAGGGCGCCACGCTGCTGCGGCCGGGCGCGCCCGAGGACCGCGAGTACGTGCTCGTGGTGCGCTGGGCCACGTTCGAGGACCTGCGCCGCTGGAACGAGTCGCCGGAGCGGAACGACTGGGTGCGGCGGGCCGAGCCGCTGGCCGAGGAGCTGAAGGTCACCACCCAGACCGGCCTGGAGACCTGGTTCACCATCCCCGGCCGCCCGCCCCCCGCGCCGCCCTCGCGCGCCAAGATGGCCGTCCTCTCCTGGGTGGCCATCTATCCGCTCATCGTCGCGCTCAACGCCACGCTCGGGCCGTACCTCGGTCCGCTCCCCATGCCCCTGCGGGCCCTCGTCACCAGCCTGATGCTGGTCCCGCTGATGACCTGGGTGGTCATGCCGCGGGTCACCAAGCTCTTCTACCGGTGGCTCTACCCGCAGCGCCGTTGACAACTCACGTAACAGTTTGTGGAAGTTTTATGCGCACAACTGCGCACCCAGGTGCCCCGAGAACTCAATTGAGTCGTACACAG
The DNA here is from genome assembly GCA_035637895.1 of Myxococcaceae bacterium. Classification (GTDB taxonomy): domain Bacteria; phylum Myxococcota; class Myxococcia; order Myxococcales; family Myxococcaceae; genus DASRBA01. The sequence continues at coordinate 30,838 of DASRBA010000360.1, forward strand.
CGCCGCCACCTCAGCCTCACGTCCCTCGGCGGCCGCGCCGGCTTTACGGCCGGTTGACCCCCCAGCACCTGGAGAACCCCAGACCATGTTCAAAGTCGAAACGGGCGGAGCTCCGCCCAGGGCGCCCGCGCGCCTTCAGAACGCCAACTCCACGTCCACCACCAACACCACCACCAACGCCAACCCCTCTCCCTCGCCATGGGGGCGGGACGGCTTCGACGCCGCTCCGAGGAGGACGGTGGCGAACGACGCCGCGCTGCTCGGCCAACGCTCCGGCGGCGGCGGCGGGAAGCTGACTCCCGAAGAGCGGACGCAGAAGCTCCAGGAGATCCGCGCCTCGCTGGGCGGCGACCTCGACTCCGCCCAGGCGGGGGAGGCGCTGCAGAACCTGCGACCCGAGGACCTGAAGGGCCTGGAGCTGGGCCTCGTCGCGTCGAAGGGCGACCGGGTCGTCTACGTCGACGGCCAGGGGAAGATCGCCGACGTCCGGGTCACCGCCGCCAACGCCAAGGGCGTGATCGACCAGGTCAAGGCGGCGGACCAGGAGCTCCGCACGGGCAGCTACGACCTGCGCAAGGCGGTGGTCGAGCGCAGCGGCGGCAAGGTCTCGACCGCCGACGGCTACACGTACCTGCCGGATCAGCCGCTGGCGGGGGATGCCCTGAAGGAGTGGCGCACCAACACGGCGAACTGGGTCCCCGAGCGCGTGGAGGTCCAGAAGGCGATCTTCGACGAGGGCCTGGGCAAGGCCGAAGAGCTGTCGAACCTCGCGGGCAAGGAGACGGAGAAGAACGTCATCTACGCGCTCCGCGGCAATACCGCCGCCGGCAAGAGCACCGCGGTGAAGACGCACGAGCAGTTCGGCAAGCTCGCCGCCGCCCTGGACGGCGCCATCAACCCGGACACGTACAAGTTCGAGCTGCGCCAGGCGGACGCGTCCGGCGGGCGGATGAACACCGCCTCGCGGCAGGTGCACGAGGAGGGGTCGGTCATCGCCTCGCGCATCGAGAAGGAGATGCTGAAGCAGGGCGGGTCCTCGCTGGTGTTCGACAAGCGCTTCCACGAGGCGCGCGACATCCCCGACCTGATCCAGAAGGCCAGGGACAACGGCAAGACGGTGAAGATCATCGACATCGACGCGCCGCTGCAGCTCTCGGCGGCGCGCGTGCTCGGCCGCAACGCCAACAAGGACGCGCCGCTGGTGCCGTTCGAAGCGGTGGCGGACGGCTTCCGCGGCATCCGCCGGAACCGCCTCGACATGCTGTCCGAGATCGTCAGCGACCCGCTGGTCAAGGACTACGCGATGTACGTGGCCGACGACCAGGGGACGTCACACCTCGTCGCCTACAAGAAGGACGGCGAGTGGCACGGCCCCGACACGCCGGAGAAGGCGGACCTGTACCGCCGCGCCACCAGCCTGGACGTCTCGGCGGACGTGGAGAAGGCGCGCCACCAGAAGATCGACGACGCCTTCATCGAGAGAATGGTGGCCGCCGCGCCGGAGAAGTTCCGCCCCGAGGTGCGCGCCTCGCTGGAGGACTTCCGCGGCAAGACGCTGGAGCAGGCGCTGGACGCCAAGGCCACCCAGGTCAACGACCCGAAGCTGGGCTACGTGCAGAAGGCGGAGGAGAACCTGCAGGCCACCAGCCGCACCGCCAACGGCACCGTGGACACCTCGGCGTCGGCGGACAAGGCGGACAAGATGCAGGCCAGCGGCCAGGAAGCCGCGGAGAAGGCGGCGGCGAACTTCGACGGCGTGATGAAGGGCCTCTACGACGACCGCCACAAGACGTTCGAGAG
>DASRBA010000361.1:0-32849 GCA_035637895.1 Myxococcaceae bacterium
TGATCGAGTAGTTCGGATCCTGCAGGGACTTCCCGCGGGCGATCTCCGCCATCGACGTGGGGCCGCAGTTGGTCGAGCCGCCGACGTAGCCGGGGGTCCCGCCGGTCTTGTTCGGGTCGTTCTGGTCGATGCCCGCGACGCCGTCGGCGCCGTGCTGGGTACCCTGGAGCCCGGGCTGCTGGCCGAGGCCCATGCGGGTAGGGCCGCCACCGGCCGCCTCGAGTGGATCACCCTCCGCCGGGCCGCCACCGCGGTTGTCCAGCAGGTCGCGGGTGATGGCCGCGTTCGGATCAGCGTTCGCCGGGTCCTTACCCTGGCCGACGCCGCCGACCGAGTTCTGGCCGCCGGTGTCCTCGGGCGGGAGGAGGTTCTTGACCAGCTCCACGACGCTGCTGAGGGCATCGACGAGGGAGTTCAGGGCTTGGTTGAACTGCTCGTCAGGGTCCTGGGCAGCGTCCACGCCACCCGCTGCATCCGTGCCGCCCAGCGCGTTCGCCTGCTGCGTCTGGAACCCGGCGTTCGGATCAAAGGTGTCTTTCGCGAACTGGGCCTGGACGTCGTTGCCGGTAGAGGCGCGAGCCTCGGCGTATGCGACCGCACCACCGGCGCCCGACTTCTGGGCAGCAGCAGGGTTCGCCTCGAGCTGGGCGGGCTGCTGCGGGCGATTTTGTCCGACGGGTGTGACTGCCATCGCCGACTCCTTACAAAATCCACGAGCACTAGGGAGAGTGACTCTTCAGTGATTCTCGCGCGGGGAGAGCCAAAGTTTCGCAGGTTTAGAGGGAGTTTGACCGGCTGATCGGCGCATTTGCCTACACCTAAAATCCCTTTATGGGCAGCGGAGTTAGGTGCATTGTCGGGTTACGCGTGCGGAGCCCCCACACCCACCGACAGCTGTAATCCTACCGCAGAAATCGTCGCAGAAAGTAAGAGAGTTGCCAACCATGTGGTCACGATCAGCCCTTTCCACCGGTGCTCGAACTGGGTGAAGGCGTACACCACCATGTAGCACGGAATGAAAAGAACCATGACACCCGCGCCGATCGACCGCCGGAAGGCGTGGATCAGGATCAGGACGGCGCAGGCGGCGCTGATGGTGGCCAGACCGGTGGCAAGAAGTACGAGACCCATCCGTACCTGACGCATACTCGCGGGTAGTGCGGGGCGTCAACCGGGAAACCCGCGGATCAGGAGATCTCTCGTGAACGTCGCTGCCCTGAAGACTGTCGGCATCTTCGCGGCGATCGGCGCGATCCTCGGCGACGCGCTGGCCACGCTCGTCGCTCCCAAGCTCCTCACCTGGTACAACACGCCGGGCGGCGGGTCGGTGCAGACCATCTGCGACATCGAACAGATGAGCCGGCACATCTTCGGTCAGCTCATCGAGGCCCAGCTCATCGGCAGCGGGATCGGCGCGTTGCTCTTCATCGTGCTCGGCGGGCTGGTCGCCCACCGCCGCTCCGCGCGTGCCGCCGCCTTGCCGAGCTGAGCAGCGCCAGCTTCTCCTCGCGGGTGAGCTGCTTGAGCGCCGCCTCGCGCTTGAGCGCCGCGCTCTTGTCCTCGGCCGCCTCGGAGAACACCAGCCGCACCGGCAGCCGGGACCGCGTGTAGCGCGCGCCCTTCCCGGCGCGGTGGCGCTCCACCCTCGCCTGGAGGTCGCTGGTGCAGCCCGTGTAGAGCGAGCCGTCCCCGCACCGGAGCATGTAGACGCTCCACATGGGGCGGAGATCGTATCCCGCGGCACTCGACGCGCGGCGGAAAAGCTGCTTGAAGCGCGGGCCGATGAAAACCAGGGTGGCGCTGCTGGCGGTGCTTTGGTGCGCCTGCTCGAACGAGCGGGCGCCGCGGGTGGACTTCTCCCACAAGGGCCCGCCGGGCGCGCCGGTGGCGAAGTTCGGCGGGGACGCCATCAGCGACGAGGAGCTGCGCGTCCGCTTCCTCGAGATGAGCCCCTACGCCCGCACCCGCTACCAGACGGTGGAGCAGAAGCGCGAGTACCTCGAAGGCCTGGTCCGCTTCGAGCTGCTCACCCAGGAGGCGGTGCGCCGCGGGCTGGCCAACGACCCGGAGGTGGTGGAGAGCACCCGGAAGGTCATGGTGCAGCGGCTGCTCAACTCGGAGCTGGAGAAGGCCGCCCAGTCGCCCGTCACCCAGGAGGAGTTGCAGGTGGAGTACGACCGCCACCGCTCGGACTACCAGCGCCCGGAGATGGTGCGCCTGTCCCACATCTTCTTCGCCGCGCCGAAGGCGGAAGCGCCGCGGCGCGCCTCCCAGCTGGGCAAGGCGCAGGCGGCGCTGAAGCAGGCGCAGGTCCTCAACGCGCAGGACTTCGGCGCGTTCGGCCTTCTGGCGCAGCAGCTCTCGGAGGAGCCGCGGACGAAGCCGCTCGACGGTGACATGCGATTCCTCGCCCGCGACGAGCTGTCCCGGCAGTACGGCGCGGAGGTGCTGGCCGCGTCCGACGAGCTGAAGGCGGTGGGCGACGTGCTGCCGCGCGTGCTGGAGACGGAGCAGGGCTTCCACATCCTCAAGCTGCACGGGCGGCAGCCGGCGGTGAACCAGTCGCCGGCGGACGTGAAGCTGCAGCTGGAGTCGCGCATCCGCTACGACCGGCGGAGCGCGCGGATGGAGCAGCTCATCGAGGAGCTGAAGAAGAAGGCGGGCTATACCGTGGACGCCGAGGCGCTCTCCAGGGTGCCGGTGGACCTCAAGGCGCCCATGCAGCAGCCGGCCGGTCCCAGCCCCGGGTTCCTTGGTCCACCGGTGAGCGGTCCGCCGCCGACCACCGTGGCCCCGTCCGGACCCGCGCGTTAGCGTCCCTCACCACCATGCGCCCGCACCTCGCTCCGCTCCCGCTGCTCGCCGCGCTCGCCGTTCTGGGCGCCGGCTGCCCGGAGAAGGCGCGGGACAAGGAGGACCCCAACGCCGTCGCCACCGTCAACGGCGAGTCGGTGGGGCGGGTGGACTTCGAGCAGGAGCTGGCGCGCGAGACGGTGGGCGAGCCGCTGGAGTCGCCGCCCACGCCGGAGCAGGCGGAGCTGGTGAAGCGGACGCTGCTGAACACCCTCGTCGAGCGGACCCTGCTGTTGCAGGCGGCGCGGCAGGCCAACGTCCAGGTGTCGCCGGAGGAGGTGGACCGGCGGGTGATGCGGGTCAGCTCCGACTACCCGGCCGAGGGCTTCTCCGAGGCGCTCTCGCAGGGGCAGCTCACCATGGCGGAGCTGAAGCAGAAGACGCTCCAGCAGATCAGCATCGAGAAGCTGTTCGAGCAGCACGTCTACCCCCGCGTCGCCGTCACCGAGGAGGAGCTGCGGGACTACTACGAGGCGCACAAGGACGATCTGGCGGAGCCGGAGCAGGTGCGGGCGGCGCAGATCGTCGTCAAGGGCGTGGACGAGGCGCGGCGGATCCAGGCGCAGCTGAAGGAGGGGAAGAAGTTCGGCGACCTGGCTCGGAAGTACTCGCTCTCCGCGGACGCCAAGGTGGGCGGCGACCTGGGCTTCTTTCCCCGCGGGGTGATGCCGGAGAAGTTCGACGAGGTGGCGTTCAGCCTGGGCGTGGGCCAGACGTCGGACGTGGTGGAGACCGAGTACGGCTTCCACCTGTTCAAGGTGATGGAGAAGAAGCCCGGCCGGAAGAAGGAGCTGAACGAGGTCCGCAAGCAGATCGAGACCAAGCTGCTGGAGGACAAGCGCTCGCGGGCCCAGGCGGACTACCTGAAGGCGCTCAAGGACAAGGCGCAGATCCAGGTGAACGAGGCCACCTTGCACTCGGTCCCGCTGAAATCCAGGGCGGGCGCCGGACCCAAGCTGGCCGAACCGTGATAGTCGGGAGCCCCATGAAGCGAGTCGTCGGAGTCTTGGCGGTGACCGCGGCGGTGGCCTTCGGGCCGGCCGCGCGGGCGGAGCTGGTGGACCGGGTGGCGGCGGTGGTGAACAACGACGTCATCACCCTCTCCGAGGTCGAGCAGCGGGCCATCCCCCTGCTGGCCCGGGCGGAGCTGAAGGACCCCAAGGAGCGCGCGGCCGTCCGAGAGAAGATCCTCCGGCAGGCGCTGGACATGCTGGTGGGCGAGAAGCTGATGGAGCAGCAGCTCCGCGACAAGAACATGGACGTCACCGAGCAGGAGGTCGACGCCACCATCGACGCGGTGAGGCAGGAGCAGCACCTGGACGCCATGCAGCTGGAGCAGGCGCTGCGCGACCAGGGCTTCACCATGCAGAGCTACCGCGACATGCTGAAGAAGACGCTGGCGCGCCGGAAGCTGGTGGCCCAGCAGGTCCGCCCCAAGGTGAAGATCTCCGACGAGGACATCAAGGCGGAGTACGCACGCTGGGCGAAGTCGGAGTCCTCGGACCCGGAGGTCCACGCCCGGCACATCCTGGTGCAGGTGGCGCCCACCGCGCCCGCGGACGCGGTGGAGAAGGCGCGGCAGAAGGCGGTGGCGCTGGCGGCGGAGGCGCGCAAGCCGGGGGTGGACTTCGCGGACCTGGCGAAGAAGAAGAGCGAGGGCCCCTCCGCGGCCGACGGCGGCGACCTGGGCTTCTTCCGGCGCGGGGTGATGGTCCCGGAGTTCGACAAGGTCGCCTTCCACCTCAAGGCGGGCGAGGTGGGGGACCCCATCCGCACCAAGTTCGGCTGGCACGTCATCAAGGTCGAGGAGGTGCGGGCGGTGGGCGTGAAGTCCTTCGACGAGATGAAGGACGACCTGCGCGACAAGATGCTGATGGGCCAGCTGGAGAAGTACACGGACGACTACGTGCAAGAGCTGAAGCAGGGCGCCGCGGTGGAGATCAAGCTGTAGTGCGCCCCCGAGTGGGGATCTCCATGGGAGACCCCTCCGGCATCGGCCCGGAGATCATCTTCAAGGCGCTGGCGGACCGGCGCGTGCGGCGGGCGCTGGTCCCGGTGGTGTTCGGCGACGGCCCTTCACTGCGGAGGCTGCGCGGCGTCGAGGTGCGGGCGGTCACCGCGCTCGCGGCGAAGGACCGGCGCCCGGGCAAGCCGTCCCGCGAGGGCGGGCGGGCGCAGCTGCGGTACATCCTGGCGGCGGTGGCGGCGGCCAAGGGGGGCGAGGTGGACGCGCTCTGCACCGCGCCGGTGTCGAAGGAGCAGATCTCCCGGACCGGGGAGCTCTTCGTCGGGCACACGGAGCTGCTGGCGGAGGAGTTCGCGCGCGACGTGCTGATGCTCCTGGACGGGCCGCGTCTGAAGGTCGCGCTTGCGACCAACCACGTCGCCATCCGCGAGCTGCCGAAGGTGCTGACCCGGTCGAAGGTGGAGGCGGCGTTGACGCTGCTGGACGTCTCCTTGTGGCCGGTGCTGGGGCGGTCGCCGCGGCTGGCGGTGTGCGGGTTGAACCCCCATGCCGGGGACGGCGGGGTCCTGGGGCTGGAGGACCGGGCCGTGATCGCTCCGGCGATGCGAGACGCGGCGCGTCGAGGGGTGAAGTGCGAGGGGCCATTCGCGGCGGACGGCCTGTTCGCCTCCCTGCTGCGGGCGAAGAAGCCGCGGTTCGACGCGGTGCTGGCCATGTTCCACGACCAGGGGCTGGTGGTGGTGAAGGCGCTGGATTTCGAGCGGACGGTGAACGTGACACTGGGGCTGCCACTCCCGCGCACCTCTCCGGACCACGGCGTGGCGTACGACCTGGCCGGGAAGGGGCGGGCCAACCCGGAGCCCATGGCGTCCGCGCTGCTGAAGGCGGCGGAGCTCGCCCGTTCGCTGCATTGAGGTGAAACCAAGCGCGGGGATCGGGCATCACACTCCGGCACCGTTCGTTCAACCCACGCCACGCAACCCGGAGGCTTTCCCATGAAGTGGTTCGTCGCGGCCCTCGCCGCCGTCGCCATCGTCGTCCCCACCAAGGCGTTTTCGTGCGACGAGCACGAGGGCCAGGCGTCCGCCAAGAAGCCGGCCATCCAGAGCCTGACGGTCAAGCAGCTCGCCGACGCGAAGCAGGCCGGCAAGGCGACCGTCTACGACGCCAACACCCCGGACGTCCGGCAGCAGATGGGCATCATCCCAGGCGCCAAGCTCCTCGTCTCGGCGGTGAAGTACGAGCCGTCCAAGGAGCTGCCGGCCGACAAGTCCGGGCAGGTGGTCTTCTACTGCTACAACGAGCAGTGCGGCGCCTCCCACATGGCCGCCAAGCGCGCCTCCGAGGCGGGCTACACCAACGTGGCGGTCCTCCCGGCGGGCATCAAGGGCTGGAAGGACGCGGGGCAGCCAACTGCTACCCCTGGCCAGTCGTAATGAGGTAGGGTCCCAGCACCCCCAGCAGTCCGACGAGGCCTCCGCGCGCTCTTCAGCGCCCGGGGGCTTCGCCGTTTCTAGGCCTTCGCGGCCGGCACCAGCGTGAGCGCGGTGATCTCCGGCGACGGGCCGATGCGGAGCGGCGGGCCCCAGTAGCCGGTGCCGCGGTTCGTGTAGACCCACATCCCGGCCAGCTTGTGCAGGCCGCTCACCACCGGCTGCTGCAGCCGCACGAAGAACATGAACGGGAAGATCTGTCCGCCGTGCGTGTGCCCGGAGAGCTGGAGCGCGTAGCCGAACGGCGCCGCCTCCGTCGCGGAGCGCGGCTGGTGCGCGAGCAGGATGCGCGGCACGCCCTCCGGCGCCCCCGCCACCGCCGCGTCCGGGCGGGGCTGGTGCTCCGGGCCGAAGTGGCCGCCGTTGTGGTCGGTGATGCCGGCGATGACCAGCGAGTCCCCGCCGCGCTCGACGACGCGGTGCTCGTTGTGCAGCACGGTGATGCCCAGCGAGGCCACGTGCCGCTCCCACGCCACCGGCCCCGAGTAGTACTCGTGGTTCCCGTTCACGTAGAACACGCCCAGCTTCGCCCGCAGCTTGGCGAGCGGCGCCACCTCGTCCCGCAGCCGGGCCACCGTCCCGTCCACCAGGTCACCGGTGATCGCCACCACGTCCGCGTCCAGGGCGTTCACCTGCTCCACCACGCGCTCGAGGAACTTCCCGTCCAGCGTCTGGCCGATGTGCAGGTCGCTGATCTGCACCACCTTCAGCCCCGCCATCCCGGCGCCAAGCCCCGGGATCGGCACCGTCACCTGTTCGATGCGCGCCGGCCCCCGCGCGGTCCGGTAGCCGTAGGCGATGGCGGGCAGCAGCAGCCCGACGATCAGCGTCGCCTCCACCCGCACCGCCCGCTGCGCCGCCTGCGCGGAGGGCGTGGCGATCGCCGTCCACAGCAACCTCGCCACGTCTCCCGCCAGGACCGACACCAGCAGCAGCCCGAAGACGCCGATCCACAGGTGGGAGACCCACCACAGCGGGACGCCGACCCAGCGGGGGCCCGCGCGCGTGGTGAGCGCCCCGAGGGGCACGGAGACGAACAGCAGGGCCACCACCGTCCAGGCGGCCGACCCGGCCACGCCCGTCAGGCCCAAGCCGGTGATCAGCCGGGCGCCCAGGTACACGTGGAGGGCGATCACCAGGGAGATCATGGTGAGCATGCCCAGGATGGCTCGGAGGGGAAGCCTCGACATCGCGTGGCCTCACAATAACCGCGCAATCCCCACTCCGCAGGACCGTATGATGCCCCGCTCCAGGGAGAGGGAATGGATCAGACGATCCCGCAGGGCGGCTGGTGGTCTCGCAACTGGAAGTGGTTCGTCCCCGTCGGCTGCCTGTCCATCCTGGCGACGTGCGGTTGCTGCATCGGCGGCATCTGGTTCACCAGCTCCACCGCGGTGAGCCGCTCGCGCGCCTACCAGGAGGCCCTCACCCGCGCCAAGGCGAACCCGGAGATCCAGCAGGCGCTGGGGACCCCCATCGCGACCGGCTGGATCACCCAGACCGGCATCGAGATGTCCGGCGGCGTGACGCAGGTCGGGGCCCATGTCGCCCTCAATGGCCCGAAGGGGGAGGGAACCCTCATCTTCAGCGCTGTCGAGCACGACAAGGAGATCACCTTCCAGCAACTGGACGTCGTGGTCGGCCACCAGGCCTTCCACCTCGCCGGCGCCGTGGAGGAAGGCGGAGAGAAGAAAGGCGACGTGGACATCGACCGGCCGGACGTCACCGTGGAGGCCGCCACCAACCGGCCGGGCGGCGACTACCGCGACTACGAGATGGCCGACCCGGACGCGTCCAAGTGCGCCCTGGACTGCGCCGGCGACGCCGAGTGCAAGGCGTACACGTTCGTGAAGCCCTCCGGCGGCAAGCCTGGCCGCTGCCGGCTCAAGAATCGTCCCGCGGCCAAGGTCGCCTCCGACTGCTGCGTCTCCGGGGTCAAGAAGTAGCCAGCGGCTCCAACTCGGCCAGGTTCTCCGGGCGGAACCCAGGCTCCTGGAGCAGCTCGCGCAGCGCGCTCCGCGGCAGGCACCAGAGCTGGAGCGCGTCCTCCCACTCGCCCAGCACCGCCACCGCGCTCTCGGCCCCCAGCCGGTTGACGTGGTCCACCAGCGCGCGCACGTTCGGCACGTGCCACGTCACCGGCGTCTCCTGCGGGCCGTAGGACATCACCATCTGCGGGCTGGGCTCGTCCCGCACGTCCAGCACCTTCAGCCGCCGCACCACCCCGCCCACCAGCGCCGCCAGGTAGCCGAACAGCTCGTCGGGGCGCACGCCCAGCGCCACCGACATTCCGCCCACCAGCGAACCCTCGGCGCACATCCGGAGCAGGTAGACCTGCTCCTGGGGCGGTTCCCCCTTGAGAAGCTGGAGCTTGAGGAGCGTGGCCAGCACGGCGGCCTCACACGTTGAAGCGGAAGTGCATGCAGTCGCCGTCCTGGACGACGTACTCCTTGCCCTCCACCCGGAGCATGCCCTTGTCGCGGACCGCGGCCTCCGACCCGAGCTTCAACAGCTCCTCCCAGCCGAACACCTCGGCCTTGATGAAGCCGCGCTCGAAGTCGGTGTGGATGACCCCGGCCGCCTGGGGCGCCCTCCAGCCCTTCTTGATGGTCCAGGCGCGGCACTCGTCCTCGCCCACCGTGAAGTAGGTCTGCAGGCCCAGCAGCCGGTACCCGGCGCGCACCACCTTGTGCAGGCCCGGCTCGTCCAGCCCCACGCTCTCCAGGAACCCCTTCCGCTCCTCCAGGGGCAGTTGCTGGATCTCCGCCTCGATGCCGGCGGCCAGCACCACCACCTCCGCGCCCTCCTTCGCCGCCAGCTCGCGGACCGCCTTCACCCGCGCGTCCTGGTCGTCCTTCCCCAGCTGGGCCTCGCCGATGTTGGCCACGTAGAGCACCGGCTTGTCGGTGAGCAGGAACAGCTCCCGCAGCCGGGCGTGCTCGTCCTCGGACAGCCCCTGCGCCTTCACCCGCAGGCCCTGGTCCAGGCCGGCCTTCACCTTGTCCAGGAGCGCCAGCTCCGCCCGCGCCTCTTCACCGGGCTTGCCCGGGACCTTGGTGTTCTTCTGGGTGCGCTCGCGGCGCTTCTCCACCGTGTCCAGGTCCTTCAGGCACAGCTCGGTGTCCACGACCTCCTTGTCGCGGGACGGGTCCACGCTCCCCTCGACGTGGGTGACGTTGTCGTCCACGAAGCAGCGGAGCACGTGCAGCACCGCGTCCACCTGCCGGATGTTGGCGAGGAACTGGTTGCCCAGCCCTTCGCCCTTGGAGGCGCCGCGCACCAGCCCGGCGATGTCCACGAACTCCAGCGAGGTGGGGATGGTCTTCTTCGGCTTGATCAGCGCGGAGAGCCGGTCCAGCCGCTCGTCGGGGACGGGCACCACGCCCACGTTCGGCTCGATGGTGCAGAACGGGTAGTTGGCGGCCTGCGCACCCGCGGCGGAGAGCGCGTTGAACAGCGTGGACTTGCCGACGTTCGGCAGCCCGACGATGCCGATGGACAGCGTCACGACGTGGCGGAGGGCCGGCGCGGGAGCTGGTCGATGAACTGTTCGGCCAGCTGGCGGTGCTTCTTGTCGTCCAGCTTCTCGCTCAGCAGCCGTTCAGCGGCCTGCAGCGCCAGGTCCACCGCGATGGTCTTCACCTCCGCGATGGCCTTGTTCTTCTCCTCCTGGATGGTCTTCCGCGCGCTCTCCATCTCCTCCTCCGCCTTCTTGCGCGCCTCCGCCATCACCTGCTCCTTGAAGCGCTCCATCTCCACCTGGCTCTTGCGCATCATGTCGGCCGCTTCCTGGCGGGCCTGGGTGATGGATGCCTTCTGGTCGGCGAGCAGCTTCTCGGCCTCGAGGCGCTCCTTCTTGGCGGCCTCCACGGACGCGGCGATCTGCTTCTCGCGCTCCTCCACCAGGGACAGGATGGGCCCCCAGGCGCGCGAGCGCAGGATGAGCGCCACCAGGACGAAGGTGACGAGGGTCCAGAAGACCAGACCGGGCTTGACCTCGGTGAAGCTGGACGCCAGCAGCAGCAGGTGGTTCATGGTGGTCGAAAGCTCCTTCTTGCTCCGGTGCGGCGGGCGCGCCCGGGAAAAAGGCGCGCCCCTTCGTTCTCGCGGCGAAACGCTACGACTTGTTGGCGAGGATGATGCAGACGACCAGGGCGAAGAGGGTCACGCCCTCGATGAGCGCCGCGGCGATGATCATGGAGGTACGGATGTCGCCGCCGGCGGACGGCTGCCGGGAGGTGCCGTCCATCGCCGCCGACGCCAGCTTGCCGATGCCCATCCCTGCGCCGAGGACCGCCAGGCCGGCGCCGAAGCCGGCCGCGAGAAACGCCATCGCTACGTTACCCATCGTGTCTTCCTGCCTTCTTTCTACTGCGGGGATCCGCTTGTCGGGGGGATCCGGTTCATTCCCATCGGGTGCTACCTCCGGCCGGCGACCTCTCGCCGTCGGGTCCTTTCAGATCTCGTGCGCCGCGCCGTGGTCGTGGCCGTGCTTGCCCTCGGGCTCGTGACCGTGGCCGTGGTCGTCGTGGTGGGCGATGGCGACGCCCATCCCGATGAACAGCCCGGAGAGCATGGTGAAGATGTACGCCTGCAGGAACGACACGAAGAGCTCGAGGAAGTAGATGCCGATGGCGAACGGCACCGAGACCGCCGCGAGCGCCACGCTCTTCATGATGAAGATGAGGCCCAGCAGGAAGAAGATGACGATGTGGCCGGCCACCATGTTGGCGAAGAGCCGCATGGTGAGGGCGAAGGGCTTGGTGAACAGGCCCAGCACCTCCACCGGAATCATGATCGGCCACAGCCAGGGGGCGACGCCGCCGGTGAGGTGCTTGAAGTAGGTGCCCAGGCCGGCGGCGCGGATGGACGCGTACTGGGTGATGACGAAGGTGCACAGCGCCATCGCCAGCGTCACGCCGATGTTGCCGGTGGCGGTGGCCATCTCCGGGATGAGGCCCAGGAGGTTGAGGAAGAGGATGAAGAAGAAGGCGGAGAGCAGGTAGCCCACGTACTTCGGCCCGTGCTCCTTGCCGATGGTCTTGATGGCGATCTCGTCGCGCACGAAGAGCACCAGCATCTCCAGGATGTTCGGCATCGCCCCGTGCGGGACCAGCTGCTTCTTGTTCCGGTGGGAGAGCGTCAGCGCCACCAGCAGCAACAGCGCGGAGCCGATCCACATCATCATCACGTGCTTGGTGATGGAGAGGTCCAGGCAGCCGTCCATCAGCGACGGGTGCTCCGCCGCGCAGGCGCCGGCCTTGAGGTCGAGGTGGATGCGGGGCAGCTCGATGACCCGGTTCAGGTCCGGCCGGAGCGGGACCTCCAACTCGTACTCGTTGGAGTCCGAGACGTGGTGCATGATGAAGCCGCCCACGTCGTGGGGCTCGGCCTCGCCGCCCGCTGACTCCGCGTGGTGCTCCCCCGCTTCCGCGGCCGGCGCGCCCTCGTGATGCTCTCCTGGCGCCTCCGCCGCGGGCGCCGCCTCCGCCGGATGCTCCTCCTGCGCGAACGCCAGGCCCGCCGCCACCAGCGCGCCGACACCCACCAGGCCCCAGATCCTCCGCATCACTTCTTCCCTCCGCGGCCTCGACGCTTCGTCTCGGCCATCACGTAGGTGATCTCGATCCACTGCAGTCCCAGGTACACGCTGAAGAAGCCGACCGTGAACGGCACCGGCCTCAGGTTCGCCCGCATCACGTAGACCAGCCCCGCCGCCACCAGCACCATCCGGAGCCCGAACGCCACCCCCAGCATCCCCAGCGTCCAGTTCAGCCCCCTCGCCAGCGCCCGCCGCTTCAGCGTAAGCGCCACCGCGCCCGCGGCCACAGACAGCCCCACGCCCAGCAGCGTGGACAACTTCTGAGGGTCAGTACCTGGAACGGTGACCGCCCCGAGGAGCCCGAGCGCGCCCACGCCCACCGCCATCCCCACGAAGCGGGGGAACAGGTCCGCACCGTCCCCTGGCTTCTCTGCCGTCAACGCTTCCCCAGCTTCAGCATGTCGTGGATGAACCCGTAGAACCCGGCGCAGATCCCCACCACCGACAAGCCCACCATCCCCCAGGGCGTCCACCCCGTCCGCTTGTCCAGGAAGTACCCCCCGATGACGCCCACCACGGCCCCGCCCACCAACTTCCACACCGCCGCGAGGTAAGGCTGCGCCTGCCGCATCCCTCGCGCGGTCGAGGAGAGCCCGTCCTCATCTCGCCCGTCTTCGGCCACACCAACCCCGGAAAACGGGGCGCGGCTTAGCACCCACCCCGGGGCATGGCAATCCCCGCGCGACGCGCCAACAGAAGCGGAGGTCAGGGCGGGGAGAAGCCAAGCCGCGTGATGCCGGCGTCGAAGATGGGGAAGAGGGCCCCCGCGTCCTGCATGGCGAAGACGATCTCGACGCGCTGGACGGCGTCCAGGGGCCCGTTGCCGGATTGCCCGAACCAGTCGCCGCCGCCGTTCGTCAGGTCGATGGTCGTGTTGAGGGTGAAGGTGTTGCCGCTCCAGCCGACGAGGTTGGGGTTCATGGCGTAGTAGCGGCGGTACCCCTCCGGGCTCCCCGTGCCGCAGAGGTACACGATGGGCACGTGGTACGTGACGAAGAAGTTCGCGTTCAGCGGGGCATTGCCCCGGAGCACGACGCCGGAGATGGAGAGGTGCAGGACTTGCCCGGTGAGGTCCCAGGTCCCGCCGTCCTTCTGGAAATAGGCGAAGTGGCTGACGGAGCCCGAAGCCCGCCAGTTGCCCCCGTCCAGGTACCCCGGGGTACGGGTGTAGCCCGTGTTCGTGTCGTTGAGCAGGCAGGAGCCGTAGGTCTGGAGCAGGTCCTTGCTGGCGACCATCGCGCCGCTCACGAAGTCCGGGCCCGGAAGCGGGTTGAGGAAATCGGACGGCCCTCCCGAGCACGGGTAGTTGTCGACGTACCCGTCGCAGTCCTCGTCCTGCCCGTCGCACGTCTCGGTCCGGGGGGTGACGATCGGCGTGCACACCGGCGTGGGGCCGCCGTTGCACACCAACCCCCCGTCGCGGCAGAGCCCCTTCAGTGAGAGCAGGTCGCAGTGCGGGTTCGACGGGACGAGGCACCCGGCGTCGTCCGGAGTACCGGAGTCCGAGCCAGCGTCGGTCCCGCCGTCGCTCCCGCTGTCGCCCCCGCCGTCACTCCCCCCGTCCTCGCCGCCGTCGTTGGGGGTGATGGGCGAGCACGCCGGGCTGCCGCCGTCGGTCTTGCAGCACACCCCGTCCACGCAGGAGTAGCCCGGCAGCTCGCACCGCCCCTGCTGGTCGCACTGGAACGGCCCGCCCAGCTGGGGCGGGTTGAAGCAGGACGCCAGGAGGAACCCCAGCCCCGCCCCGGCGCCCAGCGCGAGCCAGCCGGCGGCCTTCACTGGCCTCCGCCCAGCACGAGGTCGAACGTGAACACCACTCCACCGGCACCGGCCAGCACACCGCCGCCGATGAGCAGGAGGTTGGCCGTCTGCATCGACTGAGCCATCTGCTGCTGCGCCGCGACGGCCTCCGCCTGCGTGATGCACGTCCGGTCGGAGCCGGTGCACGGGCGGAGGACGTTGGTGGCGCGGAAGTTCGCCGACGCCGCCAGGCCGAAGGCGGTGACCGCCGCCGCCGTCCCCGCCGTCCACAGCGCCGCCGAGGTGATCTTCAGCGCGTTGTTGCCGGCGGCCCCGCCTCCTCCCGCGGCGGCCTGCTGGCGCGCGGCGCCCAGGGCCAGCGGCGTCACCTGCCCCTCCGCCACGTCCTCGCGGGTGAGCAAGGCGGACCCGCCGGGCAGCAGGAGGTCCACCTCGTGGCGGCCGTTGGGCACGGGCACCGGGGCGCGGGAGGGTTCGGCCAGCACCACCTTGCCGTCCACCTTCAGGCGCGTTCCGGGCGGGAGGTCCACCAGGAAGCCCCCGTACCCGCGGCGGAGGAACGCGGGCACCAGCGCTTCCAGCGCCGCCTTGGCGGACTGCGCCGCCACGTCCTGGGAGGGCGCGGTGAAGCGCCGCTGCGCCACCTTCCGGGCCTTCAGGTCCACCAGCACCAGGTCCACGGTGTAGCCGCCGGCCGAGTCCGCCACCAGCACCAGGCCGTAGTCGGCGCCCGCCTTCGCCGCCAGCGACATCCAGCAGCCCGGGTCCTCGGCGCCGCATCGCTTGGGCACCAGCGCCGGCGGGAGCGCGGGCTGGAGGACGAAGGTCGACAGCTCGCGCAGGCTGGCTTCCGTGCTGCGGACCACGGCCGCCGCGTTGGACTCGGTCACGCTGGCGGAGCGCCAGGGGACCACGCGGATGGTCGCCGCGGACGCAGAGGTCGCCAGGAGGGTGGCCGCGAGGGGGGGCAGGAGGCGCACGGCGTCCGTTCTACACCGAAGCGAGCGCCTGGCGAACCGCCTCCAGCGTGTGCCGCACCTCCGCCTCCCCGTGGGCCAGCGACACGAAGGCGGCCTCGAACTGGGACGGGGGCAGGTACACGCCCCGGTCCAGCAGCGCGTGGAAGAACCGCCCGAAGCGCGCGGTGTCCGCCTTCTTCGCCGACCCGTAGTCGAACACCGGGTCCGCGGTGAAGAACGCCGTCCACATGCTCCCCACCCGGTTGACGGTGAGCGGGACGTTCGCCTCGCGGGCCAACCTGGCCAGGCCGTCGGCGACGGCGGCCGAGGTGGCCTCCAGCTTCTCGTACGCGCCCGGCTTCGCCAGCTCCTTCAGGGTGGCGATGCCGGCGGCCACCGCCAGCGGGTTCCCGCTCAGCGTCCCCGCCTGGTAGATGGGCCCCTCCGGGGCGATCTTCGCCATCAGGTCCCGCCGCCCGCCGTAGGCGCCCACCGGCAGCCCGCCGCCGATGACCTTCCCCATGGTGGTGAGGTCCGCCGTCACGCCGTAGAGCTGCTGCGCGCCGCCGCGCGCCACCCGGAAGCCGGTCATCACCTCGTCGAGGATGAGGAGCGCGCCGTGGCGCGAGGCAAGCTCCTTCAGGCCCTGGAGGTACCCCGGGCGCGGGACCAGCACGCCCATGTTGCCCACCACCGGCTCGATGATGACGGCGGCGATCTCCTTCCCCCGCCGCTGGAACACCGCCTCCGCCGCGGCCAGGTCGTTGAAGGGGGCGGTGAGCGTCAGCCCGGCGAGGGCGGCCGGCACGCCCGGAGAGTCCGGCAGCCCCAGCGTCTCCACCCCCGACCCGGCCTTCACCAGGAAGGAGTCGGCGGCCCCGTGGTAGCAGCCCTCGAACTTGAGGATGCAGTCGCGGCCGGTGGCGCCGCGCGCGAGTCGGACGGCGGCGGCGGTGGCCTCGGTGCCGGAGGAGACCATCCGCACCTTCTCCACGCTGGGCATGGCGGCCCGCACCAACTCCGCCAGCTCCACCTCCCCCGGGTGGGGAGCGCCGTAGGAGGCCCCGCTCCGGGCGGCGGCGGTGACCGCCTCCACGACGGCGCCATGGCAGTGCCCGAGGATGAGCGGGCCCCAGGAGCCCACGAAGTCGACGTAGCGGTTCCCGTCCACGTCGGTGAGCCAGGCGCCCTCCCCCTTCTGGAAGAAGACCGGCTCTCCACCGACGCCGCGGAAGGCGCGGACGGGGGAGTTGACCCCGCCGGGGAGCAGCTCCCGGGCGCGGGCGAACAGGCGCTGGCTCTGGGTGCGGACCATGGGCATGGCCCGCCTTCTACGCCTATTCGTGGTCCCGCGTGGCTTCCTCGGCGGTCCCGCCCACCGCCTCGATGGAGGTCTTCGGTGGGGCGGCCCTCCGTCCCGCGATGTGGTCGAAGGCTTCGCCCACGTCGCCGACGTGCGTGGGGGTGGTGCGGGCGATGCGCTGGCGGACCCGGTTGATGGACGCCTGCACCTCCGACGGGTTGGGGTGCTTCTTGAGCGCCTCCACCCAGGTGGCGATGGCCCCCTCGTCGTCGCCGGCGTCCGCCTTCAGCTTGGCCAGCTCGTCCAGCGCGTGGGGCGCCAGCTCCGAGTCCGGCATGCTCCGCGCCAGGTCCTCGAACGCCTTGGCCGCCTCCGCCTTCCGGTCGTCCAGCATGGAGAGCGCCTGCGCGCGGAGGAACATGGCGTCGTCCACGAAGGCGGACGTCTCGTAGCGGGTGAAGACCTGCTGCGCCTCCAGCGCGCACTGCTGGTAGTCGCCCAGCTCGAAGTAGTGCTTGGCCACCTGGTAGGTCAGCTCCGCGCTCTGGGGCGGGTTGCGCGCGATGGCGGCGGTGAGCTCGTTGATCGCCCCGCGCAGGTCGTGGAAGTGGTTGCGCAGGATGTCCGCCAGGATGACGTGCGCCTCCAGCGCCTCCTTGCTCTCCGGGCACTGGTTGATCAACTCGCGGTACACCGACACCGCCTGGCGCATGTCGCGCAGCTCCAGGAAGTACACGTCCGCGGCGCCGCGGAGCGCCCGCGCCCGCATCAGCCCCGCCTCGGGCGACTCGTCCTTCTCCAGGATGTCCAGCGCGGCGCGGTAGTGCTTGAGCGCGCTCTGCGGGTCCTTCTCGTAGATGGCGTCCTTGGCCTTCTGGAAGTGGTCCGCCGGCGTCTCCTTGCAGCCGGTCAGCCAGAGGGCGGCCGCGGCGGCGGCCAGCGGGAGCAGGCGCCTTCTCATGGGCAGCGCTCCGCCACCACGCGCTCGCACGTCCCGGACGCGCAGCGCACGCAGTCCTTGTCCGGGTCCGCGTCCGAGTCGCACACCACCGCGCTCGCCTCCCGCGGGCAGTCGTCGGAGGTGAGGCAGCGCGCGGCCGCGCCGTCGCTCAGGACCGGTTCGGTGTGCCAGCTGCAGAGATCGACCTGGTTGCAGGCGAGCATGAGGGCCGCGGCGGCGAGCGTGGCGCTGCGCACCCGGCCAGTTCTATCAGTTGCGGGCCCGCGCCGCCCCGGGGGCGCTCGCCCGGGTGAGGGTCGGGCGTTCGGCCGGCGCCCCGTCGTCCAGGACCGGCTCGTCCGCCTCCGCCTCCGCCTCGTGGTGGCGCTTGAGCTTGCGCGCCTTCTCCGCCTGGTGCTCCAGCAACTCCACCATCGAGGAGAAGTGCTCGGAATGGTTGACGGTCGCGATGGCGGAGACCTGCTTGTGGCGCCGCGCCAACTCCTGCCAGAGGAGGAGGTTGGACTGGTCCGCCAGCATGCGGTCCTCGAGGTCGTCCGCGGCCTGGGTCAGCGCGTCGCCGTCGCGCGCGATCTCCTCCAGCCGCCGCGCCTCTTCCTCGCGCGAGGGACCCACGTCGCAGCCCGCGGCGAGCGGTCCCACGGCCACCACCGCCGCCACCACCCACCCCGCCCGAGCTCTCATCGCCACGCGCGGCAACCTAGGGACGCCCTGGCGAGCGGACAACCGGCGCCGCGGGGGCGACTGTCAGGGCGTGGACGTCCGGTGCTTGAGGATGAGCTCGCACACCTCGCGCGCCGCGCCGTTCCCGGCCGGCTTCTGCGAGACGTAGTGCACCGCCGCCCGCACCTCCTCCGGCGACTCCGGCGGCGCGGCGGAGAAGCCCACCGCCCGGAGCAGCGGGAGGTCCACCACCTCGTCCCCCATGTAGCCGCACGTCTCGGCCGGCACGCCGAGGAGTTGGAGGAGGCTCTCGAAGTGGGCGACCTTGTCCTGGCTGCCGAAGTGGACGTGCTTGATGCCCAAAGACTGCATCCGCACCTGGGCGGAGAGGCTGTCGCCGCCGGAGATGGCCGCCACCTCCAGCCCCGCCTCCTGCAGCCGCTTGATGCCCATCCCGTCGCGCACGCTGTACATCTGCGTCCAGCCCGACCCGGGCACCCAGAAGATGCGCCCGTCGGTGAGCGTGCCGTCGATGTCGAAGATCATCACCGAGAGGCGGGCCAGGCGCGACCGGAGCGCCGCCGTGTCCAGGTTCACTTGGGGACGGCCCGCAGGATGGCCTTGCCGTCCTTGATGACGATCTTGAACTCCACGCCCTGGGCGCCGGCCTTCTTCACCAGGTCCGGTACCTGCTTGCGGAGGTTGGCGGCCACCTGCTCGTAGGAGAGCTTGGAGACGTCCTCCTGGCAGCGCTTCTTGGCGGTGAGGTAGGCGTTGAAGACGGTCTTGAGCTTGGCGTCCGAGAGCGCGTCGCCCAGCCCGCCGTCCGCGGTCGGCGGCGGCGCCGCGGTCCCCCGGGGAGGAGACGGCGCGGCGGCAGCCTTGGGGGCGGCGGCCTTGGGAGGCGCCGAGGCGGCTCCCGGCACCGGAGGCTGCGGCACCTTCTCGATCTGCGTCCGCTCCGCGCGCGCGGCGCGTTCGGCGGCCTTCTCCCCGGCCTTCTCGGCCTCCTTGGCGGCGCGCTCCTGGGCGTGGAGCTTGGCCTTGAAGAGGTCGCGCCGGTAGGTGCCGTTCTCGATCTCCAGCATGGTCCGCGACCACAGGCGCTCGTAGGTCGTGAACTTGGCCTGGATGGACTGGATGCGGAACCTGAGGGCGGTCTGGCGGATGAAGCCACCCCTCAGCTTCTGCATCCGCCGCTTGAGCTCGTTGTGCTCGGTGGTGGGGGGCTTGCGGTCGATCCCCAGGAAGTACTGCTCGTAGCTCATCCGGAGCGAGGCGATGGCCTCCTCGAGCTCGCCGCACTCCTTGGCCACCTCGCCGCCGTCGGCGATCTTCCGATTGAGGACTTCACCTTGCGAACCCTGTGGCGCCGGCATGCCCTGGGGTCAAGCATCCGCCGGACGCTGCGCCGGATCAACCTCACGCCGCGGCGGCGGCCACGGCCCCCGGCACGGCGGCCGAGCGCGAGGACCGGAACAGCACCACGACGCCCAGCGCGAACAGCGCCAGCGCGCCGGCCTGGCCGGTGGACACGTTGAACCAGGCGTCCTGGGTGACGGTCGCGGCCAGCCCGTCGAGGTGGAGGTCCTGGAGCAGGCCGTGGAGCGTCCCGCGCTCGGCGTCCCCGCGGAACAGCTCCACCCCGCCGCGGACCAGTCCGTACGCCATCAGCCAGAAGCCGAAGAGCTGGCCGTGGAAGCGGCGCCAGCCGCGCAGGGTAAGGAAGGTGAGGAACAGCGCGAGCTGCCCCAGCGACTCGTAGAGCTGGGTGGGGTGGACCGGCAGCGTGGTGCCGTGCGCGGCGACCCACTGGGAGATCTGCACCGCGCCCGCCACCGGCTGGTCGAACACCTGCCCGGTGGTCTCGCTCACCCACTGGTGGTTCCCCGACTGCGACTGGAACGCCAGGCTGGCGGTGTGGCTGAACTGGCCGAAGAGGTTCTTGGCGAGGGAGGCGCCCGGGAACTTCACCGCGAAGGGCGCGCCCGGCCCGGCCACGTCGCCCCAGCAGCAGCCGGCGGCGAAGCAGCCCAGGCGACCCATGGCGGCGCCGAAGGAGATGGTGGGCACCGCGAGGTCCGCCAGGCGGAGGAAGTTGATCCCCTCGCGGCGGCAGTACCAGAGCGACGCGAGCACGCCGCCCACCAGCCCGCCCTGGAACACCAGCCCGCCCCCCAGGAGGTTCTCGACGGGGTTGGACACCACCTTGGCGAGGCTGAAGTCCTTCCAGTTGACGATGACGAACAGCACGCGGCTGCCCACCATCGCCGCCAGGAACACCCAGAAGGCCAGGTCCAGTATCTGCTCGCGCTTCTTGGGGCCCTCCTCGCCCGGCCACTCGTGCTGGGCGATGGCGGCGGCGAGGGCGACCGCGCCCATGAAGCCGCCCGCGAGCATGATGCCGTAGAGGTGGATGGGGATGCCCATGCCCTTGCCGCCGGGGAAGGCGGAGGCCGGCAGCGAGTACTGCAGCCCGACACCGCCGAGGATGGCGATCAGCCCGCCGAAGATGCCGGCGCGCTTCATCCGGTCCTCGCGGCGGGGCGGGTCGTACTCGCCCTTCTTGGCGTTGAAGGGCCCGGCGGCGCCGCGCCAACCGGTCCAGGTGGCGTAGGTCACCAGCGCGGCCCAGAGCACGTACATGAGCCAGGCCCAGGAAGTGCCCGGCTCGAACTGGAAGAGGATCGGCATCATCGCCGGCCCACCATGCCTGAACCGCCGGCCGTCAGGAAGTGGCGGTCGGCGGGGCGCTGGCCGGGGCGGCGCCCTTGCGCTCCCTCCGCACGAAGGCGTCCACCACCAGCATTCCCACGCCGATGCAGATGGCGGCGTCCGCCACGTTGAAGGAGGGCCAGGCGGCGCGGTCCATCCAGTGCGCCTCCAGGTAGTCGATGACGAAGCCGCGGGCGAGGCGGTCCACGTAGTTGCCGATGGCGCCGCCCAGCACCAGCGGCAGGCCGTAGAGGGCCCAGCGTTCGGCGCGGTCCCCGGTGAGGCGGGTGAAGTAGTAGGAGATCAGCACCACCGCGCCGAGCGAGACGAGGTGGAAGAGCGGCGCGCGGACGCTCTCCGGGAGGGTGCGGAACAGGCCCCAGGCGGCGCCGGGGTTCTCGGCGTAGCGGAGGCGGAAGAAGCGCTCGGAGACGGTGATGGAGCGGCGGGGGTGGAAGTGGTTCCCGTCGAGCCCCTCCGGCGGCGCGTGGCCGTAGAGCGCGGCCAGCTGGTCCATGAGCCCCGGCCGGTCGTCGAAGCGGGTGGTGAGGGCGGCCGTGACCTGGAGCTTGGCCCACTGGTCCAGCGCCACCACGGCGAGGGCGACGGCGGCGAGGATGGCGTACTTGCGAGGCACGCGGGCCTTATAGCTGGTTATCCTCCGGGGGCATGAGCGCCTTCACCCACCGAGCCCTGGGCCGCACGAACAAGACGGTGCACCGCCTGGGGTTGGCCCTGAGCTTCGGCCTGGACCCGGCCGGCTTCTCGGCGGCCCTGGAGCGCGGGTTGAATTACGTGTTCTGGGGGCGCGGGCCCCGGCCGCTGCGGGGCCTCTTCCGGGAGGCGCTGCGGAAGGACCGGGAGAAGTACGTGGTGGCCACCGGGCCCACGCTGGGCATCACGCGCGGGAGCGTGCGGCGGTCGGCGGAGCGGATGCTGAAGGTGCTGGGGACGGACTACCTGGACGTCTTCCAGCTCTACTGGCTGGGGAAGATGTCGCGCTGGAGCGACGGCATCGCGGAGGAGCTGGTGAAGCTCCGCGAGGAGGGGAAGGTCCGGGCCATCGGCACCTCCATCCACGACCGGCCGCGGGCGGGGAAGCTGGCGGAGTCGTCGCCCCTGGACCTCCTGATGATCCGCTACAACGCGGCGCACCCGGGGGCGGAGCGGGACATCTTCCCGCACCTGGCCGCGCGCAAGCCGTCCATCATCGCGTACACCGCCACCAGCTGGCGGCGGTTGCTGAAGGCGCCCTCGGGCTGGACGGGCCAGCCGATGACCCCGGGCGACTGCTACCGCTTCTGCCTCTCCAGCCCCAGCGTGGACGTCGTCCTCTGCGGACCCTCCTCCTTGCGCGAGCTGGAGGAGAACCTGGCCGCGCTGGAGAAGGGACCGCTCCAGCCGGACGAGGAGAAGTGGATGCGCGACTACGGCCGCGCCGTCCACGGGTGAGCGGGGGTTGCTCATTCGCCTCCGGTTGTCGTCCCTGCACCTCGACCACGACTCCGCCTACCAGGATTGAGCGCGGCTACGCCCTCAGCGCCTCGGTGCACTTGTCGCAGATTTCCTGGCCACCCCGGCCCACCGCCTCGCTGTACGTCCAGCAGCGCGGGCACTTCTGGCCGGCGGCGGTGCCGATCTCCGCGTGCACGGTGCCGTCACCGAACGCGCTCCCCAGCGACAGCGGCAGCGCCTTGGGCCCGGGCGCGGTCCCGGAGAGATCGACCTGGCTGACGATGAGCAACCCCGGCAGCTCGTCCCGGTTCGCCTCCAGGAACGCCTTCGCCGCGCCCGTCGCCGCCAGCGACACCTTCGCCTCCAGCGAGGCGCCGATCAGCTTGTCCCGCCGCGCGGACTCCAACAGCGGCAGCACCGCCGCCCGAACCGCGAAGAGCTTCTCGTAGCGCTCCATCACCCCGGCGGCCGGCTTGAACGCCATCGCCAACTCCGGCATCCCCGCCAGGAACACCGACTCCGCCTTGTCCCCCGGCAGCAGCTGCCACGCTTCCTCAGCGGTGAAGCTCGTCACCGGCGCCAGCAGCCGGAGCAGGTCGCGCGCCACCTGGTGCAGCACCGTCTGCGCGGACCGCCTCGCCGCCCCGTCCGTCCTCCACGTGTAGAGCCGGTCCTTGAGGATGTCGAAGTACACCGCGGACAGCTCCACCCCGCAGAACTCCACCACGTGGTGGTAGACGAGGTGGAACTCGTAGGCCTCGTACGCCCGCCGGACCTTCTCCGACAGCTCGCCCAGCTTCGCCAGCGCCCACTGGTCCAGGGGGAGCAGCGCCTCGGGTTTCACCGCGTGCTTCGCCGGGTCGAAGTCGAACAGGTTGGAGAGCGCGTACCGGACGGTGTTGCGGATCTTCCGGTACCCCTCCGCCAGCCCCTTGAGGATCTGGTCCGACAGCCGCACGTCGTCCCGGTAGTCGGACGACGCCACCCACAGCCGCACCACCTCCGCGCCGTACTGGGCGATCAGCTTCTCCGGCGCCACCGTGTTGCCGAGGGACTTGGACATCTTCTTCCCCTCGCCGTCCACCACGAAGCCGTGCGTGAGCACCGTCTTGTAGGGGGCGAAGTCGTGCCCGCCCACCCCCACCAGCAGCGCCGAGTGGAACCAGCCGCGGTGCTGGTCGGACCCCTCCAGGTACAGGTCCACCGGGACGCGCATGTTGGGCCGCTTCGCCGCCACCGCCGCGAACGAGCACGCCGAGTCGAACCACACGTCCAGGATGTCCGTCTCCTTGCGCAGCTCCGGCTTCTTGCACGCGGGGCAGGTCTTCCCCCCGGCGTAGAAGTCCTCCAGCGGGCGCTCGTACCAGGCGCCGGCGCCGGCCTTCTCCACCGCGCCGGCCACCTTCTCCATCATCTCCGGCGACACCACCGCCTCGCCGCAGGCCTCGCAGACCGCGACCGGGATGGGCACGCCCCACGTCCGCTGCCGGCTGATGCACCAGTCCGGGCGGTTCTCCAGCATCCCGTAGATGCGCTCCCGGCCCCACCGCGGCACCCACTGCACCTGGTCGATCGCCGCCAGCGCCCGCTTCCGCAGGCCGTCCTTGTCCAGCGAGATGAACCACTGGTGGGTGGCGCGGAAGATGACCGGGTTGTGGCACCGCCAGCACGTCGGGTAGCTGTGGGTGACGCTGTCGCCCTTGTTGTTGAGCAGCGCGCCCTTCTCCACCAGCAGGTCGATGACGAGCGGGTTGGCCTCCTTCTGGACGTGCTTGCCGGCCAAAAGCGGCCCCACCGTGTCGTCGTACCGGCCGTCGCCCTTCACCGGGTTGTACACGTCCAGCCCGTGGGCCAGGCCGACCTCGTAGTCCTCCTGCCCGTGCCCGGGCGCGGTGTGGACGAGCCCGGTGCCCTGCTCGAGCGTGACGTGCTCGCCGGGGACGACGGGCGAGACGCGGTCGTAGAACGGGTGCCGGTACTTCAGCCCCACCAGGTCCGCCCCGGAGGCGTACGCCAGGATGCGCGCCGGGTCCGCCATGGACGCCGCCTCCACCGGCGCCTGCCCGGGCAGCTTCACCTCCCGGATGGCGAGGTGGTCCGCGCGGCAGTCCGCCAGCACCTTCGGCAGCAGGTCCTTGGCCACGCACAGCACCCGGGTGCCCGCGTCGTAGAAGACGTACTCCACCTTGGGGTTGACGGCGATCGCCAGGTTCGCCGGGAGCGTCCACGGCGTGGTGGTCCAGATGGCGAAGGCGACCTTCTTCCCCGCCAGCTTGCCGCTCAGCCGGGACAGGTCGTCCACCGCGTCCATCGCCACGTAGATGGAGGGCGAGGTGTGGTCCTCGTACTCGACCTCCGCCTCGGCGAGCGCGGTCTGGTCGTAGAGGCACCAGTACACCGGCTTCTTGCGCCGGTAGATCAGCCCGCGGCGCGCGAACTCCGCCAGCTCGCGGATCTCCTGCGCCTCGTAGTCGAAATTCAAGGTCGCGTACGGCTCGTCCCACCGGCCGAATACGCCCAGCCGCTTGAACTCCGTCCGCTGGATGTCGATGAACTCCAGCGCGTACTCGCGGCACTTCGCCAGGAACTCCTCGCGGGAGAGCGAACGCCTGTCGACCTTCTTCTCCTTCAGCCGCTTCTCCACCGCCTGCTCGATGGGGAGGCCGTGGCAGTCCCAGCCGGGGACGTAGTCGCACAGCCGCCCGGCCATGTTGCGGTACTTGACCACGATGTCCTTGAGGATCTTGTTCTCCGCGTGGCCGGAGTGGAGGTGCCCGTTGGCGTAGGGGGGGCCGTCGTGGAAGACGAACGGGTCGCTCCCCGCGTTCTTCTCCAGCATCCGCCGGTAGGTCCCCTGCTCTTCCCAGCGCGCCAGCATCCGCGGCTCGAGCTGCGTCAGGTTCCCCTTCATCGGGAACTCCGTCCGCGGCAGGTTGACCGGATACTTGGGTTCGCTCATGACGGTGCGCCTAACACCAGCGCCGGGCTGCTTTCAATGAGCCGACGCCGGGGCGGGCGCGTTCCTGACCGGCGCCGCCGCGGTGGTCGTCACCAGCACGCTCACCGTCCCGTCGGAGCCCGGGCCCCGGACCGACACCAGCGTCCGGTCCTGGCCGCGCTCGTAGGTGCCGGGGCCGGTCTCCTTGTAGCCGGCCTTGCCCAGCACCTCCCGGTAGAACGCCTGCACCTCGTCCGGGCGGGCCTTCGCCGTGAAGGACACCGCCCGCATCACCTCCACGTCCGAGGTGAGCACGCCCATCGCCCCCGGAAACACCGGCGCCGCCGGCGTCGTCGACACCCGCGCCCCCAGGTCCACCTCGCCCAGGAACAGCGTGGTGCTGCCGTCCCGGTTCACTTGGAAGAACGCCGAGTACGACAGCATCCGGAGCCCGTCGATGGCGGAGATGTACGGCAGGGGCAGGTTCTGGGGTTGGTCGTGCTCGGGGGGGATCCACAGCCCGGCGCGGACGAAGTCGTCCTCCAGCTTCTTCCGCAGCTTCGACGCGCTCCACCGCGACCGCACCGCGCGCACCCGCATCGGCCGGCCTCCCGAGGACGGCATGTTCCCCACCGGCACCTGCTCGATCACCTCGGGCACGTCCCAGGTGAACGGCACCCCCGCCGGCGCGCCGGCCAGGCACAGCCACACCGCGAGCGCCGGCACCATCAGGGGGGGTAGTACGCCGACCACTGCGTCCAGTCGCACGGCAGCCCGAAGGCGCACGGGTCCCGCTGCTGGGCCGCCTGGGGATAGACCTGGAGCGCGGGGTCGTCGTACCGGCCGCCCGGCGTCACCGTGTACGGCCCGGAGCCCGCGTGGTCCACGTAGGGTTGCTGGTACTTCGGGTTGCCGGTCTCGCCGATGGCGGCCATGAAGAACGCGTCCTCGTCGAGGTCGATCTGCGGGCCGCCGCGCGGGGTGTTCCACAGGTACTGCGAGAGCTGCTCTCCCGGCGGCTGCCCGTTCCCCACGCCCGGGCGCTGGTGCATGCCCTGGAAGACGCGCCGGGTCATCATGTAGTACCCGGTGTTCGCGCAGGTGGCGCTGGGGCCCGGCGCCACCAGGTCGCAGTCCTCCGCCTCGACGCCGGTGGTGAGCCCCCAGTCCCCGAGCGCGATCGCCGCCAGCGCCGGGCACGCGCCCCCGTTGGCGCGGGCCATGGAGCAGACGTGGTACGAGGTGACGGACACGTGCTGCGCCCGGAACGGCTCGCGCTGCAGGAACCGG
The DNA here is from genome assembly GCA_035637895.1 of Myxococcaceae bacterium. Classification (GTDB taxonomy): domain Bacteria; phylum Myxococcota; class Myxococcia; order Myxococcales; family Myxococcaceae; genus DASRBA01. The sequence goes on from DASRBA010000361.1 coordinate 25,960, forward strand.
CGGGTGAACCCCGGCACCAGGCTGAAGTCCGACTCCGCCCAGCAGACCATCCCGCCCACGCCCTGCGCGAACACGGGCTTGAAGCTCTGCGTGACGTCCTGGGTGACGTCCAGGTTCATGGGCGCCACGGCCGGGTCCTCGTTGCAGACCACCTGGATGGGCGTGGCCTGGGTGAACACCAGCGTGGGGGCGACGCTCCCGGACCGGGACGCGCGCCCGTCGAAGTCGGCGTAGCGCGTGGACGCCTCCCCTCCCGCCGCCTGGATGGCGGAGGTGCGCGGCCCGAAGTCCGCGGTGGCGCCGAGCAGGTTGGACATCCGCTTGGCGGTGGTGTCCCAGAGGGCGGAGGCGTTGGCCTCCTCCACCTTGAGCGACAGCATCGCCACCTCGGAGAAGTGGATGCCGAAGACGATGACGGTGGAGATGACGAGGATCCCCAGCGCCGCCTCGGTGGTGGCCTGGCCGCGGGCCCGCCTGGTCGTCACTGCCATCCGTGGAACCCCGCCGCGGACAGCTGGGTGATGACGTCCTGCGCGAAGGGCGCGTTGGCGGCGGCGTTCTGCAGGTCCTGCCCGCCGGCGTTGGGGTAGCCGTCGGTGTCGATGGCGTTGCTCACCAGGGTGGCGCGCCAGTACGGGTTGTAGAGGTTGGGCGGCTCCTGCCAGTGACCCTGCCGGTGGTAGTACGCCAGCCCGGACGCGATGGCGGTCTGCCGGCTGATGTCCAGCCCCTGCGCCGTCTTCATGCCGTTGTTGTCGAACTCCTCGGCGTCCGAGCGCCGCACGCTCATCGTGTACAGCAGGTTCCAGGGGTCCGCCCGGGTGCCGCGCACCGCGTAGTCCCGCTGCACCACCGCGGTCACCTTCGGCTGCCCGTACAGGTGCTGGAACCTCACCGCCGGGTCGACGTGCGCCGGGTTCATGTCCATGAACGCCGGCCACATCCCGCACGGGGGGATGTTGAAGGGCGGGCAGGTGGCGTTGGGGAGCGCGTGCCAGCCCTGCGGCTCGGTATAGGTCTGCACGATGTTGTTCCGGTCCACCCAGCTGTAGAAGTGGGTGTCGTTCGTGTTCAGGAAGGACGTGTCGTAGACCCAGCTCTTGACCGGGTTGTCGCTGCTGTTCTGCGGGCCGCACCCGTTGGCCTTCACGCTGAGCTTGAGCGTGCCCTCCATCATCTCGCCCACCAGGCCCAGCCCGCCCGGGCGCCCGTGGTAGTCGGGCTGGTCCACGAAGCGCGTGCTGCCCTCGAAGTTGCTCAGCGTCGCCGCCTCTCCGTTGACGCGGGACATCCCCGCCACGGTCATCAGCCCGCCCTCCACCATCTGGGTGAGGTTGGCGGCGTTCCGCTCGAACTGGTAGCCGCGGCTGCCCATGGTCGCCTGGACGGGGACCTCCTTCGGCGCGTCGCCCTCGCAGATCAACTGCCCGGAGGTGGGGTCGCAGTTGGCCGCCGTCCCCAACTCGCGGGAGTTGACGGCGTTGGCCGTGGCGGGCGCGGTCAGCTCCGCCGGCCAGTCGCTGCCCTGGGCCGTCCGCTGCACGATGTAGCTGAAGGTGCCGCCGGGGCTGTTGATCCGGTTGTCTCGCAGGTCCTCGTAGAGCTTCTTCGCGGAGTCGTACGCGTTCCCGGCCGCCCCGCGCCCCTCGACGACGGGCACGCTGATGAGGGCGTCGTGCGCGTACCAGTCGGAGTTGATGCGGTTGATCTCCCCGTCCACCGCGCCCATCATGGTCGTGTAGCGCGTGCACCAGTTGCAGACGCCGTCGTCGGGGCAGACGCCGCCCGCGTCGTGCATCACCTGGAGCTGCTCGCGCGCGGACCAGAGCATGGCCCGGTAGTAGCCGCCGTACGCCACCAGCGACTGGGAGGCGACGACGGAGACCATGTCGGCGATCTCCACCCGGTTGACGATGGCGATGGAGTTGAACGTCCGCGCCGTCAGCACCGCCCCCGAGTACGCGGAGGCGTCCGCCAGCGTCTGCGTCTCCATCTTCTCCTTCACCTTCATCCCCACGCCCAGCGTGATGCAGACCATGAGCGCGATCAGCATCATCGTCAGGGCCATCATGGCGGCGGCCTGGCCGCGCGCGCGTCGGTTCCCTCGGGTGGTCATGGGGCGGGGTCGCAGTTCTGCCGCTGCCAGAAGGCGGGCTTGGGCGGCGTCATCATCCGCATCGAGTAGGTCGACTGGATGGGGTACACGTACTGTCCCCGCTGCGCGCGGCTGACGAACTCCGCGGCCACCGTGGCGGACGAGTAGGTGGACAGGTCGGAGATCTGGAAGCCCTGGGGCCAGTTGGCCCGCTTCGTCTCGCTGAGCGGGTTGGAGGCCAGGTAGCTCTGCAGGCCGTAGTGGGCGAGGAAGATCCGCGTCATCACCCAGTCCGCGAAGGGGATGCGCAGCGGGTACCAGAAGATCAGCCGCACCTCGAGCCGCTGGTCGTCCGGGGGCAGCTGGAAGTTGTCGAAGTCTTCCTTCGGGTCGACGGTGGAGCTGAGCGGCCTCTCCCGGAAGATCCACACCACCGCCCCGGTGTACGCGTTCCTGTTGGTCCCTTCCGTCCCGCCGTAGATGTTGTCCTTGCGCGCCTGGAAGGAGGTGGCCAGGTTGGCGGGGGTGTCGGCGCGGGCGAAGGTCGGCAGCACCGCGCCGATGGCGGCGTGGGTCATGGACCGGCAGTCGCCGAAGTTGACCGACCCGGCGCGGGTCGCGCGCATCGCCGCGTAGTCCGCCATCAGCCGCGCCTGCTGCATCAGGAACAGCTGGATGGTCCCCAGGATGAGGAAGGTGGTCAGCGGCAAGGTGAGCGCCGCCTCCACCAGGGCCTGGCCAGGGCGCGACTTCCGGAACCTCCGGAGCTTTGCGAGGACCTGCCTCATCCCGGGTCGATCCTCCACGCGGCCCTGGGGTCGGGCCATCGGTCATCCGGACGCGCCGGGGTGGTTGGTTCCCCTACGCTGGCGCTACCGCGGCCGCATGGAGCGGGCGTCCAGCTGGTACTTCTTCACCAGGCGCTCGATGGACTTGCGGTGCAGCCCGCTCTCGCGCGCGGCGCGGGAGATGTTGCCCTCGCAGCGCTTGAGCAGCTGGCCGATGTACTCGCGCTCGAAGTTCTCCAGCAGCTGCTCTTTGGCGTCCTTGAAGGAGAGGTGCTCGTTGAAGGAGAGCGGCGCCTCCTTCTGGGTGCCCAGAAGGCGCGGCGGCAGGTGGTGGACGTCGATCTCCTCCCCTTCCGAGAAGGTGATGACGTGGGAGACCACGTTGAGCAGCTCGCGGATGTTGCCGGGCCAGGAGTAGTTGGACATCACCGCCAGCGCCTCGGGAGTGAAGCGCTTGCGGCCGACCTTCCCCACCAGGTCCGGCTCCGCCAGGGCGGTCCTGAGGATGTGCGGGATGTCCTCGCGGCGCTGGCGCAGCGGCGGGAGCTGGATGGAGATGACGGAGAGGCGGAAGTAGAGGTCCTCGCGGAAGTTGCCGGCCTGGATCTCCTTCACCAGGTCGCGGTTGGTGGCGGCGATCAGCCGCACGTCCACCTCGATCACCTCGTTGCCGCCCACCCGCCGGACCTCGCGGTTCTCCAGCACGCGCAGCAGCTTGGGCTGGAGGTCCAGCCGGAGCTCGCCGAGCTCGTCCAGGAAGATGGTGCCGCCCTTGGCGCGCTCGAAGGCGCCGGGCCGGCTCTGGGTGGCGCCGGTGAAGGCGCCCTTCTCGTGGCCGAACAGCTCGGATTCGATGAGGTTGGGCGGGATGGCGCCGCAGTCGATGACCACCAGCGGCCCCTGCCGGCGCGAGGAGTTCTCGTGGATGGCGCGCGCCACCAGCTCCTTGCCGGTGCCCGTCTCGCCCTGGATGACCACCGAGACGTCCATGGGGGCGATCTTCTTGATGAGCCCGAAGATCTGCCGCATCTTCAAGCTCTTCCCCACCATCCCGCCGAGCTGGCCCTCCGAGTCCGGCTCGACGGTCACCTCCTCGTCGATGGGGGCGAAGGTCAGCGTGGACTGGCCGGAGCGGATCTGCGAGCCGGGCGAGAGGTAGGCCCGCTCCACCCGCCGACCGTCGAGGAAGGTCCCGTTGGTCGACTTGAGGTCGATCAGCAGGTACCCGCGGTCGGTGTACTCGATCTCGAAGTGGTTGCGGCTGACGGTGCGGTCCTCGGAGAGCACCACGTCGCTCTGGGGGTGGGCGCCCACCCGGAGCTTCTCCTTGTCGGAGACGATCTGCTTGCCGCTGTCCGGCCCGGCGATGACCGCCAGCCGACACTTGCGCAGCTTGAGCGTGGTCCGGTTCTCCACCACCAGCGTGTGGGTGGTGTTGAACTTGACCGACTCCAGGACCTCCTGCTGCGCGGCGTCTCCGGGGGAGGTGAGGATCTCGTCGGGGCTGGTCGGCGCCTGGTTCGGGTCGTTGCCGCTCACGTTGAGGGCAACACTACCCCTTCCGAGGGCCCTAGGTGGAATTACCGGCGTGCTAGGGTCCGCCCCTTTCCATGGCCGCCCGGTCCACCAGGCGCGGGAAGCCGCCACCGCGCCGCCGCCACCGCATCCGCAAGACGCTGGCCATCCTGTCCCGGAAGCGGTCCCTCTACGCGACGCGGCGGCTGGTGGAGGCGGTGAAGGCGCGGGGGCACCGCTCGCTGGTGCTGGACACGCTGCGCTGCAACCTGGTGATCGCCAACTCCGGGCCGAGGATGATCTACCGGGGCATGGAGGTGCGCGGGCTGGACGTGGCCATCCCCCGCATCGGCGCCTCGATCACCGCCTACGGCCTGGCGGTGGTGCGGCACCTGGAGCAGATGGGCGTCCCGGTCTGCAACCGGGCCCAGGGCATCGCCAGCAGCCGCGACAAGCTGCGCTGTCTCCAGCTGCTGGCGCGCGAGGGGCTGCTCATCCCGCGCACGGTGATGGCCCACGACCGGAGCAACCTGGCCCGGCTGGTGGAGGAGGTGGGCGGGCTGCCGGCGATCATCAAGCTGATCCGCGGGACGCAGGGCGTGGGGGTGATGATCGCCTCCACCCTGGCGGAGGTGCAGACCATCCTCGACACCTTCTGGGACCTGGGCCAGGAGATCGTGCTGCAGGAGATGATCAAGGAGTCCAGGGGCCGCGACGTGCGGGCGCTGGTGGTGGGGGACCGGGTCGTGGGCGCCATGCGCCGGCAGGCGAAGAAGGGCGAGTTCCGCTCCAACATCCACCGCGGCGGGGCGGGAACGGTCATCCGCCTCCAGGAGTCCTACGAGCGCGCGGCGGTGCGGGCGGCGCAGCTGGTGGGCCTCGAGGTGGCGGGGGTGGACATGCTGGAGTCGAGGGACGGGCCGAAGATCATGGAGATCAACTCCAGCCCCGGCTTCGAGGGCCTGGAGCGCGCGACCCGGCTCGACGTGGCCGGGGCGATCGTCGACCACGCGCTGGCCTACGCGGAGCGGCAGCGCGCCCAACCGCTGGTGCGCGGGCTGGCGTAGCGGCGGAGGCGGGCGGCCGGGCGTCCTGGGCGCACTCGCTCGGTGGGCGAGCACTCGCGAACGGGATTGAAGGCGCCGCGCGGGGACTCCTAAAGTCGCCGCCACGCATGCATCGCCCCCCTCGACCGCTTCAGGTGGTGGTCTATCAGGACGTGCTCTGTGCGTGGTGCTTCATCGCGGAGCAGCGGCTCCACGCGGTGCAACGCGAGCTGGGCGATCAAATCCGCTGGAGGTCGCGTCCATTCCCGCTGCGCGTCCACGAGGCGCTCCCGTCCGCCAAGGAGCTGTCGGGCTGGGTGAAGGATCTGGGCGAGGCGCGCAAGGAGCCTGAGGGAGGCGGCCTCTCCGACAGCCTGTGGACGGCCGGGGACCCGCCGCGGTCCAGTCTCCCGGCGCTGGCGGCGCTGGAGGCGGCGCAGCTGCAGGGCGCCGGCGCCCGGCACGTGCTGGGGAAGGCGCTGCAGCGGGCGGCGCTCGAGCAGGGCGTCAACGTCACCCGGACGGACGTGGTGTTCGAGCTGGCCGCCCAGGTGGGGCTGGAGATGAACCGCTTCTCCGCGGCCTTCCAGTCGCCCGAGACGCGCCGGCTGATCCTGGAGGAGCACCGGCTGGCGCGCGACCGCGGGGTGCGCGGGGTCCCCACCGTGGTGATCGGCGGGCGGTGGATGATCTGCGGGCTGCGCGAGGTGGCCGAGTACCGCGACCACATCCTCGGATGCCTGCACAAGGTGGAGCGGGCGCGGACCGCGGGCCCCCACCACACCCTGCACTGACGGGGTTTGAATTTTTCTGGACGATCGACGTCTGACCGTCCCGGACGTGTAGGCAGGAGAAGACGAAATGAAGAAGATCTTGGCTCTGGCGCTGGCGGTCTCCGCCTTGTCCGGATGCGTCGTGCACCGGGTGTACGGCTACGGCTACGCGCGGCCCGCCCCGACCTACTACTACTACTACGGGCAGCACCCCGTGGCGGATGCGTACGGCGGCGGGTGGTGCTTCATCAACGAACGGCACACCCACGAATACGTGCCGGACTCCACCTACTACGTCTACTCGGACAACTACTACCGGTACACCGGCCCCAACGTGTACTGGTACTGGGAAGGGCACCCCATCGCGTCGGGCGGCTACTGCAACATCCAGGGCCGCCACTGGCACGACTACACCCCGGACGTGACGTACTACTTCTGGGACCGCGGCCGCGGCTCGTACGTCTACAACGGCCCGAACACCGTCCACGCGGCCACGCCGGGCGGCGGCTACACCCTGCCGGCCAACAACCCGCCGCCGGTCTACGTCCCACCGCCCGTGAACCGCACCCCGCCTCCTGGCTGGGGCTCGTATCCGGGCAACCCCCCGCCCCCGCCTCCTCCGGGCGGTGGTGGCGGCAATGGCGGCGGCAATGGCGGCGGCAACGGCGGCGGT